>CAUWEI010000097.1:0-10759 GCA_963557675.1 uncultured Oscillospiraceae bacterium | reverse complement strand
TTCCTGGCCTCCCTGCATTGGCCCAAGGAAATCTACAACATGATGCCCTTCGTGGCTTCCATGTTGGTTCTGGCTTTCACCTCTAAGAAATCCCGTGCCCCCAAGGCCGAGGGTATCCCATACGACAAGGGAAGCCGATAACCCAATAAAAACAACCTGCCGCAGAATGTGCAATTCTGCGGCAGGTTCTTTTCTGCACAAAGGCCATGGAACCTGCTTTTTTCGGTTCCATGGCCTTTGTTTTTATTGGATATTCGTTTGTATGTTACTTCTCAAGCAGAGCCGCCAAAACCTTGGCACAGCCGTCAATTCCCAGACTGGAGCTATCCAGAACCATGTCGTAGTTGTTCAGGTCATTCCACTTCTTCTGGGTACAGAACGCATAATAGTTGGCACGCTTTTTGTTGTGTCTGTGGAAGGTTGCCGCTGCCTCGTTTTCCGGAATACCGTAGTCCTCAATAACTCTGCGTCTCTTATCCTCGTCGTTTCCGTGGATAAAGACCCGAACCACACCTTCTCGCTCCTTCAGCGCATGACAGGCACAGTGTCCCACAAAGATGGCAGGGCCGTTCATCGCCATATTTTGAATCACACGAGTTTCTGCTACGTAGAGCTTTCCCTCTTGGGACAGCAAATCGGGATTTGCCGTCTGGGACTGCGTCATAACAAACAGCGAATACAGAAAGCTGCTGGATACGCTTTCCTCGTACTCTTCCAAAGCCTTGACCGATACATTCTGCTCTTTGGCTACCGTCTCCATAATTTCCCGCCCGTAGTTGGGTACGCCGCACCGTTTGGAGACCTCCTGTGCAATCTTGGTGCCGGCACTGCCGTATTCTCGCTCAATGGTAATATATCGCACGCTCATATCCGCACCTCCTAATTAAACCGCCTGGTCAAACTGACTGTTGTACAGGTCGCAATAGAAGCCGCCCTTTTTCATCAGCTCTTCGTGGTTGCCGCTTTCGATCACGTCGCCGTCCTTCATAACCAGAATCATGTCGGCATTCTTGATGGTGGAAAGGCGGTGGGCAATGACAAAGCTGGTTCTTCCCTTGGTCAGTTCGTCCATGGCTCTCTGAATAATGGCCTCTGTTCTGGTATCCACAGAGGAAGTGGCCTCGTCCAGAATCAACATGGGACTGTTTTGCAGCATGGCACGGGCAATGGTCAGCAGCTGCTTCTGTCCGGCCGAAATGGTAGTGCTGTCAGAAAGCTCTGTGTCGAACCCGTGAGGCAGAGAATGGACAAAGTGGGACAGGCCGCAGGCTTTACAGACCCGTTCCAAATCTTCATCGGTGATGCCTTCCATGTTGTACACCAGATTCTCCCGGACGGTTCCCTCAAACAGCCAGGTATCCTGCAACACCATGCTGAACAGTTCGTGGATGTTCTCACGCTTGAGCTGAGAAGTGGGGACACCGTCAATGGAAATGGAACCGCTGTTGATTTCAAAGAACCGCATCAGCAGGTTTACCATGGTGGTCTTACCTGCACCGGTGGGACCTACGATAGCAACCTTCTGACCGGGTTTTACCTTGGTAGAAAAGTCCTTGATAATCACCTTGTCGGGGGTTTCGGGATAGCTAAAGTGGACATGGTCAAAGGATACCGCACCCTTTACGTTCTTCAAGCTCTCCTTCTTCTCGCTTTCATTGGGCAGTTCCTCGGTCTCCAGGAACTCAAAAATCCGGCTGGCAGAAGCAGAAGCCGTCTGGAGATTGGTCATACCCTGTGCAATCTGGGTCAAAGGAGCTGTAAAGAGTCGGACATAGAGAATGAAGGACACAATCACACCAAAGGGAATGGAACCGCCCATTGCCAAAGCTGCGCCTACCACGCAGACCACTACATAGCCGATGTTGCCAATGACGTTCATCAGAGGCTGCATGATACCGGACAGGAACTGGGACTTCCAGTTGGCGTCGTAAACGGCCTTGTTGAGCTTCTGGAACTTCTCATTGACCTTTCTGCCTGCACAGGAAATCCGCAGTACCTCATGGCCGGAATACATTTCTTCTACGAATCCATTCAATGTGCCCAAGTGTTCCTGTCTTGCCACAAAGTACTTCTGGGAATGGGTCATTACCAGCATGAGGAGCATCACACCAAGGAAGGTCACGGCTACAACACACAGAGCCATTCTCCACTCGGTAATAAACATCATAATGATACATCCCACAAACTGGGCCGAAGCACTGATGATACCGGGCAAGCTGTTTGCAAGGCCCTGCTGCAAGGTCTGCACATCGTTGGTGATTCGGCTGAGGACATCACCCTGTGAGGTTTTGTTAAAATAGCTCATGGGAACCCGGTTGATTTTCTTGGCCAGATCTCCACGCATCCGCTTGGAGGTTCCCAATGTTACCGTAGCCATAATGAAGTGCTGAACAAAGGTGAAAATGGCACTGGCTACATAGATAATGGCAAGGGTCACACCGATTTTCGCCACAGCAGCCATATCGATGCCGGTTGCAAGACCTTCTCTCATGAGGTCAGTCATTTGTCCGATTTTATCCGGGCCAACAATGGTCAGAACTGCACCAAGAGCCGCCAAAATCAGGGCAAAAATCACCACGGGGATGCTGTTTTTCATATACTGAAAGACTTTTCCCAGGGCGGAAAACATTGAATTCTTTTTCTTCTTCATGAAAACTACCCCCTCTTTTAGGCCAGTTCCGCTTCGGAAAGCTGGGACATGGCGATTTCACGGTATACCGAGCAATTCTTCATCAGCTCTTCGTGGGTGCCGTCGCCTACCACTCGACCCTCATCCAGAACCAGAATCTTGTCTGCATGACGGATGGTGCTGATTCTCTGGGCCACAATGACCTTCGTGGTATCCGGGAGCTGTTCGGTGAGACCTGCCCGGAGCGTTGCATCGGTGCGGTAGTCCAGAGCAGAGAAGGAATCGTCAAAGACCAGAATCTCTGCGTTTCTTGCCAGTGCTCTGGCAATGGACAGCCGCTGTTTCTGACCGCCGGACACATTTCTGCCGCCCTGTGCGATATGCTGGTTTTGACCAAACTCCAATTTATTCACGAATTCAGAAGCCTGAGCCAGAGAAATGGCACGGTCGATCTCTTCCTGTGTAGGCTCCTTGCTGTTTTCACCGAAGGTTACGTTTTCCGCAACCGAGCCGGAGAACAGCACGGCCTTCTGGGTCACATAGCCCAGCTTGTTATAGAGGCCATCGAAGGTGTAATCCTTTACATTCACACCATCCACCAGAACCTCGCCTTCGGTTGCATCATAAAAACGAGCAATGAGGCTCACCAGTGTGGTCTTACCGCTGCCCGTAGCACCGATGATTGCAAGGGTCTGGCCCTTGTTAATCTTGAAGTTCACATTGGTAAGGTCGTTCTGAACGGCTTCGGGATAGCGGAAGGATACGTTCTTAAATTCCACGGTACCGATTTCCTTGCCGGTTGTCTGGGTGCCTTCCTGAATGGTGGACTTGGTATCCAGAACCTGATTGATACGCTCCGCCGAAACCTGTGCAGCAGGCAGAAGCATGAAAATCATAACTAGCATCATAAAGGACATGACCACATAGGTGGCATAGGTGCTAAACACCACAACGTCACTGAACATGGTCATTCTCTGAGCCATGTCGGCAGCAGGCAACGCACTCAAAAGTGCAGCACCTACCCAGAAAATGCACAGGGACAGACCGTTCATGCCCAAGCCCATGAGAGGCTGAAGAGCGGCGAAGGTACGCTGATTCTTGAGCTGGGTTTTCATCATAACGTCATTGGTCTTGTCGAACTTCTCGTCCTGATACTCCTCGGCGTTGAAGGCGTGAACCACATTGATACCGGTAAGATTTTCCCGGGCGACACGGTTGATTTTATCCGTGAGCTTCTGCACAATACGGAACCGGCGCATAACCGAAGACACAATCACAAAGACGGATACACAGATTGCCAGAACAAAGCCCGCTGTGATGATGGACAGCTCCCAGCTCTTGCCCAGAATCTTTGCAACGGCCCAAATGGCCATTACAGGGGATTTAATAAGAGCCTGCAAGCCCATGGCAATTACCATCTGAATCTGGGTAATGTCGTTGGTGGTACGGGTAATAAGGCTGGGAACCGAGAAGCCCAGCATTTCCTGCTGGCCCAGACCGGACACCTGCTGGAACAGGTCCTCACGGACCACATAAGTAAATCCGGAAGCAATCTTTGCCGCCAGGAATCCACAAAATACACAGAGCATTGCACTGGTCAGGGCACACAGAAGCATGTGGAATCCGGTGTTCCAGATTGCGGACATTTCATTTCCCGGGGTCTGAATGAGCATGGTCAGCTCACTCATATAGTCAGGAAGCTTCAAGTCAAAATAAATTTGTCCCAGGAGAAACACCGCACAAATAATTGTCATGATAATCTCCTTGAGGCGCATTTTTTTCAATAGTTTCAGCATCTCAAAATTCCTCCGTTTCTAATCCAAAGGAACCTTTTCTTTCTCAAGGTCCTCTGCATTCTTTGCAATCACACAAAAGCAGTGTCGGAAGCACTCCATATCTTCTTCCTGCAAGCCTTTTTTGAGTTTTTCAAGCAGTTTCCGTTGTGCCGCCCGTCCCTTTTCGATGATGGGTTCTGCTTTCGGGGTACACACCAGACGAATCTTTCTTCGATCCTCCTCCACACTCTGTCGTTCCAGATACCCGTCATGCACCAATTTGTCCACATGGAGCGAAACCACATTGGGCTTGATGTTCCGTATCACACTGATGTCTTTTGCGGTGTAACGGTCCGGGTTGTTGGCTAAAAACATCAGAATATCAAAGGATGTTTTGGACAGCTCAAATTCACGCAGCACCGGCTGGCTTATCCTGTCATAGGCTCGCTGAATTCTGGATGTAAAAGCAAACATGGACGAAATATTCACCTCAACGCCTCCTTCTCGTCGCTTTTGAATAGTTCATATTTGAATAATCTATATTTTACTTATTTTATCTGTAATTGTCAACAACTTCTCACGCTCCAATTTGTGAAATTTTTATAAACATATTAAGAACAGAACGTCACGTCCATTCTCCCCTCCCTTGACAGGTTCCGCTGGGCAGGATATGATACCATATATAGATAGAATGTTTCGTTTCAGTTTAGAAACATTGGCTAAACTATCAATGAGGTGAGTAATCATGTTTCGCATTTTGGTTGTGGACGATGACAAGAGTACCAGACTATTATTAAAGGCTGTTTTGGAATCGAAAAATTACACGGTGTGTACCGCAGAAAACGGCGAAGCGGCCCTTTCCATTCTGGACGAAAACCATATTGACCTGGTGGTTCTGGATATTATGATGCCCAAAATGGACGGGTATGAATTTACCAAAACCCTGCGAGAGGTCAACAACAATCTGCCCATTCTGATGGTCTCCGCCAAGCAATTGCCCGAGGACAAGAAAAAGGGCTTTCTCGTGGGTACCGATGACTATATGACAAAGCCCATTGACGAAGAGGAAATGCTTCTAAGAATCAAAGCACTTCTGCGTCGGGCTCAGATTGTCAGTGAGCGAAAAATCATGGTAGGAGATGTGGTTCTGGATTACGATGCTCTTACCGTTACCCGAAAGGGTGAAACGCTGGACTTGCCTCAGAAGGAATTTTTGCTTTTGTACAAGCTTCTGTCCTACCCTGGAAAAATCTTCACCCGGATTCAGCTCATGGACGAAATTTGGGGGGCAGACAGCGAGACGGGATGGGAAACCGTCACCGTCCACATTGGTCGGCTTCGCAAACGCTTTGAAAACTGGGATGAATTTGAAATTGTATCCGTCCGAGGTCTTGGCTACAAGGTGGTGAAGAAGGTATGAAACGCAAGAGAACACGAAAGCACTTCGGTCTTCTTCTCATGTTCGCCGTGGTGGTGTTTCTGGCTCTGCTGGCAAACTCCATCCTCACCGGCGGCATTGTCTATCTGCTGATTGAATCGGGCGTGCTGCATATTACCATGACCCACATTGGCGAAATACTAATGCTCATTGCAGTCATCAGCATCCCCATTGGGCTTCTGATTTCCATGGGAGTCAGTAAAATTCCTTTGAAGCCCTTCCGGGACCTCATTAAAAGTATGGACAAGCTGGCCTCCGGTGATTTTCACACCCGAGTGAGCGTCGGTCCTGTGATGGCCAAGTACCCTCCTTTTGTAGAAGTCTGTGAAAGCTTCAACAAAATGGCCCAGGAGCTGGAAAGCACCGAAATGCTCCGAAAGGATTTTATCAATAACTTTTCCCACGAGTTCAAAACTCCCATCGTATCCATTGCAGGCTTTGCCAAACTCCTGAAGCGTGGCAATTTAAGTGAACCCGTAAAGCAGGAATACATGAACGTTATTGAAGAAGAGTCCCTTCGGCTTTCTTATATGGCAACCAATGTTCTGAATCTTACCAAGGTAGAAAACCAGAGCATACTCACCAATGTCACCTCTTTTAATCTGTCTGAGCAGATTCGGGGCTGTATTTTGCTGTTGGAAAACAAGTGGGACAAAAAGAATCTGGACTTTCTTCTCTCCTTTGGAGAACACACAATCCATGCAAACGAAGAACTTTTGAAGCAGGTCTGGATCAACCTTCTGGACAATGCCATTAAATTCTCGCCGCAGGATCAGATCATCGAGGTTCGGATTGCAGAATCCCCGGATACCGTTTCGGTCTCCATTCTAAATACGGGGCCTGAAATCTCAACGGAAGAGCAGAAACGGATTTTCAACAAATTCTATCAGGCGGATCAGTCTCATGCCGCAGAGGGAAACGGTGTGGGTCTCGCCATTGTCAAACGTGTTACCGAGTTGCACGGTGGCTCCATTCAGGTGAGCAGTAACCACGACATCACTTCCTTCACCGTGGAGCTTCCCAAACATCCTTAAAAGTCTGCTTAGGCCGTCTTGTCTTTGGACAGGGCGGCCCTGTTCTTTCCCGGTTCAAAAAATTCAGTTTCGTTTCGGTTTAGAAAACTTCTGTATCATAAGCATATATATAGAATTAGAATGGTAGGTGGTTTACGTTGAGTATCTTTTTGACCATGGCGTTTCTCTTCTTCATCGGTTCCGTCCTTGGATGGTTTTTGGAACTGTTCTACCGAAATCTTCGGAGAAAAAGCAAAAAATGGATCAATCCCGGCTTCTGTACCGGCCCCTATGTGCCAATTTACGGCTTCGGACTGTGTACCTTGTTCCTTTTGGCTTCCCTGGGGGATAAACCCTTGCTTCAAAATCCCATTTGGAATCAAGTGGTAGTACTGGTCGTTATGGCAATCGCTATGACCCTCATCGAACTGGTGGCAGGTATCTTCTGTCTGAAATTTTTGAAAGTTCGTCTGTGGGATTATTCGGAGCAGTGGGGCAATTTTCACGGCATTATCTGCCCGGCCTTCTCTCTGGCCTGGGCCGCCATTGGAATGGTCTATTGTCTGTTTGTCCATCCCCACATTTTGGAAGCACTGCATTGGCTGTCTCAAAATCTGGCTTTTACCTTCTTTATTGGTATGTTTTATGGAATTCTCATTATTGATGTGGCACATTCTGCCCAGCTGATGGCAAAGCTCAAGAAGTTTGCAGACGAGAATCTGGTGGTCCTCAAGTACGAAGGCATCAAGGACCACATTCGGAAATCTCAGCCCGTCAAAGGCAAAAAGCTGAATTTCTTCCGCCCCTTCCACTCCGACTTTTCTCTGTCGGACCATCTGAAGGAAATGTATGGCTCTGCGGCTCCCCAGCGAAAGAGACGCAAAAAGAAGTAGTCTCAATGGTATGTTGTTTTGATATGGGAGGTTCCTATGAATACAGAGATATATAGAGCCGGCATTGATATTGGTTCCACTACCGTCAAGCTGGTCATTCTAAATCAAGACGGACAAATGCAGTACAGCGACTTCCGCCGCCACCACGCACACACCCAGGAAACGCTGGGAACCCTGCTTTCGGAGGCCTATGATGCTCTGGGCGAATGTCGTTTACAGATCAGCATTACAGGCTCCGGTGCCATCAATTTGGGAAAGGCTCTGAACATTCCTTTTGTACAAGAGGTGGTGGCAGTTGCCACCGCTCTAAAGTCTACCGCACCGCAAACCGACGTAGCCATTGAGCTGGGTGGTGAGGATGCGAAGATTATTTACTTCCGGGGTACTCTGGAAGAACGGATGAATGGAGTCTGTGCCGGCGGCACAGGCTCTTTCATCGACCAGATGGCATCCCTGCTGCAAACCGATGCACAGGGACTGAACGAGGCCGCCAAAGATTACCAGCAAATCTATCCCATTGCGGCCCGATGCGGCGTGTTTGCCAAGACCGACATTCAGCCCCTCATCAACGAGGGAGCTACCCGGGCCGATTTAGCCGCCTCCATTTTTCAGGCAGTAGTAAACCAGACCATTTCCGGTCTGGCCTGTGGCAAGCCCATTCGGGGCTGTGTAGCATTTCTGGGCGGCCCTCTGCATTTCCTGTCCGAATTAAAGCAGGCTTTTATTCGCACCCTGCATTTAACCCCGGAAACTACCGTAGACCCGGAAAATTCTCATCTGTTTGCCGCTTTGGGTGCCGCTTTGGAATCCGAAGAAGCCCCGGTGGTGTCCTTACAGGGTCTTTTGGAGCAGTTGAAGCGAGGCGTTCCCATTGCCTTTGAAATGCCTCGTCTGGAACCGCTGTTTCACAATGAAGCGGAATTTCAGGCATTTCAGGAGCGTCACAACAAAAACGTCGTGGAAAAAGCCGACCTTCGGCAATACAAAGGCCCCTGTTATTTGGGCATTGATGCCGGTTCCACCACCACCAAGCTTGTACTGGTGGGAAGCAAAGGCGAGTTGCTGTTTTCCCACTACGCCAACAATCAGGCAGACCCCATCCGGACGGCAAAAGAGGCGGTACAGCTTCTCAAAGAGGCTCTGCCAAGTACCGCAACCATTGCCCGCTCCTGTTCCACCGGATACGGAGAATCCCTTCTGAAATCTGCTTTTTCTCTGGATGAGGGTGTAGTCGAGACCATCGCCCACTGTACTGCCGCCTCATTCTTTGACCCCAAGGTGGACTGTGTGCTGGATATTGGCGGTCAGGATATGAAGTGCATCAAGCTGAAAAACGGCACCGTAGACACCATTCTATTAAATGAAGCCTGTTCTTCCGGCTGTGGCTCCTTTATCGAGAACTTCGCCTCCTCCATGGGTTATACCGCTCAGGAGTTTGCCCAAAAGGCACTGTTTGCCAAGGCTCCCGTGGATTTGGGAACCCGGTGTACGGTGTTTATGAATTCCAACGTAAAACAGGCCCAGAAGGAAGGGGCTGGCGTATCGGACATTTCCGCCGGTCTTGCCTATTCCGTCATTAAAAACGCCCTGTTCAAAGTCATCAAGCTGGCTTCCAGTGAGGATTTGGGTACCCATATTGTGGTACAGGGCGGCACCTTCCATAATCAGGCCGTCCTCCGTGCCTTTGAAAAAATCTCTGGGGTCAACGCTACCTGCCCGGATATTGCCGGTCTGATGGGTGCCTTTGGTGCCGCTTTGACTGCCAGAAATCACGATACCGGCAAAAAAACCACCATGCTTTCTCTGGATGAAATCACGAACCTGACGTATACCGCTACCTCTACTCGCTGCGGTGGCTGCTCCAACCACTGTATGCTCACCGTAAACCGCTTTTCTGACGGTCGAAAGCACATCAGCGGAAACCGCTGTGAAAAAGGAGCCGGTGGAGCCAACAAAGGCCCTAAGGCTCCCAACATGATGGCCTACAAACGCCAGCGAATTTTTGAGGACTACCCCCCTCTGTCCGAATCTGAGGCAAAGCGTGGAACCATCGGTATTCCCAGAGTTCTGAATCTCTATGAAAATTATCCCTTCTGGGCCACGTTCTTCCGGGAGCTGGGCTTCCGAGTGGTTCTCTCCCCTTACTCCACTCGGAAAATCTATGAGCTGGGAATCGAGTCCATCCCCTCGGAATCGGAGTGTTATCCGGCTAAAATGTCCCACGGCCATGTGCAATGGCTAGTCAATCAGGGCATCAAAACCATTTTCCATCCCTGCGTATTCTATGAACATCAGGAGACCAAAAAGGCTCAGAACCACTTTAACTGTCCCATTGTGGTTTCCTATGCGGAAAACATCAAGAACAACGTAGAAGCCATTACAGAAGGCGATGTGCGGTATATCCGCCCCTTCCTTGCCTTTACCAATGAGAAAACCGCCGCAAATCGTCTGGTAAAGACCGCAGCGGAGGAATGGAACATTCCGGAAAATGAGGTACGAAACGCCGTACATCTGGCATGGGCCGAACAGCGGAAAGCCAAAGAGGACATCCAGGCCGAAGGCAAACGGCTTTTGCAGGACATGGAACAGCGTGGTGGCCGTGGCATTGTACTGGCTGGAAGACCCTACCACATGGACCCGGAAATCAACCACGGAATTCCCGAACTGATTGCTTCTTATGGCCTGACGGTATTCACAGAGGACAGTCTGCCGCTGGATTTTGTGCCGGAACGGCCTCTGCGTGTAGTGGATCAGTGGGTATATCATTCCCGACTGTATAACGCCGCAGAATTTGTGGCAAAACGAAATGACCTGGAACTGATTCAGCTCAATTCCTTTGGCTGTGGTCTGGATGCCGTCACCACCGATCAGGTCTGTGAGATTTTGGAAAAGAGCAATAAGCTCTATACCCTTCTGAAAATCGACGAGATCACCAATCTTGGAGCCATTCGCATCCGAATCCGCAGCTTGCTTGCAGCCATGGACCTGCGCCGGGAAAAGCAGATTGCAGC
>CAUWEI010000096.1:0-10804 GCA_963557675.1 uncultured Oscillospiraceae bacterium | reverse complement strand
ATATCATACTGTATACCCGATGGAGCCTTTGGGATAGAAATAAAAAATCTGCCACAGAACCATTGGTTTTGTGGCAGATTGAAGTGAAATATGGAAACAAAGGAATCCGTTCTTAAAAAGCGGACTCTAAAATGGGCACCAGAGCTTCCAGTCCCTCCTGGTCTTCCAGGGTAAAGCGGCCTGCTGTAGGGCTGTCGATGTCCAAAACAGCGACAACATTACCATCTTTGTGCAGAGGTACCACAATCTCAGAGCGGGAAGCGCAGTCGCATGCAATGTGACCGGGAAATGCGTGGACATCCGGAACAAGCTGGGTCGCATCTTCCTTCACAGCCGTACCGCAGACACCACGGCCCACCGAAATGGTGATGCAGGCAGGTTTTCCCTGGAAGGGGCCAAGAACCAAAGTGTTTCCTTCCAACAGATAAAACCCGGCCCAGTTGAGGTCTGGGAGGCTGTCCATAATGAGAGCGGAGGCGTTCGAGAGATTGGCAATGGGATGGGGGACTCCCTCTACAAGGGACTTGAGCTGCTCCCGAAGCAAAGTATATTGTTCAGTCATAGGTGAATTCCTTTCTGCAAATAGAGAAAGGGCCTGGAGCAATTTCTTGCACCAGGCCCTGAAAATCCCCACTTTAGCCGTGCGCACCCGATTATAACCTGCACAAAACGGCAGGTGGGTCGCCGCTCTAACATCTTAACTGCTTCCAACGTCCACCGATCGTCAAAGCGCCGGCGGGAGGCCTGCAATCCGAAGAAGAAGTCCTGCGTCCCTAGTAAAAAATGTGGGTCTAAACGGGCACGTCACGTACCAAGCAGGGAGATTCATTATAAATTGTAATTACTCAGCGTCCTCTTCGTCTTCCTCATCGTCGGCGTAGAGAGCTTCCATCATGAGGGCGTACACTGCTTCCAACTCTTCATTGTCGGTAATGGCACTGAGGATGGGCTCGCCGTCCTCTTCGTCGGAACGCAGGAGGCTGACCTCCAGCTCTTCCTCGGCTTCGTCATAGGACACGGCGGGAACAACAGCCATATAGGTCTTGCCCTGATACTCCAGCTGCTGCAAAATCTCCAGCTCGTACTCCTTGCCGTCCTCATCGGTGATGGTAATGAAATCGGAACCGTATTCTTCCATGTTGTCTTTCCTCCAGGCCCCTGGTGGCCAGGGGGTTTTCATGTCATAATATTAACCTGTTTTGCTCACAAAATCAAGAGGAAATTTAGTTGTCATGAACAGTAATCTTCCAGGGCTTTGGTAAGGGCCTCGTCGTTTGGCAGGGGAATGCCTTTTTTTAAGGTTTCCCGGTCCTGTTCCGGCAGAAGTGCCACTGGCATTTTGGTCACCAGCCAGGGCTGGGGGTCCTCATCCTTCCAAATAGCCACATATCCACGAGAGACCCCAAGAATCATTCCTAAAAGACAAAGCGTGACAAAATATCGTTTCATGTTCTTCACCTCAGTCCCAGTTTTCCCCATAATTCGTGGCCTATACCCCACATGAGCAAGAATTCCAGCAAAGAGAGGAGAAAGAAAATGAGAGTGGTTATAGAAATTTAATTGGTGTTGATTTATCTTATGCACCACTGCTACAGAGGATGCATGGTCAAAAGAATTTTTATTGCTCTAACTACCATTGTGCGTTATAATGAAAGAAGTATCAAAAAGGAGGGCAGCCATGGCA
This sequence comes from uncultured Oscillospiraceae bacterium, assembly GCA_963557675.1. Classification (GTDB taxonomy): domain Bacteria; phylum Bacillota; class Clostridia; order Oscillospirales; family Oscillospiraceae; genus Faecousia. The sequence continues at coordinate 9,120 of CAUWEI010000096.1, read as the reverse complement.
CAGCGTACCGATTCCATTCAAACCATGAAGGGCATTGGCCCTGCCAAGGAAAAACTTTTTGCCGCTCTGGGAATCCACACTCTGGAAGACCTCATCTACCACTATCCCCGTACCTATGAGGACCGCACCAGACTGATTCCCATTGCACAGTTGGAGGCGGACACACCGGCATGCTTCCGGGCTATGGTTATGGGAAGCCCCAGAAGTCACAAAATCCGAAAAGGACTGGAACTGACCAAGGTTACCGTGGCGGACCACTCCGGCAGACTGCATATTACCTTCTTTAATCGCCGCTTTGGGACGGAACAGCTGATCCCCGGCAGAGAATATATTTTTTATGGTGCAGTGTCCGGAGACTTTGGAGGCTACGGGATGACCAACCCGGCTTTTGAGCCCATAGAGTCCAGCCCCGGGGTCACAAGAAAAATTCTTCCCATCTATCCACTTACCGCTGGTCTTACCAATCAGGCGGTAGCAAAAGCAATCAGTCAGGCACTGGAACTTTGCGGCCCACCTGCGGAACTGTTGCCAAATGAAATTTTAGAGCAATATCATATTATGGGGGCCGACCGGGCTTATTATGCCATTCATCAGCCCAAAAGTCCGGAAGATTTGGGTGGTGCCAGACGGCGGCTGGTATTTGAAGAATTTTTTGTGTTTTCTGCAGCTCTCAGTCTTATGCGTGCCCAGCGGACACTGGTAGAGGTGGCCCCTTATAGAGAACGGGATCTAACTCCCTTCTTTGCGGCACTGCCATTTACCTTGACGGGAGCACAGAGACGGGCCATTGAGGAAATCAGCAATGATTTTTCTAAGGGATTCCCCATGAACCGGCTTCTGCAAGGTGATGTGGGCAGTGGTAAGACCGTGGTGGCGGCTGCTGCTGCATATCTGGCCTGCAAAAACGGTCAACAGACTGCTTTGATGGCACCGACGGAAATTTTGGCAGAGCAGCATTATAAAACCCTGACGAAGCTCCTGACGCCTCTGGGGGTTCGGTGTATTCTTTTGACCGGATCTATGACCCCAAAGGAAAAGCGATTGGCAAGAGAAGCCCTTGCAACCGGAGAAGGCAATCTGGCGGTGGGAACCCATGCGCTATTCTCGCAGAGTACGGAGTTTTCCAACCTTGGGCTGGTGATTACGGACGAACAGCACCGCTTTGGTGTCGCACAGCGTGCGGCCCTGTCGGAAAAGGGAGCAGGCAGTCACCTGCTTGTGATGTCGGCTACCCCCATTCCCCGAACGCTGGCCCTCATTCTCTATGGAGATTTGGAAGTCTCTGTTTTGGATGAGCTGCCCCCTGGCAGACAGGGAATTGACACTTTCCTGGTCAATGAATCCTATCGGGCAAGACTCAATGGATTTATAAGAAAAGAGGTCCAGGCAGGACATCAGTGCTATATTGTCTGTCCTGCGGTGGAAGAAGGGGAGACGGAGTCCGGCAAGGCGGCAGAAGTCTGGGCGGAGACGTTGCAGAATACTGTTTTTTCGGACCTTCCTGTGGCTCTCATTCACGGCAGAATGAAGGGCAGCGAAAAGGAAGCGGTTATGGGTGCCTTTTCTAGGGGAGAGGCAAAAATCTTGGTGGCAACTACGGTTATCGAGGTAGGAGTGGACGTTCCCAATGCAACTTTGATGGTGGTGGAGGATGCAGACCGCTTTGGCCTCAGCCAGCTTCACCAGCTTCGGGGTCGGGTAGGCCGTGGCAAGGACAAAAGCTGGTGTATTCTGGTGTCCAACAGCCGAAATCCGGATACCTTACTTCGACTCAAGAGTTTGTGCAAAACAGCCGATGGCTTCCGCATTGCAGAGGAAGACTTGAAACTTCGAGGTCCCGGCGATTTCTTTGGACATCGTCAGCATGGCCTGCCGATGTTTCGAGCAGCCAGCTTGTCCATGGATTTGGAACTTTTGAAGCAGGCGCAGACTGCCGCTGCGGATTGGGTGAATCTCCACGGTGCAGAGAATACCCCGGAAGCGCAAGCTCTGCGTAACCGCATCAGCCATCTTTTTGTAAATGGAACCGTAACCTTTAATTAGAAATGAAAAAAGAGGCTCAGACAAGTTCGATTGTCTGAGCCTCTTTCATTGTTATAGGGAATTCAAATATTTGACTGCGGCCATACCTGCCTGAGAGCCTTGGGAAACGGCCTTGAAGACCTGCAAAAGTCCACCGGTGCAGTCACCTGCGGCAAAGAGGCCGGGAATGTTGGTAGCCATATTGTCATCCACCAAAATCTTGTCTGCCTCGGTGAGGATCCCTGCTTTCTTGGCCAGGTCTCCGCTGCCAGCAGTACCCAGAGCCACAAAAAGCCGGGTGACAGGAAGAACCTCCCCGTCATGAAACCGAACCTGATGCAAAATGCCATTGTCACCCTCCAAAGCCGCAATAGGACGGGTGTCCACCGGGAATTCACACACAGGAGCGTCCTCTCCGTTGGTGAGCAGAGTCACCTTGGAGGCAAGAGGTGCCAGAACCTGTGCTTCGTGCAGTGCGTATTCTCCGGCACCCAATACAGCCACCTCTTTGCCACGACAGAAGAAGCCGTCGCAGATGGCACAGTAGCTGACACCGGCACCGTCAAAGTCTTGCAGGCCCGGAATTTTAGGGGCTTTTCGCTGTGTACCTGTAGCCAATACCACCGCTTTGGCTTCCAAATCTCCCTCTGAAGTTTCAGCCAGCAGTCCGTCCATTCCGAAACCAAGGGAAAGCACTTGGGTTTTCTTTACTGTTACGCCCAAATCTCTTGCCTGCTGCAAGCCGGCATCAAAGAGAGCGGGGCCTGTGATGGTGGGAGAGCCATAGAAATTGTCAATTCGTTCTGCCCGACCCAGTGCGCCCATATCCATATATAAAAGGGTAACACTTTTACCTGCACGAGCTGCATAAATAGCGGCACTGACACCGGCAGGACCGCCACCCAAAACCAAAACATCCATAAGTTATCCTCCTAAATAATCCAAAACCAGCTTAAAGCTGCCATAAATACCTGCATCGTTCCCCAGTTCCGCCAGAGTAAAGCGGATTTCCCGCCCGGTGTGGAACATATAGGGGATAAAATCTTTCTGAATCCCTTCGGTCAGGATGGTACCTGCCTTGGATACGCCGCCGCCAATGACAACTACCTCGGGGTCAACAACACAGCACACACAGGCCAAAAACTGACCCAGGAAATCAAAGTAACGGGCCCGAACTTCCAGAGCCAGAGGGTCCTTTTGATTTGCCAAATCAAAAATATCCTTAGCTGTGATCTGAGAAAGAGTACGCAAAGCAGAGGGAGTCTCACTTTGTTCCAGGGCCCGCCGTGCCAGACGGACAATACCGGTGGCAGAGCCATATTGCTCGGCACAGCCGTATTTTCCACAGCCACAGGGTTCCGTCTCTGTTTTATCCATGGGCAGATGACCGATTTCTCCGGCTGCACCATGAGCACCAAAGAGAATCTTTCCGTCTGCTACAATACCGCCGCCGATTCCGGTGCCGAGAGTCACCAGTACCATATTTTCACAGCCTCGGCCGCCGCCTTTCCAACATTCACCCAAAGCGGCTACATTGGCGTCATTTCCTGCCTTTACGGGCAGTCCGGTCAGTTCCTGCAATGTCTGATGCAGGTTGAAAAACCCCCAGCCCAAATTGGCACAACGCTTTACAGTACCGTCCCCACTGACGGGGCCGGGAACGCCAATGCCAATGCCCAGACACTGCTCTTTGGAGATTTCCCAGCGAGTCATGCAGCCTTCCACAGCCCGGGCGATGTCCGGTAAAATAGAGGCACCGTTCTGGGCGGTATTTGTGGGAATCTCCCATTTTTCCACCAGTGTGCCGTCTTCTTTAAAAAGACCAAGCTTCACAGTGGTGCCGCCCAGGTCGATTCCGAATCCATATTTCATATTTATTACCTCCAAACAGGTCGATTACCTCAAAATAGGTTGGTGATTTTCCTATTATATCGCTACTGCCCCTAAAAGTCCAGAACCAGCAAGATTTTGACGGGTTGTATCGAAAGTGAAAGTTTTTTTACTTCCGGGAAAAAAGCCCTTGCGTTTCCGTTCATTTTGCGGTAGCATACAAGAAAAGAGTATGTGTGCTCTGGAATCGTATACGGTTGAAAGGACGTGGACTTGTTATGATAAAAGTTGATATTTCTAATGTGTGGGGTCCGTTGGCTCTGCCGGATCTGCTGGCTGCAGAAAAAGAGGTATCTGCGGCCCATAAGACAGTTATGGAAGGCAGCGGCGAGGGCAACGACTTTCTGGGCTGGCTGAACCTGCCCACCCGTGAAACAACGCAGGAAATGCGCCGCATTATGGACGCAGGGAAACGGATTCGTGAAAGCTCCGAGGCCTTTGTAGTGGTTGGCATCGGCGGCTCCTACCTGGGTCCCCGGGCGGCTATCGAACTGATGGAAGGCCCCAACTATAATCTCAAGCGTGGCAGTAAGGGCAATCCCAGAATTTTCTTCGCTGGCAATGGCCTGTCTACCAGAGCCTGGAACGATTTGATGGAGCAGTTGGAGGGCAAGGACTTTTCCGTAGCCTTTATCTCTAAGTCCGGTACCACCACAGAACCCGCTATTGCAACCCGTGCTCTGCGCTGGATGCTGGAGCGGAAATATGGCTCTGAGGTGTCAAAGTCCCATATCTTTGCTATTACCGACCCGGAAAAGGGTGCTCTGCGCCAGATGGCACAGGAAGAGGGTTGGGAGACCTTCGTCATTCCTCAGAATGTGGGCGGACGATTCAGCGTACTGACGGCTGTGGGCCTGCTGCCTATGGCAGTGGCTGGCATTGATATTGAAGCTGTGATGGCTGGTGCGGCAGAGGCCAAGCAGAGCTATGATTTGCGTTCCTTTGAGAACCCGGTGTGGCTGTATGCCACCATCCGAAACCTCCTGAACCGGAAGGGAAAAGACATTGAGCTGTTCACTTCCTTCGAGCCTGCCTTTAAGATGATGGGCGGCTGGTGGCAGCAGCTCTTTGGTGAATCCGAAGGCAAAGACGGAAAGGGTATTTTCCCGGTTACGGCTGAGTTTACCGCTGATTTGCACTCTCTGGGTCAGATGATTCAGCAAGGTAAGCGGAATCTGTTTGAGACCATGGTGCGCTTTGCTCCGGATGCCAATACGGTAACGGTGGGTTCGGACTATAAGAATCTGGACGGCCTCAATTACCTGGAGGGTAAGACCCTGGACTTCGTTGATGAGCAGGCATTCCGTGGTACGGTGGCAGCCCATGTGGATGGCGGTGTGCCCGTTATCACCGTGGATATGGGCGAGCTGAACGATGCCAAGCTGGGCGAAATTTTCTACTTCTTTGAATTGTCCTGCGGCATTTCTGCTTATATGTTGGGAGTCAATCCCTTTAATCAGCCTGGTGTGGAGTTTTATAAGCGGAATATGTTCCAGCTTTTGGGCAAACCCGGTTACGAACAGAAATAAGTTTTGCCGACTTAGAAGAAAAATAGTTGCAATTCTTTGAAGGAACTGGTAGAATAGTAGAACATAACCGGGATTTCCCGGTGCTGTAAGGAGGAGATACCTATGGTGAAAGTAATTATGGGGCTGAAGGGCTCTGGCAAAACCAAGCAGTTGGTCAAGAATATCAACGAGGCGGTTCAGAGCGAGAATGGCAGTGTGGTCTGTATTGAACATGGCCAGAAGCTGACCTATGACATTGACTATCGTGTCCGTCTCATTGACGCAAAGGACTATGGTGTAAATGACATTACCATGCTCAAGGGTTTCATCAGTGGCTTGCATGCCGGTAACTTCGATATCACCCATGTGTTTATTGAAAGCCTGTACAAGTTCATCGGTGATGACCGTACCGTAGGTGAAGAGTTCTTGGATTGGTGTGCCGAATTTGGTAAGGCCAATGACATGCACTTCACCATCACCATTTCTGATGATGTTGCTAAGGCAACCGAGGGAATGAAGAAGTACCTGTAATCCCAAAAGTATGTCCGAAAAAGAGACCTACCGTGTAAACGGTAGGTCTTTTCTTTTTCTCCAAAAGATAGTTGCAAAGCAGGACACTGTGTGTAATAATAGGATAAACCACCAAAGAGGAGAAATACATATGACCATGTATGACAAAATTGCCCGGATGAAACCGGAGCAAAAAAACCACTGGATTGATATTCCAGAATTAAGTCCCTGGGGCGAACGCTTTTTTGCATCTTTTTCCGTGGCGGATGCGGTGGCAGAGGGAGAGGAGCGTTTGCTTTTGGAGCAGGCCATTGATGGCCTGTATGACAGTTTCCAAAAAGAACACGCGTTGACGGATTCTGCCTTGCAAAAAGCAGAATTTGTGCTCCTGCCGCTGTCCCCCAAGGCAAAGCAGTACACCTTGCACTGTGTGGCCCATGCCCACATCGATATGGACTGGCTTTGGGGCATCCATGAAACAGTGCAGACGGTATTGAGTACCTTCCGTACGATGCTGGACCTTATGGAGGAGTATCCTGCGTTTACCTTCTCACAGTCGCAGTGTGCCGTATACCGAATTGCGGAGTTCTACGATCCGGCCCTGTTCCGGCGCATCAAGGAGCGGGTGCAGGAGGGACGTTGGGAGTTTGCAGGCTCTTCCTATGTGGAACTGGATAAGAATATGCCCAATGCAGAATCGATGGCCCGTCATATTCTATATACAAAGGAGTATCTTTGTGAACACTTCGGCATAGCTTATGATAGTGTGGTGGGAGACTTCCACCCGGATTCCTTTGGACATGGAGCATGGGTGCCGGAAATTCTTACAGCCGGTGGAATTCAATGGTTCTACCACTGCCGTGGTCTGGACGGAGAATACCTCTACCGCTGGCAGGCCCCCAGCGGTGCAGAAGTTTTGGCCCTCAATGAACCTCTGTGGTATAACGATTCCATTCGGCCTATGTACTTGAATCAGGTTCCTCAGTTCTGTAAGAAGTACGGCATCCGGGATATGATGAAAATATATGGCGTAGGCAACCACGGCGGTGGTCCCACCCGGCAGGATCTGGAGCGGATTCTGGATATGCAAACCTGGCCGCTGGCTCCCAAAATCAAGTTCTCTACTTATAATGAGTGTTTTTCCACAATCGCTCCTTACAAGGATCACTTCCCTGTGGTTACCGGAGAGCTTGGCCCTACCTTCACAGGATGCTATACTTCTCAGGCTAAAATTAAGGAAGCAAACCGCATGGGTGAGGATCGGCTTTATGAAGCGGAGGCTCTCACAGCGTTTGCGGTAGAGAAAACCAAAATGGAGGACTTCAATCCTCAGTTCCGCTTTGCATGGGAACGGATTCTATTTAATCAGTTCCACGATATTCTCCCCGGCTCCAATACGGAGGTTTCCAAAGATCATGCTATGGGAGCTTTTGAAGAGGCGATGGGAACAGTTATGGCGGCATCCAGTGCAGCTTTGCGGGCCTTTGCAGATAAGATGGATACGTCTGCTTATGAAACACCGGATACACCCCTCGCTTCTCGCTCGGAGGGAGCGGGTATGGGACTGCACATCGATGGAACCAGTCGCTTCCGCTTGCCCAATACGGAGCGGGGAAGAGGAAAAACAAGAATTCTCCACTTCTTTAATCCCACCGGCTTTGGCCGGAAAGGGGTTGTGGAAGCAAGCCTTTGGGATTGGCCCGGAAATCCGGAGCAGCTGCAAGTACACACTGCAGACGGAACCCTCGTGTCCTCCCAGGTCCTGGCCCAAGGCACATTGGATTGGAGCCATAACCGGACGGATCTTCTTATTGAATTGTCTGTGCCGGCTCTGGGCTATACCACAGTGGTCGTGACAGAGGCGCAAAAGCAGAGCTTCTGCTTTTCTGCACTTCCCCCAGATCCGAGAGTGACCTATTATCATCCGTTGGTTCTGGAAAATGATCTGGTAAAAATCACTTTCCGGGAGGAAGATCTTTCCGTTGCTTCCTATATATATAAGGAGACGGGCAAAGAGCTGCTTGGTCCTCAGGGAGCTGGTTTCTGGACATACCGGGAGCGAACCGGGGAGATGGTAGGCAATGCCTGGGTAGAAGGCGTACAGATGGCACCGGAGAATCTCCACAAGAGTGGCCGCGTCTGCCTGAAAAAAGGTCCTGAAAAGGGAGCACTCCGCCAAAGCCTCACCTACGAAATCCGTCTGAAAAACAGCCGCCTGGAGGTTACCGCCACTCTGGAAAAAGGTTCTCCCATTCTGGAACTGGCTGGAAAGGTTCTCTGGATGGAGCTTGCAGATGAAACGGGATGTCCCGGCCTGTGCTTTAAGAGTCAGCTGTCCTGGACACCCGACTGGTTCCTGGGGGATGGTCTCATTGGCTTGGATAAACGAAAGTCAGAACAGATGCACGACCATTGTGCAAGGAACTTCACATTTGCGCCCGGAGAAAAACAGGGTATGGCTCTTTTGACCGATAATAAGTATGGTTACCGTGGGAATGGAGATGTGCTCCAGGTGTCCCTTCTGCGGTCGTCCTCTGGGCCGGACCCTTATCCGGAATTGGGCGAACGGCGTTTCCGCCTGGGTCTGTGTGCATCCGAAGGGGAGACGATGACGCTGAAAGCTATAGGTACTGCATTTACACACCGGGATCTGCCGTATGTGTCCAATACTGCCCACCCCGGCCAGCTGCCTCTGGAACACCGCTTTATTGAGATCAGAGGTGCAGCACAGGTGGCAAGCGTGAAGCGTGCTCAAAATGGAAAGGCAACGGTACTGCGCCTGTTAGCTCCGGGACTGGAAGAAGGAGAGGTTCAGCTCCGCTTTGATGGACTTCAGAAGGCTTTTATTGTGGATATTATGGAGCAACCCATGCAAGAGCTTGCAGTGAAGGATGAAATTGTCCATATTCAATTGGGAGCGGGTAAAATGGTGAGTTTGCTCCTGTATACCACAGAAAGCTAAATCTGGGGTATGTCCGCCGGAAAGAAACATACAGCACTGCTATAGGAAAAAATACGGTTTTTCTGCATCAAAATCGGTTTTCAAAATCGACGGACGGAAGGGGAAATCCTCGAAAACTGGCAAAATACATAAAAACGGTGGTTGCACTACAATAAAAATGTACATACTGAGAAGAAATTTGAAAAACGAAGAAGTTCAGTGCAAAATACATAAAATATATATACATAA
>CAUWEI010000095.1:0-10894 GCA_963557675.1 uncultured Oscillospiraceae bacterium | reverse complement strand
GTGCTGCAACGATTTCCGGACTTTTTCTTTTTTATTGCGATTCTTTTATAATACACATGGAACAAAAATGTATTTTCGGATCCAGATCAGGCAAACTGACTTGACGGTCCAGTCATTTTCGGTATAATGAAAGAAAATAAGTACAGGAGCGTGAGAAGGATGAACGATAAAATTATGCTGTTGGAGGACGATTTTTTCCTGCGGGATGGGCTTTGTGAACTGCTGACAAAAGAGAAATACGCTGTTCAGAGCGCCTCAAACTGCAAAGATGGCCGGGTTCTGCTCCAACAGCATCATTTCGATCTGGTAATCCTGGATGTAATGCTCCCAGACGGAAGCGGTCTGGAAATTTGTACGGAGCTGCGAAATCATGGCAACGATGTTCCTATTCTGTTCCTGACGGCCTGTAATGAGGAATATCAGATTGTCCGGGGGCTGGATGCCGGAGCAGATGACTATGTAACAAAGCCATTTAAGATGCAGGAGTTTCTCTCCAGAGTTCGTGCTCTTCTTCGCAGGCGAAAAACAACCAGTTTTCAGCAAAAGAATTTCCACCTGGATCTGGAAACTATGAGCGTGACGAAAAACGGGGAAATGATTGCACTGACCAAAACGGAGTTTCAGATTCTGAACACTCTGATTTCCAACTGTGGTGCGATTGTCCCCCGGAACACTCTTCTACAGAAAATCTGGGACTGTGACGGGGACTTTATTGATGACAATACCCTCTCCGTCCATATCAGCCGTCTTCGGGAGAAAATCGGAGCCAGACATATTGCCACCGTCCGAGGAACCGGCTATCGTTGGGAGGACAACGAAGCATGAAAGGACTCATTCTTGTCATTCTGGCTTTTCTTCCTCCAGTGCTCCTGATGGTCATTCTGATGCAAAAGAAAAAGATGCAGAAGCTGACGGAAAGCATCGATACTTTTCTTCTGGATGGGACCCAGACGGAACTCAGCACAGAAGATGGCACTTTCGGTCATTTGCAGACCAATATCTGTGAGCTGGAAAATCGTCTGCTGCAGGAGCGGGAATTTATGAAGCAGGAAGGAAAGAACAATGCAGAATTCCTGTCAGATATTTCCCATCAGTTGAAAACACCGCTGGCCGGACTGCGGCTTTACTGTGAAATGGAACATGCCTCCACCCCCAGTTCCCATACCGAGAAAGAACTGATGCTGATTGAAAAAATGGAGCAGCTGATTCAAAATGTGCTGACATTGGAGAAAATCCGCAGCGAAACCTACAGGATGAATTTTGAGAATTGCGATTTGTCAAAGCTTGCCATGACGATTCGTTCCGAGTTACAGCCATTATTCCCAAAGAAACAGATTCTGGTGAAGGGACAAGCAACCATTCGGGCAGATGAAAACTGGCTGCATGAGGCCCTGGGAAATCTGGTGAAGAATGCCTGCGAGCATACCAGGCCGGACGGAACGGTGGAAATCCGTATGGAACCGGCAGATACCTCGGTCAGTATCACAGTGGAGGATGACGGCGGAGGCGTGTCACCCCAAGAACTGCCGAAGCTGTTTGAGCGGTTCCACCGTGCGTCCAATGCAGCCCCCAACAGTACAGGCATCGGCCTTGCCATTACAAAGGCTGTCATTGAAAAACATCACGGCATAATCACCGCCCGGAATACCGGAAAAGGCCTGTCGGTTGTGATGTGTATTCCCATCATTGACGCAAATCTCAAGATTTAACAAGGTCCTTTGGGGCTCTGTTTTTCTTATCTTACGAAATCGTAAGGTTCGCGTCATGTGATCGTAAGGTTGACGGGTTATAATAGGGCCATACAAACGGAAGGAGCGAACTCCATGAAGATCATTGAATGTCAGAATCTGACAAAAGAATATATCGCAGGAGAAAATGTCATCAAAGCGGTGGACAAGGTAACACTGGAATTTGAACAGGGTGAGTTTTGTGCTATTACCGGCCCCTCCGGTTCCGGCAAGTCTACACTGCTTCATATACTGAGTTCTCTGGAAAATCCCACCTCCGGCAGGGTACTTTACGGAGGAAAAAATCTGTCCGCTTACTCGGACAATCAGCTGTCCGTTCTGCGCCGAAGAAGATTTGGTTTTGTCTTTCAGGCCTACAATCTGGTACAGGAGCTGACAGGATTGGAAAATATTCTTCTGCCCGTAATGCTGGACCACAAGAAGGCAGACGAAACCTATCTGGATCATCTCATTGATATGCTGGGAATCCGGGACCGGCTCAACCATCTGCCCTCTGCCCTTTCCGATGGTCAGCAGCAGCGAACTGCCATTGCCAGAGCATTGGCCAATCGCCCTTCTATTCTGTTTGCAGATGAACCCACCGGTAATCTGGACGGTAAGAGCGGCAGAGAAGTGATGTCGCTGCTCAAATATGTCAGCAATGAATTGGGTGTTACTCTGATTCTGGTGACCCATGATCTGGGTGTTGCCGAGCAGGCAGACCGGGTTCTGACCTTGGAAGACGGCAAGATTATCCGGGACACGAAAAATGGGGTGATGTAAGATGGCAAAGAAACTGACGATCAATGCCGTCGCCAGGGGAAACCTCAGGCACCGAAAAAAACAGTATATCACCCTGGTGATTGGTGTGATTCTGGCTATGACTTTTTCCTGTGGTGTTCCATTTTTCCTTTCCTGCAGCAATTCCTCACAGCAGGAGATTCAGCACCGCCAGATGGGCCAACAGGATGTACTGATCCTGGATGCACAGGATATGGACATAAATACCATAGAAGACGGCGGTATTTTGGAAGGTACAGCAGGCTATCTGCATATTCTCTCCTACGGCTGGACAGAGAAGCAGGAAAACGGCAGCACCATCGCCTGGATGGATGACCGGGCCAGGGAACTTTATTATCCCCAGATTGCAGAGGGTCGTCTTCCTCAGCAGGCAGGAGAAATTGCCATTGAGCACAGTACCCTTCTGCGGATGGGCTTCGACTCCATCAAGATTGGACAGACCGTTTCACTGCACGAACTGCCCAGCAACGGAAGTGATTATCTCTCCCAGCAGAAAGACAAAACCTATACGCTGGTCGGAATTTTGGACAATCACAAATCCTACATTGAACAGCTTGAAGGCAATATCCGCTATAAGGCCGCCCAGGTACCCGGAATTTTTGTTTCCAGTCAGGAAGCGGTGGAGTTGGGTGGAAAAGAAAATCTTATTGCCCTTCTGGATGTGAAAGACTGGAATGATGCCACCTGCGAATTTCTCCAAAAGAATCTTGACTGGGAGTACAGACTGGATACACACTACATGAGCCTTGATGGAAGTCTGCTGTCCAAGGTGACAAACAGTACCAAGCTTGTGACAGTATTGGCCCTGCTGCTGGCGTTTCTCTCCTGCTTCGGTATTGCTAACGCCTTCGCCTCCAACCTCAAAGAACGGAGAAAGCAGATTGGTCTGCTTCGGGCGGTAGGTGCTACCCGAAAACAGATTATTCAGGTTTTCGGACGGGAGGCTGTTCTGATTACTCTCATCTGCACCCCCATCAGCGTGGCTGTGGCATATTGGGGCGTAAAGTTATTTGCCCGTATGATTGGAGATTACTTTGTCTTTCTTCCCAGCATTTCCATTCTGCTGGCCGGTGCGGCCTTTGGCTTTGTGGTTGTGATTCTTTCGGCCTTGATTCCCTTGTGGGTCATTTCCCGGGTTCCTCCCATGCAGGCCATCCGGGATGCAGAGATTGTGCGGAAGATGAAGCGTAAAAATGTTCTGTCTCAGCGGGCGTTTCAGATGGATCGGCTGCTTGCCAAGCGAAAAATGCTCTTTCAGCAAGAAAGACAGCTTGCAGTCAGTTTACTTCTTGCTTTCACCACAGTGGTTCTCCTTGTTGCAGTGGGAGAAGGAATCAACTGGAAAAATTCTCTCAACAGTCTCCGGGATCAGGTGGATTATGAGGTATCTGCCAATTCCAGGTCTCTGGGCAAACCTGAAGATTCTTTTCAAAGTATTTCAAACTTCAATGACACAATTACGGAAGCACAGCGGCAGGAGGCACTCCTCCTGCCCAATGTGGAGCGGGTTTCCGGACGAAAGTACACTTCAATCAATGTGCTGATTGAAGAGGAGTACCCAAATTATCTGTTGCTGAATGAATTTGTGGCACATCGGGGAGCCAGCCGGTTTCTTGGCGCTGCCTCTCACTATATAGATGGCGAGTTTCCACTAAACAGGGATAATTTTTATGAAGAAATGCAGAAAATGCCATATCCCGAATATGAGAAAATCCGTCAATGGTCCGGCTATGAGCAAGAGCTATTTGCTGCACCCTTCATCACTCAAACAGGCGATATGCTGCAGCAGCTGCAATCCTATATAATAGAAGGCTCCATTGATCTGGAAAAGCTGGATGCCGGAGAAGAAGTGATTCTGAATGCCCCCCGGAAAATCGGATTCTTTTTCCATGGGAGGAGAACCGGATTCAGCTATGGTCTCATGAATCTTTCGGGAAAAGGCAATAAGCCCTTAACCTCCTTTGAACAGGGAAATATGGAGTATCTTTTGGCAGAAGCAGAAAATCCCTTCCATGTAGGGATACTCTGACCCTCAGTATGCTGGTTCGGGGTGCAGATGGTCAGCCCGTCCGTCAGGACAGGACCGTTCGGGTTGGCGCCATTATCAGTGATACAGCAGGCCCTGATATTGATATCGGGACAGAATTCAAGATATATACCACCGTGGCAGGACTGGATCAGTTTGGGCAGACCTTCGGCTATGATGTGCTGAATCTAAATTTGAATCAGGATATTACCTCGGAGATCGACTGGGAGATGCAGCGCACACTGGAAAAGATTTTCCATGGCAAGCAAGTAGAATCCCACTTTACCCGCAATGAGCAGCAGCTCGCCTCCTTTAAGACCCGAATGGCAATCGCCTGTGCATTGATTCTGGTACTCTGCACAGTTTCCATTTCACTGGTCAATAACTCCATTTCTGCCCAAATCCGGGAGGGAAAACGAAACATCGGAACCCTGCGAGCCGTAGGTGCATCCCAGCGGGATATTGTCCGCAGCTATGTGTGGCAGATTTTATATATAACGGTGCTGGGTGTGATTCTCGGTACTGTGCTCTACTGTAGTGGAAATCTGACTATGTACCAGACTTACGGAGAAATCCCGGAAACATTTGTGCTTTGGCCTGCACCGCTTCTGTTTGTGCTCATCTTTGGATTCTGCTACTTTCATCTGGTTTCCCAGCTCAGAAAGGTCAATCGTCAAAGCATTGTAGAGAATATCAGGGAGTTATAAGAAAATGAGTCAGAAAGTCATATCTGTTATGGCAGCAATTGCCACGGTTTTCTGTCTGTCCGTTCCGGCACTGGCAGGGAAAATCCGCCGATTGAATCCACAGCGGTCAGACAAAGCCCGCTCCCACAGAACTGACAATCTGAGACTTTAATATCTGAACTCATGTAAACACCTCTCTTTCATCAGGGAAACATAAAAGGGCTTACCGTCTGTGTAACGCAGACGGTAAGCCCTTTTGGCTGCTTAGACAATTTTTAAGTCAAAAATTGTTTAACTTGTCGAGAGTCTCTTTCTCTATGCAGTTGCCATAGTTCTCCCCGGCTGGACTGCTATGTTGATTACAAAATCAAATCACACCTTCTGCGATGCACTTGTCCACAAACTCACAGAACAGAGAGTCCGACCAGGTAAACCATTCCCGGGTATAAACCGTGGGGTCATCCACAAAAAAGCCTTCGTGCATATATCCGGTATTGCCATCGCAGGTTTCCAGCATATGCAAAACCCGGCTCATTTCTTCCTTGTTATCCGAGGTCAGTCCCTGCATGGACAGAGCCAAATGCCACACATAACGAGCAGGAGTATGGGGGCTGCCGATGCCCTTGGCGCATGCTCCTTCGTAGTAATAGGGGTTGTCCGTGCTGAGAAGCATTTTCCGTGTCTGACGGTAAATCTCATTGTCCGTATCCACATAGCCAATGTACGGCATGGAAATCAGACTGGGGATATTGGCATCGTCCATCATCAGATAGTTCCCCTGTCCATCCACCTCACAGGCATACACCTTGCCATACTTGGGATGCTCCATAATGGCATACTGGTTGATTCCGTCGTCAATTTCCTTCCGCAAGGCCAGAATTTCCTTGGTCAGAGGATGGTCCTGTCCCAGCATTTCTGCCGCATATCCCAGTACCACAACCGCAAACATATTGGAGGGAATCAGGTAGCCATAGGTGCAGGCATCGTCAGAGGGACGGAACCCAGACCAGGTCATACCGGTGTAGACAACCGGATTGCCCATGCCGTCATTGTGGATGGTATCCTGATAGGGGCAGTCGTCCCGGAAGAAGCGGTAAGGAGACTGCTCAAAATGATGCTGCTCCGTGCGCCAGACCTTCAAAATGGTCTGCATCACCTGCTCCAGCTTGCTGTCGATGACCGAACGATCTCCGGTGGCCTTCCAATACCGATAGCACAGCCGCAGAGGATAGCACAGAGAGTCGATCTCGTATTTGCGCTCAAACACCCAGGGCATATTCAAGGGGCGGTCACTGGTGTGTCCCTGACCATTGGCAGCGGAGTTGAAAGCGTTTGCGTAAGGATCGGTGAGGATAAACTGGAACTGTTTTTCCACAACCTTGCGGACAATGTCTGCAACCTCCGGATCTTTTGCCAGAGGAATATAGTGGTTGACCTGTGCAGAGGAATCCCGGAGCCACATAGCCGGAATGTCACCTGTCAGAACAAACAGGCTGCCGTCGTCCAATTCCTGAATGGCAGAAGCGATGGTATTGGGATAGCAATTGCGGTAAAGCTCCGCCAGCTTGGGAGAAGTTTTGCTCAAATGCTCACAGGTACGGTTGACGTGATCTGTGATGGTCTGGGGAATATTCATAGTGAAATCGCCTTTCTATTTTTGGATTTATCCGTTCCATACGATTGGATGTGCCTGCAATCCAAGGAATCTATTTTCTTCCATTTGGCATCGGTCCGCAACAATCGGCCATAGCAGGCAGTTCCAATGATACTATATCTCACAAGCGGATGCAATAGTGCAGATACATTTCGCTGTACCGAATAAAAAACACAGCGGTCTGAGAAACGTCAGACCGCCGTGTGTTATCGCTGTTTACTTCTTTTCAATTGGGAGCCAAACCTCACAGTAGTTGCAGTCCCACTCGTCAAGGTCCTCCTTAGACTCCGCAGAAATCCAGTGGATTACCCCCAGCTCCGGAGCATCCCGTAGTACATAGTCGGAAGAAGGGAGCCACTGCGTCACAGCCTGCTTCCGAAGCTCATCTGCCAATTCCATTGGCCACTGGCACCGCTCCGTTTCACAGACCAGATACTGCCCTGCGGGAATGGGAATATGCTCGAAGTTTTTAGCCATCTCCCCCAAATCCCGATCAAAATCTTCCAATGCCCACTTGGGAAGCTGATAGGCAAAATAGAAGTTGTAGCCATCCGGAGTAAAGTCCTTCAACACCTGGAATGTATTCACATACTCGTGTGACATTCCCTCCAGAATGTACTGATACACCCGATTCTTGCAGGCAAACTCGTGGTCCTGTTCTCCCTTGTCATTGGGATTTCCTGTAAAGCGCTTTCCATAACCAGTCAGTAACATGGCCGGTTTTTCTTCAATTCTATAATTCATAATACTACCACCTTCCAAAGAAATTTTGATGGACAGACGGGAAAATGATTTGAGGTTTGTACCATCACTGCGTGCCTGTGACGGTGTGACTCCATGGAATTTCTGAAATGCTTTACAGAAGCTGTCCGGGCTATCATACCCGTACTTCGCCGCCACATCGATGATCTTTTCTTTCCCGGTCGC
Source organism: uncultured Oscillospiraceae bacterium (assembly GCA_963557675.1). Taxonomy (GTDB): domain Bacteria; phylum Bacillota; class Clostridia; order Oscillospirales; family Oscillospiraceae; genus Faecousia. The sequence continues at coordinate 3,073 of CAUWEI010000095.1, read as the reverse complement.
AATCTCTGCCCCGGCCAGAGTCAGCCGCCTGTTACGGATGTACTCGCCCAAAGGGTATCCGCAGAGAATACTAAACACTCGCTGAAAGTGAAAGCGGGACGAAAAGCTTTCTCTGGCAATGGCGTCATAGTCCAATTCTTCGGTAATGTGCTTTTCAATGTAGTCAATCGCTCGCTGAATTCCAGTAATCCAATCCATGTCGTTCCCTCCTGTCTGGCTTTATTCTATCAGAAGGTAGTGCAAATTTCCCGACTTAGAGTGCTTTCCTCGGTCGGATTTATCCTGCTGTCGTCATCATATCATTTCATAAATTTCGTGTCAAACGGAACTTCCCATTGCCAGTAGAAAAAACTGCAATCATATGATAAACTGGAACCAGTTCTAAAATTGTTTCTAGAAAGATAAAGGGGGAACCGAAATGGAAAAGGAACAATTGCAGCAAATTTTGACTGCATTTGGTTTGACCTTTCAAGAGATCACATCTTTTTATGATACTTCCCACGGGGAAGAGGACAGGCGGCTCAATTACATCCTGGACAATGCCTATGTACTGAAAATTCACTCTCTGCGCTCCATCTGGGAAGAACGCTTGCAGGAAATCAACCGACTTATTGAGCGTTATCGCTCCATCGGGGTCTACTGTCCCAAGCTGATTCCAACGTTAAGCGGTTCACTTTCCTGCCCCTATGAGCTGGATGGCGTAATGCACACCTGCTTTGTGGAGGAGTATGCCATGTATCCGGTCTGTTCGGACGAGATGCAGCTAGACCGCAAGGAGGTCGTTTCTCACCTTGGAATTCTTGCCGGGAAATACTCCGGGGTCGATTTGTCCGAAATCTATAATATGTGGAGTATGATTGAGCTTTCTCCTTTGGATATGGAATATGGCGAGGATGAAAAGCAGTGTACCGCTAACATGCTGATTGAAGCACTGGAAAATGCAAACCTGCCGGAGTTAGCAAACAATGTGACTGCCTTTAATGACCGACTTCGGAACGAAATCCAAAAGGACTTCCGTAAGCTGCCCCGGTGTGTCTATCAGGGCGATCTCAATTCCACCAATTTTCTGCACAAGGATGGACACTTTGCCGGGTTAATCGACTTCAACCTGTCCGGTACCGATGTGAATATCAATGAGTTTGTCAACGAAACCAACTGGTTTCCCACGACGGAGGAATTTGACACCTTGACCGTACCGGAAATTCTGGACTCCATCGACCGCAAGCAGGCCGAAGTTTTAGAGGTAATTCTTGCAAACTATACGCTGAACGAACTGGAGCAGCACCTGCTTCCCTACTACAAAGGAATTTGCGACCTGTTTCAATATCCCAACGTCTGCCTCATGATGAAGTGGTTACAGGACGATACCCGGAAAGAGAAAGCAGTCTGCCTGATTCAAGGGCTTCTGCAAAAGGTGTAATTTTTCGGAAGAAACCAAATCCCGGAAACCGTGTCATGTTGCGGTTTCCGGGATTTTCTTATATGAATTGGACAGACCATTTTGTGACGAACCGGGTCGTTAGGATAATACGATATTGCCGGTCAGCTCCGCCAGCGTATACTCACTCCAACTGTAATTGGTCAGGTAACTTCCCTTAAACAACTGGGCGTATGTATCCATATCCGAAAGATAGTCATACAAATCACAGCGGACGTTTGTGGGAATAATCCTTCGTTTTCCATCCACACATTCCATAATGTCTGCGATTCCGTAGGCTTCCAGCGTATTTTTCAAGCGCAATGCCACCTTCCGGTATCGTGCCAGCGTAACCGAATTGACGGACTCATCTTCCCACAGAAATCCAATGGCTTCCTGTGAGGACAAAAATCCACCTTTTCGGTCTACCAAAAGAGCCAGCAGTTCTTTGGATTTCTGATTCCGAAATGGAATGGGATTTTCTCCAATGAACACATCAAAATATCCAAAGGTTCGGATATATACCGCCGGTTTCTTCTGAGAAGTGATTGATTTCCCGTGATACAGCATGATAAATCTGGTGCCATCCGAAGCGGGAGTCGAGCAAATGGCATTCATCTGTTTTTGCGTATCGGTCTGCAAATCCAAATAAGGAAATACTCCTTTTCCCGTTTCCAACAGGGATTGAAACGCCTTCAAATCCACTGCACAGCGAGTTACGAAATCGGGAACGGGGGTTTTTTGCTCCATCAAGGTCATCCATTCTTCCTTGGAGAATCCGAAAAACCGACATACGTTGTCACTGGCATACAGCGGCGTTACAAAGCCGTCCGTGACTTCAAAGGCCGCAATGCCGTCTGTAAAGCTCCGTAACAGATGTTCCATTTTTTCGTGTTTCTCTTTTGTGGATTCCTCATTTTCCGCCACACAACGGCAGCAATACAGATGAATATTATCATCCAATTTCAAAAACAATCCACGATACCGACAGACCAGCCCGGTGGAGGCTTTTGCGGAATACACAATGGGGACCGGTCGTTTTTGGGGATGAAACCGACCGGATTCACAGTATTCCCGAAAAAAGGATTGAAGCTTCGGACGGTCTTCTTCTAATACCGTGTCGGTAATCCATTTTTCGGTTGCCGTCTCCATGGCCATGGGGATGTTCTGAACCCACTGGAATCTGGAATTTCCCCTGCAATGGACACAAGTGACCGTATTTTCCGCAAAATTGTATTGAAAAATCTTGTCGTATACGTCTTGAAGTGCCTTCAAATATTCATCTGATTTTTTCAGATATGCCAGTTCCATCAATACGGAATTGCCCACCATGGTGCCATCCTCCATCCGCTGGGACGTAATGGTGTCACTGACCGAAATCGGATTGCCATTTTTGCCGATTAAGCGATATTGCAGGGTTTTTGTGCAGGGGCCTGCCATGACCTGCTGTAAGAACTCCATATAGGAAGTCAAATCGTCCGGATGGACATGGGTGGCATAGAGGTCCGTGTCCGAACTTAACAGGTCGGTTTGTTCCAGTCCCAACAACTTGCAGAGATTTTCACTGACAAACGTCAAATGAATCGGCTCTTGAAAACAATATTGATGAAACCCGCAAATACTGAAATTAAGAATATCCATCGATTGATTCAGAAT
>CAUWEI010000094.1:0-10971 GCA_963557675.1 uncultured Oscillospiraceae bacterium | reverse complement strand
TTCGACAATTTATTTAATTGGAAGAACTAATGCCGAATTATCTCATAATGTTTTGTCAGCATTTGTCGAACCGTGTCGAAAAATGACAAACTCTCGTCAATGTAACCAAACAGGGTCGCAAAAAAGAAGGGGACCGCTTGTAGTATTCACCAGCAAGCAGCCCCTAATTCTCGTTTAGCAGCCACACATGATGTTTAAGATTACCTTATCGGTCTCACGCATGCCGCTTTTGGCCATACGGCTCACATTTCCAATGGTGTTATCCACACCCTTACAAACGATTCCGTCGCCGTCCATGAACTGCTGACCATGACGATACAGCTCAAAGCCCAGAACACCTGCGTCCAGAGATGCCGCAATCTTAGCCGCACAGGAAGGCTTGGCTCCGTCACAAACCATACCGGAAATGACAGCCAGTGCATTCACGATGGTATGGGCCACTGCATCATAATTCCGGGTATACAGATAAGCAATGCCTGCACCGGCACCACAACCTGCACAGACTGCACCGCAGAAAGCAGACAGACTGCCAATGCCGGACTTCTGATGGATGGTCACAAGGTCCGACAGTGCCACAGCCCGAAGGAGCGTAGCCCGATCCAGACCCAGATGCCGTGCATAGATGGCCACGGGGACCGAAGCGGTAATGCCCTGATTGCCGCTGCCGGAAACGATAACAACCGGCATCTCACAACCGCTCATTCTGGCATCGGAGCCAGCGGCGGCATAGGCACGGGCCTGAGAGCGAACATCGTCGCCATGGACTTCCAGCAGAGTTCTGCCCACGTTGGCACCCCAATTTTCAGAGATACCCTTTTCCGCAATGGCCATATTGCAGTCAATCTGACGGCCCACCAGCGGCTCCAGGTCCGCAGGATCTGCCATTTCCGCAAAATCAAAGATGTCCTTCACGGAAAGGTTGGGCTTTTCCGCCTGAGCAATTTTGATTGCCTCCGTGGACTGCAGCACTTCTCCGTCCCGTTCCAGGCGAGTCAGGCCCGTGTGGGTTCCCTCCAAAACAGCTCTGGCAGAGCCGTCCTCAAAGGTCAGCAGAATTTCCACATACAATACGGCATCGTTGTTAGCAGGAGTAACTTTGATGATTTTCCGATTCAGCAGCTCCCGCATGGCACTGTGCTGCTGGTCTGTGAGGTTGGTCAAAACCTCCAGCCGCTTGTCCGCATTGTCGGATACCAAACCGGCTGCAACGGCGGTTTCAATACCACGCTGTCCTTCTGTATTGGGTACAATCACGCTTTTTACGTTCTTGATGATATTGCCGCTGACAATGACATCAATCTTGGTTAGATTCTGTAGGGTATGCGGTTTTGCAGCTTCCAAAGCAGAGGCAGCACAATAGGCTAGTGCAATGGGTTCTGTGCAGCCCATGGCTGGAATCAGTTCCCGCTCCAGAAGTGACAGATACTGCTTGTATTGAATGGTGTCCATATGCCCTCCCAAAATTCCGGCCTCCTGGCCTGATTTTTCTTCATTATACCAAATTCCACTAAAATTTACCACCACTTTTTTATTTTTTGTGCATGTATATCAACCTCAGCAAAAATCTCCCCATGTTCTCGCTTCTTTCCCTTGCAAGGGAAAGGAATTTCGATTATAATGGAGGTGAGACTCAAAATGTGGTTTCAGACCCAGTGGAGGATAGTTATGGCAAAACTTTATTTTAAATACGGTGCCATGGGCTCGTCTAAAACGGCTCAAGCCCTCATTACCAAGTACAATTACGAAGAAAATGATCTGAAAGTCTGGCTCATAAAACCCAGTGCCGATTGCCGGGATGGAGCCGATATTCTCCGCAGCCGCATCGGTCTGGAAGCGAAGGTGGACATCATTCCTCCCCAGCAGAACATTCTGGAGCTGTACGAGAAAACCAAAGTCGGCTCTTGCAATGTGGTCATTGTGGATGAATGTCAGTTCTTAGAGCCTCGTCAGGTGGACGAGCTGCGTTCGATCGTAGACGAATACAATGTGCCTGTCATCTGTTTCGGTCTGCGTACCGACTTTCAGGCCCAGCTCTTTGAAGGCAGCCGCCGGCTTTTTGAGGTGGCAGACACCATTCAAGAGATCAAAACCATCTGTGACTGTGGCGCAAAAGCCACCGTCAATGCCCGAATCGACCATCAGGGCTACATTGTCACCGAAGGCCAGCAGCTCCTTCTGGGCGGCAATGACAGCTATATCGCCATGTGTCATAAATGCTGGGTTCGGGGCATCCGGGAACACCGGAAAATCAAACTGCATGGCAGTAATTGATCCATCTATCCATTCTATTTTAGAAATGAGGTAATCACTATGAACATTCAGGAACTTCTGGCTAAGTGCGACCATACCCTCCTGTCTCAGACTGCTACCTGGGACGAGATCAAGGTCATCTGTGACGACAGCATCCATTATCATGCTGCTTCTGCCTGTATTCCTGCCTCCTTCGTGAAGCAGGCCAAGGAATATGTCGGCGATAAACTGCCCATCTGCACCGTCATTGGCTTCCCCAACGGCTATGACACCACTGCCGCCAAATGCTTCATGGCCACCGATGCCGTAGACAACGGCGCAGACGAAGTGGACATGGTAATCAATCTGGGCTGGGTCAAGGAAGGCCGGTTTGACCTGGTAGAGGAAGAAATTCGGGCCATCAAGAAGGCCTGCAAGGGCAAGCTCTTGAAGGTCATCATTGAGACCTGCCTGCTCACCGATGAGGAAAAGGTGGAGATGTGCCACGTGGTCACCCGTTCCGGTGCAGACTACATCAAGACTTCCACTGGCTTCTCCAAGGCCGGTGCCACCTTCCACGACATCGAGCTTTTTGCCGCCAATGTAGGCCCCAACGTAAAGATCAAGGCAGCAGGCGGCATTTCCAGTCTGGAAGATGCAGACAAATTCCTGGCTCTGGGTGCTTCCCGTCTGGGTACCTCCCGGGTGGTCAAGCTGGTGAAGGCTCTGGAAGCCGGCCAGAAAGCCAAAGACGACGGCTCTTACTAAGCCAAATTACACACTATTTACATTTAGGAGGAATCTTCTATGCTGTCTATCCCTACCCCTCATATCAGTGCCAAGCTGGGTGATTTCGGTAAGACCGTCCTCATGCCCGGTGATCCCCTGCGTTCCAAGTTTATTGCAGAAACCTTCCTGGAAAACCCGGTCCTCGTCAACAATGTCCGTGGCGTGCAGGGCTACACCGGTTACTATAAGGGCGTAAAGGTCTCCGTTATGGCCTCCGGCATGGGTATGCCCGCCATCGGTATCTACACCCATGAGCTGTTCAATGGCTACGGTGTGGAGAATATCATTCGTGTCGGCTCCGCCGGTTCCATTCAGGAGCACATCAATGTCTATGACCTGGTCATTGCACAGGGTGCCTGCACCGACTCCAACTGGGCCCATCAGTTCCATCTGCCCGGCACCTTTGCCCCCATTGCTTCTTACGAGCTGCTGAACGCTGCCGTGGAATCCGCCAAGGAGATGGGCTGCAAGTACCATGTGGGCAATGTGAACTCTTCCGATACCTTCTACGGCGACCATGTGGGCGTCCCCGAAGGTCTGGATTCTCTGTACGGCCTGAAAAAAATGGGCGTTATGGCTCTGGAAATGGAAGCTGCCGCTCTGTATATGAACGCTGCCCGATATGGCAAGCGTGGCCTGTGCATCTGCACCATTTCCGACAACGTGCTCACCGGTGAGGAGACTACCTCCGAGCAGCGTCAGGTTGCATTTACCGACATGATGAAGGTCGCTCTGGAAGTGGCCGTAAAGATGGAGAATGTCTAATGGAATATGAAGTGTTTTCCGCCTGGCTGGATGAAACTCTGGCTCAGGAATTGCCGGAGGACATTGTGGCCTTTAACTTTAATCTCTACGAGGACGATGACAACACCTGGTCGGTAGAACTGGTAGGAACCGGCTCATTTGACCCAACCAGCGAGGACTGGGCCGGAGACGAGGTATTTACCAATCGGGAGAATCCTCTGTGCTGGACCGCCGAAAAAGGTTGGGAAGATGTTCTGGAAGATGTGATTTCCCAGATTCGCACTTACCTGTCTCAGGGACAGTACCGGGACATTCTCCGCTCTACCATCGCCTTGGGCGTTGGCTTTGTGGATGGTGACATCGTCCTTCTGTAAGTCATTTCCCTATTTGAGGTGATTTTTCTATGAAACGTGTATTTTTGATCGTCTTGGACTCCTGCGGTGCCGGTGCTATGCCGGACAGCGAAGCCTTCGGAGATGTGGGAGTCAATACCCTGCGTTCCTGTGCTTCCTCCAAGGAGCTTCACATTCCCAATATGATTTCCAGCGGTCTGGGCAACATCGAAGGCCTGTCCTTCCTGGGTACTACCGACGCTCCCCGTGGTGCTGTCGCCCGGTTGGCTGAGGCCTCCATGGGTAAGGACACCACCATTGGCCACTGGGAAATCGCAGGTGTGGTCTCCCCCAATCCCCTGCCCACCTATCCTCAGGGCTTCCCTCCGGAAGTCATGGAGGCTTTCGAGCAGGCGACAGGCCGGGGCTGTCTGTGCAACCTTCCCTACTCCGGTACCGATGTGATTCGGGACTACGGTAAGGAGCATATGGAGACCGGAAAGTGGATTATCTACACTTCCGCAGACTCTGTTTTCCAGATTGCCGCCCATGAAGAGTGCGTGCCTCTGGAAGAGCTTTATGACGCCTGCCGGAAGGCAAGAGAAATTCTTCGTGGCAAACATGGCGTGGGCCGTGTCATTGCCCGTCCCTTTGTTGGCACACCGGAAACCGGATTCACCCGTACCAGCAACCGCCACGACTTTTCTCTGGAACCGCCCAAGGAAACCCTTTTGGATGCCATCAAGGCACAGGGTCTGGACTCCATCGCCGTGGGTAAGATTTATGACATCTTTGCCCATCAGGGTGCCACGGAGCAGGTCTATACCAAGGGCAACACCGACGGACTCGAGAAAACCCTGGGCTATGCACAGCAGAATTTCCATGGTCTGTGCTTCGTCAATCTGGTGGACTTTGATATGCTCTATGGTCACCGGAGAAATCCCGACGGATACGCAAAAGCCCTGACTGAGTTCGATACCTGGCTTCCCTCTTTCCTGGAGAAGCTTGGTCCGGAGGATGTGGTGATGATTACGGCCGATCACGGCTGTGACCCCTGCTACACCGCCACTACTGACCATACTCGAGAGTATGTCCCTCTGTTGGTTCTGGGTCAGTCTGTCAAGCCTGTGAACCTGGGTACCCGGTACAGCTTTGCTGACATTGCTGCAACGGTCGCCGAGCTTTTACAGGTGAACTATGAAACTCCCGGCAAGAGCTTTGCTGCTCAAATTTTCTAAATTCCCTACAGGGGCTATCTCAAAGTTCGTGAGATAGCCCCCTTTTGCCCCACGCCTCCTATGTAATAGGAGGATCGTATAAAGGAGGATTTTTATGAAACCCGAAGTTCTCGTCTCTCTGGCTGTGGAAGCCATGGCAAAAGCCTATGCACCTTACTCCGGTTTTCAGGTGGGTGCTGCCCTGCTTTGTGCCGATGGTTCCGTATATCAGGGCTGCAACATCGAAAACGCTTCTTACACCCCTACGATCTGCGCCGAACGCACTGCTTTTTTCAAGGCCATCTACGACGGAAAACGAGACTTTACGGCCATCGCTGTGGTAGGCGGCAAAAACGGTGTACTGACCGGTACCTTCCCGCCCTGCGGTGTCTGCCGTCAGGTCATGCGTGAATTCTGCGACAACTCTTTTCTGATTTATATGGGCGGCCCACAGGGCTCCTTTGAAACCCATACTTTAGAGGAGCTGTTGCCCTTTAGTTTTTCTGCCAAAGAGCACATGAAGTAGAAGTAACAGTTTTTTCCAGAAATAATTTCGTTTGTTGGTCATTGTATACAAAAATTGAACAAACAGTTGATTTTCAAGAAAAAATGTGGTAAAAGAAGAATGTAGCACGGATTCGTCCGTGCTGTTCGTGTCCAATATCATTTATATTTGGAGGTAAACAAAATGAAGAAAATCATCGCACTGCTTTTGGCTGTTGTGATGGTCTCCTGCCTGTTCGCAGGCTGCGGCAGCAGCAAGGATAATGGCGAGACCACCGCTGCCAAGACTGACGCAACTGAGACTGAGGCTGGCGAGACCACTACTGGTGAGACCAACGCCACCGAGACCACCGAGGCCAACATGCCCGTTGACGCTGCCGTTGTAAAGAAGGTCGCTCTGGTTACCGACGTGGGTACCATCGATGACGAGTCCTTCAACCAGGCTTGCTGGCAGGGCACCAAGGCTTGGTGTGAGGCCAACAACATCGAGTACACCTACTACCAGCCCACCGAGGACTCCACCGACGCTCGTGTGATGTCCATTGGCCAGGCTATCAGCGAAGGCGCTAACGTTATCGTTATGCCCGGCTTCCTGTTCGGCCAGACCATCCTGACCGTTCAGAATGAGTACCCCGATGTATACTTCATCGCTGTTGACGTTGGCAGCGGCGATCTGACCATGGACTCCAAGACCTTCGAGGAGCCTGCTGCAAACGTTGCCTGCATGACCTTCTCCGAGGAGCAGGCCGGTTACCTGGCTGGCTACGCTGCTGTTAAGGACGGCTACACCAAGCTGGGCTTCCTGGGCGGCATGGCTGTTCCCGCTGTTATCCGTTACGGCTACGGCTTCATCCAGGGTGCTGACGCTGCTGCTAAGGAGACCAACACCAAGATCGAGATCAACTACACCTACGGCGGCGAATTCAAGGGCACCCCTGAAATCACTGCTAAGATGGAAGGCTGGTACCAGGCTGGCACCGAGGTCGTCTTCGCCTGCGGCGGCGGCATCTACACTTCCGCTCTGGAAGCTGCCGGCAAGAACAACGGCAAGGTCATCGGTGTTGACGTTGACCAGGCTCACCTGTCCGAGCTGTTCGTGACCTCCGCTATGAAGGGTCTGCAGAACGTTACCGAGACCGTTCTGGACGAGCTGAACAAGGGCAACTGGAACAACTACGGCGGCAAGGTTACCAACTTCGGCCTGAAGGAAGGCGAGTACGTGGGTCTGCCCACCGTCGAGACTTCCTGGAAGTTTGCTAACTTCACCACCGAGCAGTACGAGACCGTCAAGGAGTCCATCAAGACCGGTGCTATCACCGTTGACAACTCCAGCGACGACAGCGTTATGCCCACCGTTTCCGAGTTCACCACTGTGAACAAGATCGGTTAATTCCATACCCCTCTGATCCCCCCGGAAAATCCGGGGGGATTTTTTTCTGTCCATTTTCTCTTCACTTCCCATCCATAATCACTTTTCCTTCGTCGTATGAAGTAATTTCCTTTTCACATTATCTATTGTAATTCGTGTCAATTTCCGTTATAATAGTGAGACAGCAAAAAAACGACATTTAGGGAGTGACCTCATGGAAGATTATGTAATTGAGATGCTGAACATAACCAAGGAATTTCCCGGAATCAAAGCCAACGACAACATCACCCTGCAACTGAAGCGGGGAGAAATTCACGCTCTGCTTGGTGAAAATGGTGCCGGTAAATCCACCCTCATGAGTGTCCTGTTTGGTCTGTACCAGCCAGAAGCTGGCGTGATCAAAAAGGATGGTCAGGTTGTGTCTATCAAGAACCCCAATGATGCCACAGCACTGCGTATCGGCATGGTTCACCAGCACTTTAAGCTGGTGGAATGCTTTACTGTTCTGGACAACATCATCTTGGGTGCAGAGCCCTGCAAGGGCCCTATGGTGGATCGTGCCACCGCTCGAAAGAAGGTTCTCGCTCTGTCTGAGCGATATGGTCTTAAAATTGATCCCGATGCCAAGGTCGAGGACATCTCGGTTGGTATGCAGCAGCGTGTGGAGATCTTAAAGATGCTCTACCGGGACAATGAAATTCTCATTTTCGACGAACCCACCGCCGTTCTGACCCCCCAGGAAATTGACGAACTCATGGACATCATGCGGGGCTTCAAAGCAGAAGGGAAATCCATTCTGTTCATTACCCATAAGCTGGCAGAAATCAAAGCGGTTGCCGATCGCTGCACCGTCCTGCGTAAGGGAAAATGCACCGGCACCGTGGATGTCGCTCCCACTTCTGTGGAAGAAATGTCCCGCCTCATGGTTGGTCGTGACGTACAGCTCACCGCTCAGAAAGATGAAATGACTCCTGGCGATGTGGTGCTGGAAGTCAACAATCTGACGGTTGCCTCCCATGTCCATAAAAATAATGCCGTAAAGAACGCTTCTCTTACGGTACGTCAGGGCGAAATCGTCTGTCTGGCCGGTATCGAAGGAAACGGTCAGACCGAATTTGTTCACGCCATTACAGGATTGGATAAAGTGGTTTCCGGCTCCGTCAAGCTCTGCGGCAAGGACATTACCAAAGCTTCCATCCGTACCCGCAGCAAGATGGGCATGAGCCACATCCCTGAAGACCGGCACAAGCACGGTCTGGTACTGGACTACACGCTGGAAGACAATATGGTTCTGCAAACCTACTGGTCCAAGCGTTTCCAGACCGGCGGCTTTATTAAGAGCCGTGCCGTTCGGGATTACGCCAACACCCTCATTGAGCAGTATGATGTCCGTTCCGGTCAGGGTGCCGTCACCATCACCCGGAGTATGTCCGGCGGCAACCAGCAGAAGGCCATCATTGCCCGTGAAATCGACCGTGGCCCCGAACTTCTGGTGGCCGTTCAGCCCACCCGTGGTCTGGACGTAGGTGCCATCGAGTACATTCACAAGCAGCTCATTGCACAGCGGGATGCCGGTAAGGCCGTCTTGCTGGTGTCTCTGGAGCTGGACGAAGTTATGAATCTGTCCGACCGGATTCTGGTCATGTACGAAGGTGAAATCGTGGGCGAATTTGACCCCAAAACCACCGATGTACAAACCTTGGGTCTGTATATGGCCGGTGCTGCACGGATGGAGTAAGGAGGGCCAGAAATGAGTAAACAAAAGAAACCAAGCAGCCCCCTGCTGCAAAAAACAACCGCTTCCATGAGCACACTCCTTGCTTCTTTTGCGTGTGTGGTCATTGGTCTTGTGGTTGGCTTCATTGCCCTTTTGATTCTGGGTGGAATCACCATCGCACAGGGAGGCGGATCGGTCTCCTTTGGCGAGCTGATAAAGATTACCTGGGAACAGGGCTTTAAGGCCATTTTGCAAGGTGGCTTCTTCAAATCCGCAAACGCTATGGGTATGGGCGTGCGTATGGAAATCCTCCAGGCCGCTCCCCTTATTATGACTGGTCTTTCCGTGGCCTTTGCCTTTAAGACCGGCCTGTTCAACATCGGTGCTGCCGGTCAGTACACAGTCGGTGCTTTCTGTGCTTTGTTCTGTGCCATTGTGCTGAAAGCTCCCTGGTGGGTGTGTCTGCTGGCTGCTGCCCTGGGCGGTGCCATCTGGGGTGCCATTCCCGGATTCTTTAAGGCATTCCTCAACGTCAACGAGGTTATTACCTCCATTATGTTTAACTGGATCGGTCTGTACGCCGTCAACACCTTGATTTATCAGGGCGGCACCGGCCCTATGTTCAACCCGAACACAACCAAAACCTACACCCTGAAGCAGGCTTCTCCCGATTCCCTCCTTCCCAGCTTCAATCTGAAGGTGGGCGGTAAGGATTACTTTGGCAGTATGTTTGAGCCTTCCATCGGCATCTTCATCGCCATTGTTGTGGCCATTCTTGTCTGGGTTATGATTAACAAGACCACCTTTGGCTATGAGCTGAAGGCCTGTGGTCACAACAAGGAAGCTGCCCGGTACGCCGGTATCAACGAGAAAAAGAACATCGTCCTGTCTATGAGCATTGCCGGTGCTTTGGCTGGCTTTGGTGCAGGTCTGTTCTATCTCTCCGGCAGCAAGGAATGGGAGCCTCTGGTCTCCACCATTCTTCCTGCTACTGGCTTTAACGGCATTTCCGTTGCCTTGCTGGCTTCTTCCAACCCCATCGGCACCATCTTCTCTGCTGCCTTCATCTCTCACATCACCACCGGCGGCGGCTTTATGACCGCAAAGCTCTTCCCCAGCGAAGTTGCGGATATTATCTCCGGTGTGGTCATCTACCTGTGTGCCTTCAGCCTTCTGTTTAAGAACAGCATTATGAAGCTGTTTACCAGAAAGCGCAAGGCCGTCAAATCCACTTCCAATGAGGACGGAAAGGAGGCCGATGCGTAATGTGGCTGCTTCTTAAATATACCCTTCTTTATTCCTGTGTTCTGATGCTGGTTGCTCTGGGCGGTATGTTCGCCGAGCGTTCCGGTGTTATCAACATTGCTCTGGAAGGCATCATGGTCATTGGTGCTCTCATGGGCGTTATTATGATTAACGTTCTGAATGCTGCCGGTGTTCCCCCCTTCCTGGGTGTCATCATCACCATTCTTTGTGCCGGTATTGCGGGTGCTCTGTACTCCTCCCTGCTGGCCTTCTCTGCCATCAATTTGAAGGCAGATCAGACCATTGGCGGTACGGCTCTGAACCTGTTGGCAACCGCTGTTGCAATGGTCATTGCCAAGCGAGTCAACGGCAACGACTCCCCCAAGATCACCTACAGTGTCAACACCAATGCGGTCTTTAACTCCAACAACTTCTCTTTCCAGATTGGACCTCTGACCATTAACTGGTTCTTTGTTCTGGGTCTGGTGATTCTGGCTGCTGCCTGGTACACCCTGTACAAGTCCCGCTTTGGTATGCGGCTCATGGCTTGCGGCGAACATCCTCAGGCTGCCGACTCCGTTGGTATCAACGTGTACAAAATGCGTTGGGCCGGCGTTCTCCTGTCCGGTATGCTGGGCGGCATTGGCGGTATGGCCTATGTGGTTCCCGCTGTTGGCGACTGGAACTTCGAGCAGGGCGTTGCCGGTATGGGCTTCCTGGCTCTGGCTGTTATGATCTTCGGTCAGTGGAAGCCTCTGAACATCGCTCTGGCCTCCCTGTTCTTCGCCGTGTTCCGTGCTATGGCAAACATCTTTGACTCCATCC
>CAUWEI010000093.1:0-10991 GCA_963557675.1 uncultured Oscillospiraceae bacterium | reverse complement strand
ACTATGGATTTTTTTATTAAGTGTCCAACTTCATTTTACAATCAACCAAATTTTTATATTGGCTACTATAATTCAAAAGGCGGAAAATGGACATACGAAAAAGCCTACAAGCGAATTCACCAAATCACAACAATGGAGGACTCGTTGGTGATTCTGCAATTTGATGAGAAGAAGTTTGTGGGATTTTTGATGGGGTATTTCAAGTGCTTTGATGATTCGACTGGCTTTTATGTGGAAGAAATATTGGTGTCCTCGGATTTTCAGCACAAGGGATATGGCAGCGACTTTTTGCAGCATCTAAAATCAGAATTGAAAAATAATAACTGTGATTGGATTGAATTACTGACGACAACCGGAACGTTACACCAAAATTTTTATAGCAAGAACGGCTACACACAGTCTAAAAATTTAGTTCTTGAATTTGTTGATTTGAATTAAGTGGTTGTTATATTGTGATGGTGTCATAAGACGAAGTGGTTATAAACTCCGTGTAACGAAATTCAAACTTATGGGAAAATTATAGAAGAAGAGATGGAGTGTATCGAAAATCGATACACTCCATCTCTGTTTGTAAGTTCCTTTTTTATGGGGCCTTTCTTTGGTGACAAAGGAGGGGGGACGCTGTGGAGATGAAAAAACAGACAGCTCCCGAAAGGGAACTGTCTGTCTTAAAAGCTTTAGAAAAGTAAGAGAGTTTCTTACTTGATCTCGGCGGTAGCGCCAGCAGCCTTGAGCTCCTCGACCATCTTCTCGGCATCTTCCTTGGAGATAGCTTCCTTCAGAGTCTTGGGGCAGTTGTCAACGATCTCCTTAGCTTCCTTCAGGCCCAGGCCGGTAGCAGCACGGACAACCTTGATAACAGCGATCTTGTTAGCGCCGACATCCTTCAGGATGACGTCGAACTCGGTCTTCTCCTCAACCTCAGCAGCAGCAGCGGTAGCGGGACCGGCAACAGCAGCAGCAGCGGCGGAAACGCCGAAAACTTCCTCCAGAGTGTGAACCAGCTCGGACAGCTCCAGAACGGTCAGACCCTTGACTTCCTCAACGAGAGCAGTGATCTTTTCACTAGCCATTGTAATTTCCTCCTAAAATAAGTTCAAATAAAAATAAATAAGCGGATGATTAGGCCTCTGCAGGTGCTTCTGCAGCGGGGCCTTCCTTCTGAGCACGGACCTGATCCAGGACAAATGCCAGGCTGGAGATAGGAGCCAGGAAGGTACCCAGAACCTGAGCGACCAGTGCGCTCTTGTTGGGCAGCTCGCCGAAACCGCTCAGCTGCTCAGCAGTCAGGACGGAGCCTTCAACCAGGCCGCCCTTGATGGTCAGGGTGTTCTTGTTCTTCTTGGCGAACTCGCAAACGATACGAGCGGGTGCGATAGGATCGCCGGTGGTGCAAGCCATGGCAGTGGTGCCATTGAGAAGCTCGTCAAACTGGTTGTAGCCGGCCTTGTTGGCGGCGAAACGAGTCAGAGTGTTCTTCACAACAGAGTACTCCACGGAAGCGTCCCGGAACTGCTTACGCAGCTCGGTATCCTGAGCAACGTTGATGCCCTTGTAATCTACGAAGATCACAGAAGTAGCGCCGGAGATCTTACCGGTCAGCTCCTCAACGATTGCCTTTTTGCTCTCAAGAACCTTTGCGTTGGGCATGAAAGTGTCACCTCCGATAAAAATAAATGCCTCATGCCAAAAGACATGAGGACACAGAAAATGTATAACAAGTTCTGCAAACCTCGGCAGGATGGGAAAATCCATTATGGCGAAAGCCTCCTGCTGTCTCTGGCAGCCCTCTTATTATACCAAGACTTCGCCAAAAGTCAAGCATTATTTTCACAATTTTCAAAGGGGGCTGTGGAAAACTCCACAGCCCCCGAAAACAGGTTGCTTTTGATTATTTGCCCCAGTGTTCCATTCCCTTGGGGGACAGAACCATAGCACTGCGGCTGGGAAGGTACAGCCGAAGCACATGACCGGGGGTAGGGTAGGGCACATGGCCTGTCCGGCCCTGACCGCCGAAGGGCAGATCATCCGTAGAGAGCTGCACCTCATAATCCACCCCGTGGGGCACATGGATGGGATAGTCCACAAAGGACTTTGTGGGATGGAAATTGAACACAAACAGCAGATTGTTCCGGGTAAAGGCCAGCACATGATCTTCGTTGTGAACCATCACCAGGTCTGCCATGGACTGGTCGAAAATCCGGTACTTCTTGGCAAGGCGCAGCATCTGCCGATCAAAGGCCCCCAGCTCCTCATATTTTAAGAAGTGGTTGTCCAGCAGACTCCACTGACGGCGGCAGTACTGGAAGCTCCAGCCGTTGCCCTCTCTGGGGAAGTCGATCCACTCCGGATGTCCGAATTCATTGCCCATGAAGTTGAGGTATCCTTCACCGCCTCCCGCAAGCGTCAGAAGACGAATCATTTTATGCAGTGCCGTGGCCCGGTCAATGACCAGACTGTGACAGGATTTGTTCATGTCGGTGTACATGGCCGCATCCGCCAGACGGAAAATCATGGTCTTATCGCCCACCAGTGCCTGGTCGTGGCTTTCCACATAGGCAATGGTTTTTTCTCCGGGCCGACGCAGACACATAGAACCCCAAATCTGTTCCAGATTCCAGTCCTCGTCGGACTGCTCCTTTACCAGACGTATCCACATATCAGGCAGTCCCATGCCCAGACGGTAGTCAAAGCCAATGCCGCCGTCTGCAATGGGCAGGCACATACCGGGCATACCGGACATATCTTCTGCAATGGTAACGGCCTTGGGATTCACCTGCCGAATCAGCTCGTTTGCCAATTGCAGATAGGTCACGGCCTCCGTGTCGGTATTGAGGGAGAAGTATTTCTGGTCGGAGTCAAAGCTGGTGCCCAGACCGTGGTCGTGGTAGAGCATGGAGGTGACACCGTCAAAACGGAAACCGTCAAAGTGATATTCGGTCATCCAGAATTTCAGGTTGGACAGCAGAAAGTGCAGAACCTCATTTCGGTCATAGTTAAAGCACTTAGTTCCCCAGGCCGGATGTTCGCCTCTGCCGCCGGTGTGGAAAAACTGCTCCGTGGTGCCGTCGAACAGATGGATGCCCTCAGCGGTGTTCTTTACGGCGTGGGAATGGACCACGTCCAGAAGCACCCGGATTCCCATGCTGTGGGCCTTGTTGACCAGATATTTCAGGTCTTCCGGACAGCCGAACCAACTGGACGCCGCAAAGAAGTTGGAAACCTGATAGCCAAAGGAGCCATAATAGGGGTGCTCCATAATGGCCATGAGCTGGATCGTATTATAGCCGGCATCCAGAATCCGGGGAATGGTCCGATCTGCAAATTCTCGATAGGTGCCGATTCTGGGCTCTTCCTGGGCCATACCCACATGGGCCTCGTAGATGTATAGAGTGTCACTGGGGGCAAAGTCTTCGTCCGTCCAGGGGAATTCCTCTGTGCCCCAGACCTCACAGCAGAACTGGTTGGTCTCCGGGTCCTGTACCACACGGCGGGCATACAGGGGGATGTGCTCGGTACACACGCCGTCATGCTGTACGATGGTCTTGACCCGGCTTCCTTGCTCCAGGGTGTCCAGAGGCAGTCGGATTTCCCAGACTCCGGCTTTTTTGTCGGTGCAGGTCAGGGGATTGGCCTCCCAGTCCCAATCGTTGAAGTCACCTGTTAAAAACAGAGCTTCCGCTTTTGGAGCCCACTCCCGATAGACCCAGCAATCCTCTAAACGGTGAAATCCAAAAAACAGATGGGCATTGGAAAAGTCATTGAGACTTTGTCCTTCTTTCAAAAGCTGGGCCTTTTTTCGGCTGTAATTGTCCATACGGAGCTGAATGTCAGCGGAAAAGGGAACCAACTGGGGATTTAATTCCAAAATACGATACATAAACGGAACTCTCCTTTCGTGAAACGAATCCCGGTGCAGAACATCCTGCAAGAGATGGTTATAGATAGTACTATAGTGGATAATGCAACAAAAAGCAAATCCATTTTTGCGGATTTGCTTTGGAGCTTTCCGGGCAGGGAGGCCCTGCCCGGAAGAAACGGTGTTACCTTTTGGATTTCGAGGCGAACAATTCCAGAAGCACTACAGAGGTCAGGATGATGAGACCGCCGAAAACCATATTTTTGGTCAGAGGTTCCATGCCCAGCACCACGGAAAACAGACTTCCGAACAGGCCTTCTGTGGAAAGAAGGACACCAGCCTGTGCCGGGGTGGTGTAGCTCTGGGCCAGGGTTTGGAGGAAGTAGCACAGACAGGTGCTGAACAGGCCAAGGAAAATCACCGCAGGAAGTCCCTGTGTCAGATTTGCCTGAGAAATCGCATCCAAATCCGTGAACAAAAACAGAATGGCGGAAATCACGGCAGAGGTGGTGAGCTGTGCCAGATTGACCACCAGAACGTCTCGGTTTTCCGTACACTTGCCCAGGGTGGTAATGTGCAGGGCAAAGAGAAGGGCACAGCACAGAGAAAGGCCGTCGCCCAGATTAAAGGTCAGGCTGAAGCTTCCGGGGGTGATACTGAGCACGCCAATGCCGCAAAGAGTCAGGGCGGTCAGCAAAAAGGTGCTGACCGGGGGCCGTTTGCGGTACAAGGCCCACAGCAGAAAGGGAACCATGACCACGTTGGTGGCGGTGAGAAAAGCACAGTGGGACACGGTGGTGTGGGCCTGTCCCAGAATCTGGGTGTAAAAGGCTCCAAACAGGAAGATTCCCGGAAGAATTCCGGCTTTGAAGTCCTGAAATCGCCGATTTTTCCACTTCGGGATGCAGACCAGAAGCATGGTAATGGCGGCAAGCGTAAAGCGCAGGGTCATAATGAGCAGAGCACTCATGTGGGCATCGATGGCGAGCTGGCTGGCAATAAATCCGGTGCCCCAGATGGCGGCAACCACCAGACAGAGTCCATCGGCAAAAAGCATGGTTTTTTCTTTGTGTTCTCCATGAAACGGGGTCCTTTCGCTGGTTATTTGAGATAGCCCATGGCACGGCGGCCGTTTTGGGCGGGGGTCAAGGTGTTGTCCACCGGGACAAAGGCCATAGACCATTCGTAGGAAATGGGATAGGCTTTGTGATTCTGCAAGGCCGCAGGGCCACAGCTTCCGCTACCCAGACCGGAATTACGGTAGTCCAGATGCAGATAGAGCCGATTGGGGTCCCGGATGAGGTCGCAGCGGTGGGAGGTGGCTTGGAGCATTTCATCGCTGTAGGGCCGCAGGGCCATGTCAATGGGTCGGCTTGCGGCAACGGACAGGCCGGAACCTTCCCCATTGGTGAGAACCAGCCAGCGCACATCGGTGCGGTTGCCGTTTTCCTGGGGACAGGAGTAGGAAAACCCCATGGTTTCGGGGTCTGCGGTCCAAATGCCGTCGGACTGGGCCTGTTTGCTGTCACAGTAACATTCGCCGGGGCCATAGCCACGATAGATGATGGATTGCACATCGGTGGGAAGGTAAGACTGGGTGCCGATTTTGGGAAGTTCCGTCGGGGCAGTTCCGTAGAAGTCACCCTGCAAGGAAACGGAAATAGCACCATTTTCCCAGATATGATACGTAACCGCTACATTGGTGCCCCAATCCAGAGCCGCAGGGGAGAAAATGCCCCGAACGGTAATGACAAGGGCTTCGTTTTCTGTGGCCCAGTCCATGGATTTTACGGACATTTTCATGGAATGAAGATGCTTTTCCGTCCATTCATCCTTGTGACACTGGTCATTGTCGGTATAGGGGCGGTTGTAGTTCAGAAGGGGGCCACGCTCCATAAGAAGTCTGTCCTTTACCCGGTAATCCCGGATACATCCAGTGGCAGGGTCCAGAACACAGGAAAAGTCGGGGCCGGAAATGTGCAGGGTATGGCCCACCAAAGTGCAGGTGGCAGGCTGTTTGGATTCTGCCGGGGCTTTGGATTCTTCCCGCACTACGGTTGCGGCACGTCCCGCAATCCAGCCAATCGACTGGTTCCCCACAGGGGCTGTGGATAAAAACTCGACTTCCAGTGTGATGAGTCCTTCTTGGGGCAGGTCCTTCAACAGAGATTCGTCTATGGAAATGTCTGCTTTCTGTCGGGGAGCGATGGGAGGCAGGGCGAAGGAATGGGTTTTCAGTGGGGTTCCGTCGCAAAGTACAGTCAAATTGCAGGAAAAAGCGGACAAATTCAGAAAATCAAAGCGGTTTTTCAGGGTGAAAACCTTGTTTTTTAGGTCGAATTGTTCTACATGGACAGGCTCTGCCACTCGTGTATATTCCAAAAAGCCGGGACTGGGAACGCCGTTGGAGCGAACCAGACCGTCCATACAGAAATTGCCGTTGTGGAAATCTTCTCCGAATTCTCCGCCGAAGCGGTAGCGGGCCTGACCGTCCGGGCCTTCCTCATATACGCCGTGGTCTTTGAATTCCCACACAAAAAGGCCCTGAATCCGTTCGGATTCCTCGCAGACCTTGAAATATTCCTTGAGTCCTCCGGGGCCGTTGCCCATGGCGTGGGCAAATTCGCACAGGATGTGGGGCCGTTTGGGGTCCTGCTGTAAGTCCAGTTCCTTCAATCGACCCACGGTGGAATACATGGTGCTGGACACATCCACGGACTGATTGCGGAAGTCTCCCTCATAGTGGACGGGTCGGCTGGGTTCCTGCTCCTTGCACCAGTCATACATGGCCCGGAAATTGGGGCCGTAGGCGGATTCGTTGCCCAGTGACCAGAGAATCACACAGGCTCGGTTGCGGTCCCGGCCCACCATCCGCTGGATACGGTCTAAATAGGCATCCTTCCAACTGGGGTCACTGCAAAGCTGGGTATCCTTTCCCAGAGGCTCGAAGCCGTGGGTTTCCAAATCACATTCATCAATGACATACAAACCCAATTCATCACAAATGTCATAGAAAAAGGGGTTGTTGGGATAGTGCGAACACCGAATGGCATTGAGGCCCGCATCTTTAATCAGGCCCAACTCCTGAGCGGTCTGCTGTCTGGTAATGGCCCGACCGGTTTTGGGGTTGTACTCGTGGCGATTGACACCACGCATGAAAATAGGACTGCCGTTGACCTTCAAAACCCCTTCTTCTATGGCAATGTGGCGAAAGCCCACACGCTGACAGGCGGCTTCGGTACAGGCTCCCGATTCGTCCAGTACTTCCGCCACTACCGTATAAAGCACCGGGGTTTCTGCGGTCCATGGATGGACCTTGGAAATCCGCAGTTCCGTTTCGTTTCCGGTTTGCAAAAGGGTTCCTTCTGCATCATAGACCGACAGTCGTACCTGAGCCGGGGCGGACACGGGCAAAACGGGGCGTAAAATGCCTTCCTGTGTCTCTATATCATAGTCGGGATTCAGAATGAAGTCCTCTAAATGGCATTGAGGCCGCCGCAGGAGCAGGACTTCCCGTGGGATGCCGCCCAGCCACCACATATCCTGATCTTCCAGATAGGTGCCGTCAGAGTACTGATACACTACCACGGCCAGTTGGTTTTCTCCCGGATGCACCAGATTGGACACATCGAATTCACTGGGCAGACGACTGCCCTGTGAATATCCGGCTTCCACTCCATTGACATACAGATGGAAAGCACTTTCCACGCCCTCAAAACGAAGGAAGGTTTTCATGGGGCCTTCCACATGGAACGAACGGCGATACACGCCGGTTTCGTTTTCCATGGGCACATGGGGCGGGTCTACCGGGAAGGGGTAGAGAAGGTCGGTATAGCAGAATTTTCCGAAGCCTGCATACTGCCAGTTCATGGGAACGGCAATGGAAGGGGCTTTCGGGTCATAGGGGGTGTTAAGAAGTGCGTTCGACACCTCCAAGGGGGAAGAAAACCAGTTAAAATTCCACAGACCATCGAGAGATTCCACCCGGTCGGAGGACTCCCGATTTCCGGATAAGGCGGTGGAGCAATCGGGGTAGGGGTAGAAATGGACTCGTGGCGCACAGCGATTTTTAGATAAAACGGTTTGAGTATTCCAATCAAAGCCGGTAAAATCAATCATATAGAGTCTCCCTGAACACATGAAAATTTGAAGCAGTGAAGCAATGCAGATTCACTCTTATATGGCAAGATACCACATTCTTCCTCGTTCGTCAATCTCAGAGGATGGGAAATGTATGGGATTCAAAATCCAAAATATGTCGGGTTGAAAATAAAAAATGTATGGGGTTGGAAATATAAAATGTGTAGGGTTGAAAATCGGAAATCTGTGGGATTGGAGTTGTAAAATCAATGGGATTGACATATAATAGAGACAGAGGTGAAGCATATGGAACGAAAAACCTATCTCCCCCGAATTATTGACCGGAAAATTGAGGAATATTTAGAGTCCTTTGGCGCAGTCTGCGTGGAGGGGCCAAAGTGGTGCGGAAAAACCTGGACCTCCTCCTATCACAGTAAAAGCTCTATTTTTATGGGCGACCCTGCCGGAAACTTTCAAAATCGGCAGCTAGCAGAATTGTCCCCGGCTCTGGTACTGGAAGGCGAACGTCCTCGCCTGATTGACGAATGGCAGGAGGTACCGCCCATTTGGGATGCGGTACGCCATGAGGTAGACCGGACGGCACAGAAGGGGCAGTTCCTTCTGACCGGTTCTGCCACCCCAAACCACAAGGGAATTCTGCACAGCGGAGCGGGTCGGATTGCCAAGCTTCGGATGCGGCCCATGTCATTGTATGAATCCGGGGATTCCTCCGGTCAGGTGTCGTTGGAAAAGCTGTGTCAGGGGATTCTGACCCCGGCTATGACAGGGGACGTGGAACTGCAAACGCTGATTGACCTGATTATTCGGGGCGGCTGGCCCGGAAGCTTGGGACTTCCTGCCCAACAGGCATCTCTTGTGCCGGTAGAGTACCTGAACGCCGTCATTGATGACGATGTATACCGGATGGATGGGGTCAAACGAAACACCAATAAAATGTGGCTGCTGCTGCGTTCTCTGGCAAGAAATGAAAGTACCACCGTAACCAATCGAACGCTGAAAAACGATATTCGGCAGGTGGACGATGAAGACATAGACGTTCAGACCGTGAAAGATTATCTGGACATCTTCGACCGACTGTTTCTTACGGACAATCAGCCACCTTTTTCCACCAATGTCCGTTCCTCGGTTCGGGTCAAGCAGGCGGTCAAACGTCACTTTGTAGACCCGTCCTTGGCCTGTGCGCTGCTGAGGGCAACGCCTGCCGGACTGGTAGGAGATTTGGAGACCTTAGGGTTCCTGTTTGAATCGCTGTGTGAGAGGGACTTACGAATCTATGGGGAGTCTTTTGGAGCCAGCCTATACCACTATCAGGATTATCAGGGCCGGGAAATCGATGCGGTTTTGGAATTGCCGGATGGAACGTGGTGTGCATTTGAAATCAAGCTGGGAGCAAACCAAATTGATGCGGCGGCCAATAGTCTGCTCAAGATTCAACAGGAGTTTTCCGAAGACCCCAAGGGAAAGCCTCCCACAACCTTGTGTGTTCTGTGTGGTATGACAAATGCGGCCTATCGCAGGCCAGACGGCGTGCTTGTTGTACCCATTACCGCACTGAAACCTTGATTGCATAGGAAAAAGCACCGATGTGCCCTACATCGGTGCTTTCTTTATGCCTTATAGCAGATGCCGGACGGGGAAGAGAATCACCCGAAGGACGTTGTATAGAATCTGTTTTCCGGCGGTCATTTTTACATTTTCACACCGGGAGCCAAGCTCCTGGGTTCCGTCGGGAAGGTTCCGGCGGCTCTGGTCCATACAGTTCTGAAGGGTCTGACGAAGCTGGGCGTTCAGTTCGGGACTGTGAATCACCAGCATCAGTTCGGTGTCCAGGTATGTACTTCTTGCATCAAAATTGAAGCTTCCCACAATGCTGATGTCTTTATCAATGAGGACGGTTTTTGCATGAGAAGAACGATCTCCCTGAAATTCGTAAATCGTCAGTCCGGTTTTTAAGAGCTTGTTTTTCTGGTTCAGATAGTCCACACAGCCGCAGAGGTTGGCCCCGGTTTCCACGGAATTGGTCACCACCTGTACCTGCTTGTCGGAATCACACAGTCGGCCTAAATCGTCGTACATATGGCCGTTACAGATGATATAAGGGGTCTGAATGAGGATGTCGGAACCTTGTTCCATGAGATTCTGCAAGGAAAACCACAACCGGGGTGCTTTGTTTCCTGCCTCAACGGGATTGGACAGCAGGGTGATTCCCTGGGTGGGAAGGGTCTGCTCTTCCCAGTTCGGGATGATAAAGGCTTCGGGGAGACGCTCCCGAAGGGCCTCATAGTGGTGATATAGTTCCTGCGTGTCCTGCTTGTCGGTGGACGGGGTGTAGAGTTTGGACCGGTCCCAAATCTGCTCAAAATACGCTCTCACCTGAGCCAGAGAGCCTTTTGCCTGAGAGGCAGGCTGATACACCAACACGTCCCGGTCATAGTCCTTTGCGCCCGGATAATTGCCCAAAGAGAGGTTTTTGGTGTTTCGGCCTCCCAGAATATAGAGGTCATTGTCTGCAATCAGATATTTGTCGTGCATCCGATAATTAAGGGTCCAGGGGGTCAGAAGGTTCACGGGGTTATAAAACCGTACTTCCACATTGGGGGAACTTGCCAGAGCCTGAAATCCGGTACTGCCCCGTACATCGGAAGAGCCGGAAATACCGTCCACTACAATGCGGACCTGTACCCCACGTTCCGCCGCTTGCAGAAGGGCGGACACAATATCCCGACCGCTTTCGTCGTCCCGGTATTTGTAGGTGGCCAGTACCAATTCCTTTTGGGCCGACTCAATGGCACGAAGCCGCCATAAGAGGGCATCCTGATTGTCCTCGATGCAAAGCACCCGTTCTGCGGAGTCCTCCGGGTGGACCATTTGAGGTTCTGCCTTGTGCTTCTGAAACAGAGGCGGAACCACACAGGACACCAGCACAAACAGGAGAAACAGACCTGCCGCAATCCATATAAGTTTGAATAATTTTATCTTTCTCATGGCAATTCTCCTATCACGGCAACCGTTGTCGTTTTTTGTAATATCC
>CAUWEI010000092.1:0-11165 GCA_963557675.1 uncultured Oscillospiraceae bacterium | reverse complement strand
TTTAACTATTTTTCAAACTTCATTTGTCCTATTGTTATGAAGCTGGTTTGAGAAACAAAATGGCTTTCCCAGCAAAAGGTGATGCTTACTGTCTTAATCCCGCATTCAGGTAAAACTCAAAAAACAGGGGCAATCCCGAAGGACTACCCCTGAATAAAAGTTATGTATAAATCAGTTCGGCGTTGACGATTTCCATAGCCCTGTTACGAATATTGTTCATGCGCTGAATCCAAAGTATCTGATCTTCGGCTTTAAGTTTTTCGGTGATACTTTCTTTTTCTGCAAGCTGATCTACTAGCCTGTTGAACAGCTCCTGCGCTTGCTGCTCAATGTCAGCAAGATGGAAATATAGCGTACACTGCGTTAGCATGTTGTAATATTTAACTCTGTGGTGCTGCTTGAGATATTGCCTGCGGCGATTTCCCCATACGCCAATCTCAAATTCTGGCTCATCGGGCAGCCTGATATCCGGAAGTAAATAATCGCCTTGCTGAGTATAAGTACCGCCATTCTGTTCAAATATAGTTTGCGCCATAGTTTTGACCTCCTGTAATTTGATTGTGCTTTCATTTTACAGAAGTCTTTCAGGAAATACGAATGTGCAAATAAAAAATACAGAGTATCTGTTTCTTGCAGATACCCTGTATTGCTTGTATCTTTATTTCGGAATTTCGGGATAGGTGGCTGCCAGCTGTTCATACATCTTTCGTGACGGTTGACGGGCAGCGGATTCCCATTTTGCATAAATGCTGTAAGAAATATTAGCTTTTTTCGCAAATTCTGCTTGATTAAGTCCGTATGATTTTCTCACTTCTCGTAACCTCACATTGTAAGGATGACCCAGAAATCGAGCGAAGTCATCCAATAACAGCTTTCTGTCGATTTGGAGAATATCCGCCAATGCCACCGCAGTGGGATATGGTATGGGGAACTGATCCCCCTCGTACTTTAGCAGCGTTGCGGGTACAATGCCTACCTGTTCGGCTAACTGCCGTACGGTATAACCTTTTCGTTTTCGATAGTATCTGAGCATCGCCGCAGGGGTTGGTTCGTCTGGAATCCCTTCAAAGCAAAACTTGAAGTGCATCAACACCTTGCCGTGTCTGTACTCGTAAAATCCGGTGTGATTGAGAATACTATCGCATTTGCCCCAAAATTCTGACGCCGGATTATTTATGGAAAGATTAGACAGGATATCGGCCGTATGCTTCGGAAACTATGCGAATATAAAGGGGTAGAAATAATTGAGGCAGAAGCATGCCCCGACCATATCCATATGCTGGTCAGTATTCCACCTAAGTATAGCGTATCACAGATTATGGGATACCTCAAAGGAAAGAGCGGCTTAATGATTTTCGAGAAGTACGCGAACCTCAAGTACAAATATGGAAACAGACATTTTTGGTGCCGTGGTTACTATGTAAGTACGGTAGGAAAAAATAAGAATGCAATAGAGCAGTACATTCGAAACCAGCTACAGGAGGATTACGCAGAAGACCAGATGAGCATTAAAGAGTACATCGACCCGTTTACGGGTAAGCCGGTAGAAGAAGGCAAATAAATAAAGAGCCCCTTTAGGGGCAGCCCGTGAAAGTCATGCGGTTGGCAGACTATTCGGTGAGCCTATAGGCTCAGCTTAAGGCATGCCCCAGGGGGGCTAGTGCAAACCACCGGCACGGCCGGTGGTTATGATTCTGTATGGCACAGAAAAAGGACTCTTTTCATAGGCTGAACCGGGAGGTTTTGCCATATGAAGGAATTTTATATTACGTTTCGATCCATCACCTATGCACAAAAAGGACAGTCCACCCTGCAAAAGGCGGGAATTCGCTGCCAACTGCACCGAACGCCTCGAATGTTGGAAGAAAACGGCTGCGGGTATTGTCTGGTGTTGTCCCGCTGGGACAGTATGGAGGCAGTAGAGCGATTGAGAAAGGGAAATATCCTTTTTAAGAGATGCTATCTTAGAACGCCGGAAGGAAATTGGGAGGAGCAGAGAATATGATTTATCTGGACAATGGAGCCACCACCCTGCACAAAGCACCGGGAGTATATGAGGCGGTAAACTGGGGCCTGCGCCACTGCGGAAATCCTGGAAGAGGGGGGTATCCTGTGGCAATGGAGGCATCGAATGTGGTATTTCGGTGTCGGGAGCGGGCAGGCCGTCTCTTTCATTGTTCCCCTGAGCAGGTGGTCTTTACGACGAACTGCACCCACGGCCTCAATATTGCAATCCGAACACTGCTAAAGCCTGGGGATAAGGTGGTTATTTCTGGATTTGAGCACAATGCGGTGACTAGACCATTACACCATCTGGGCTGTGAAATTCTGGTGGCAGGAAATTGCCTGTTTTCCTGGACCAACACGCTGGAAGCTTTTGAACAGGCCCTAAAACAGAAGCCAAAAGCGGCGGTATTTACCCATGTTTCCAATGTCTTTGGCTATGTACTGCCCATCAAAGAGATGGCGGGTCTGTGCAAAAAGTATGGGGTTCCCTTCATTATCGATGCGGCCCAGTCTGCCGGAAGCCAGCCTCTGAATCTGGAAGAGCTGGGGGCGGCCTTTATTGCTATGCCCGGTCACAAGGGACTGCTTGGCCCCATGGGAACCGGACTGCTGTTGTGTACGCAATTGCCGGAGCCGTTGCTTCAAGGTGGTACGGGAAGTCAATCCTACGACCAGCAGATGCCGGAATTTCTTCCGGACCGGGCGGAGGCGGGGACTCTGAATCTGCCCGGAATCTGCGGACTATCTGCGGCATTAAAGTATATGGAAGGACAGAATTTGGACAAGATAATGGAAAGGGAGACACAGCAGGTGGGCAGTACGGCCATGGGATTGGGAGACTTGGGGGCTACCGTATTCTTTGGCCCACATCAGGGAGGAACCATTTCCTTTTTGCCGCCCAAGGGGGACTGTGAGACCGTGACAGAAAAACTGGCTTCCCGTGGAATTTGTCTTCGGGCCGGGTTACACTGTGCCCCTCTGGCCCATGAAAGTGCAGGAACATTGAATACAGGCACCATTCGGGTGAGTTTTGGCCCGGATGCCAGCCCCAGACAGACCAAGGCACTGCTGGAAGCCTGCCGTGGAGTTTTTCGGGAAGTGCGGTGATTTTTTTCGATTTTCCCTTGCCAAGGGGAGAAATATCCGCTATAATTATAAGGATAATAGGCTTACTGTGTACAGGTGTATTCTGACTATGCGGAGAACTTCCGGGAAGGGGCAACACACATGAAAGCAATTTCAGATTTTTTTGTAGAAATTGGTCATTTGATCGGTACCGCTCAGGTTACGGATTTTCTTGATATCCTCCTGGTCACGTTTCTGATTTATAAGGTAATTAGTATGATCCGGTCTTCCAGTACAGCCCGAATCGGTAAAGCGGTTGTGATGCTGATTCTGCTGTTCTGGATCACTGGAGTGTTTAAGCTTCATGTTCTTCACTATATGCTGGATAAGGTGCTGGAGCTTGGCCTTTTGTCGCTGGTGATTCTCTTCCAGCCGGAACTGCGCCGAGCCGTTGAGCGCATGGGTTCTACCAGTATCAAAGAAATGCTGACCCCCAGACAGAAAACAAAAGAGATTACAAATGTGATTGCCCAAGTGGTTACCGCCTGTGAGATTATGGCCCGGGAGCGGGTGGGTGCGCTGATGGTCTTTGAGCGTACCAGCCGACTGGACGAGTATTTTAAGACCGGAACCGTGATTGATGGACGGGTTTCGGAGCAGTTGATCCGAAATATCTTCTTTACCAATGCGGCCCTGCATGATGGAGCTATGGTGATTCGGGATGGCCGCATTGCGGCGGCGGGCTGTGTGCTTCCTCTGTCTAAGAACCATCGAATCAGTGCCGATTTGGGTACCCGCCACAGAGCTGGCTTGGGCATCAGTGAAGTAACCGATGCAGTGGTGGTTATCGTCTCGGAGGAAACCGGTACCATCTCTGTGGCCGCAGGCGGTATGCTGAAGCGGCATCTGGCCCCCCAGACTTTGTCCCGTCTGCTGACCAATGAACTTGCTCCGGAAGAAGAGCCCAAACGTAATCTGTTGAGCTGCCTGAAGGGACGCAAGGACAGAAAGGGTGGAAACAATGAAGAGTAGAATTCCAATGCTTCTTTTGTCGCTTCTGGTGGCCTTTGGCCTGTGGCTGTATGTGGTCACAGATGTCAGCCCCGGATATGAGCAGACCTTCAAAAATCTTCCGGTCACCCTGGAAAATGAAAACTCCCTTATGGATCGGAACCTGATGCTGCTTTCCGGTCAGGATTCCAAAGTTTCTGTCCGTCTGTATGGTAACCGTTCCGACTTAAATGAGCTGAACAGCTCCAATATTGCGGTTTCTGTGGACTTGAGTGGAATTACAGAGCCGGGCGAATATGAAAGAGAGTATAAGGTTTCGTTTCCCTCCGGTATTAGCTCCATCAGCATTTCTCAGCGAATTACCCCGTCGGTGAAGCTGGAAGTGGTGGAGTATGCGGAAAAAGAAATCCCGGTGAAGCTGATCTTCCGAGGGCAGCTTCAGGAGGGCCTGCTGGTGGGGCAGGAACGTGCTACCATGAGTGCTACCAGTGTGAGCGTTGCAGGTCCCAAGTCTCAGGTGGATCAGATCGATTTTGCAGGCTTGGAGATTGACTGTACCGGCCTTACCTCTACTTTGACCGGAGAATTTCGCTACACTCTGATGGATCGCAATGGCAAACCGGTGGATGCTGCCAATGTGAAAACCAATACTGGCAGTATTCAGTTGACCCTGCCGGTGGAACACATCAAGGAAATTCCTCTGGTGGTGAAGCTGGTAGCTGGCGGCGGTGCCGATCTGGAAGCCAACGCCGATGTTGCC
Organism: uncultured Oscillospiraceae bacterium; assembly: GCA_963557675.1. GTDB lineage: Bacteria > Bacillota > Clostridia > Oscillospirales > Oscillospiraceae > Faecousia. Next base: position 6,322 of record CAUWEI010000092.1, on the reverse strand, counting down.
GTAGAGCCGAAAACCATTACCATTTCCGGTTCGGAGGAAGCACTGAGCAAGTACAATGAATGGGTGCTTACCACCGTCAATCTGGGCGACGTAGATATTAAGACACCTTACAGTGAAGAAGTGGAGATCAAGCTTCCTGAGAACCTTACCAATCAGTCCAACATCCCTACGGCAAAGGTACAGGTGTCACTCAAGGGGCTGAGTACCAAAACCGTTACCTTGACAAAGGATAACATTCACGTGAGAAATGTTCCCGAAGGAATGAACTCTACCGTCTTTACCCAGCAGCTGGACGTTGTACTGCGTGGCGGTGCTGCGGAGCTGCAAAAGATGACCCCAGACAACATTGTGGCCTGGGTGGACATGGCAGGCTATGAAGCCGGAACGCAGACACTGCCTTTGAGCTTTGAAATAAAAGGCGTTGAGAAAGTGGGAGTCTACGGCAAGTACAGTGTAACCGTAGGCCTTGCCGCCGCTTCTGTCGACCCCACACCGGAGCCTTAGCCATGGAACAGATTGTAACCGTTCGTAAAACGTACGCCGACGGTACGGCAGAAATCCTGTGCCGTCGGCAGTCTGCCTGTAGTGGCAACTGCACGGAGTGCGGCGGCTGCTCCGAAGGCGGAGAGCAGAACCATGTTCTGCGAGCAAAAAATCCCATCGGTGCCCAGGCAGGAGACCGGGTGGTGCTCCAAAGCAGTACCAGTCATGTACTGACCGCTGTCATGGTGGTGTACCTGATACCCATTGTGCTGCTGTTGGGCTTGTGGTGCGCCTTTGGCGCAGTGTGGGGATTTGTGGGATTTGCCGCAGGAATGGCGTTGGCTATGGTGGCAGATCGGCTGTGCCGCCGTCGTGGACCACAATATACCATCGTTGCACAAGCTTGATGGTGCAATGTTTTTCCTATGAAATCCCAATCAAAAGGAGATAATTACTTTGATTAAGAGTATGACCGGCTATGGCCGGGCGGTACAGACACCGCTGGATCGGGAATTTACCGTGGAAATCCGATCTGTAAACAACCGCTATCTGGACTGCAATGTGAAGCTGCCCAGAAGCCTTAACTTTGCGGAAGATGCTGTAAAGCAGCATGTAAAAGCCACTGTGTCCCGTGGCAAGGTGGATGTGTTCATCTCCGTCGGTGCCAGCGCAGACGAACAGCTTCAGGTGAGCCTCAACCGCCCTGTGCTGGAAGGTTACCTTCAGGCCATGCGGGCTATGGTGTCAGAGTATGGCGTTCAGGATGACATCAGTGCATCCACTCTGGCCAGAATGCCGGAGATGTTCCAGGTGGAAAAGCCGGAGCAGGACGAAGAGCAGCTCATGAAGAGCCTGCTTTCTGTAGTCGATCAGGCTTTGGAAGCTTTCAACACCATGCGTGCCACCGAGGGACAGGCTATGGAAAAGGACCTGCGCAGCCGTGGCGATACCATCCGCAGTCTGGTCAGCCAGGTAGAGGCAGGTTCTCCCCAGACGGTGGCAGACTACCGGGCCCGTCTGGAAGCAAAGATGCGGGAAGTTTTGGAGAATACCAACATCGACGAAAACCGCATTATTCAGGAAGCTGCTATTTTTGCAGATAAGGTCGCTGTAGATGAAGAGACTGTTCGTCTACGCAGCCATTTGGCTCAGATGGACGAAATGCTCTCCGGCGGCGGTGCCATTGGCAGAAAGCTGGATTTCCTTCTTCAGGAAATGAACCGGGAGGCCAACACCATCGGTTCCAAGTGCAGCGACTTGCGTCTGGCCAAGGTGGTTGTGGACATCAAGGCAGAACTGGAAAAAATCAGAGAACAAACCCAGAATATCGAGTGAGGTTTTTATGAAGCTCATCAATATCGGTTTTGGAAATATGATTTCCTCCGCCAGACTGCTGGCCATTGTCAGCCCGGACTCGGCTCCCATTAAGCGTATGATTCAGGAAGCAAGAGACCGTGGCATGCTCATAGATGCCAGCTATGGAAGAAAGACCAGATCCGTAATTGTCATGGACACGGATCATGTGATCTTATCTGCCATCCAGCCGGAAACTGTGGCAGGACGTGCAGGGATGAAAATGGAGGAATACGAAGAGGAGGATATCCATGAATAAGGGTAGAGTCATCGTAATATCCGGCCCCTCCGGTGCGGGCAAAAGCACTGTGCTGCACAGAATTCTAGCAAATCATCCTGATTACTTCTTTTCTGTTTCCGCAACGACTCGTGCGCCCCGACCCAATGAGGTGCCCGGTGTACACTATCACTTCCTCACCCGGGAGCAGTTCCGGGAATTATTGGACAAAGACCTGCTCATGGAATACAATGAGTATGCAGCAGGGGACTATTACGGAACCCCGGCCCAGCCCATCCTGGATGTCATCCAGAAGGGCGGCACAGCCGTTTTGGATGTAGACCCCAATGGTGCATTTCAGGTTTTGAAGAAAGTACCCGATGCCGTTACCATCTTTTTGGCCCCCCCCAGCTTCCAGGAGCTTCGCAGACGATTGGAAAATCGGGGAGACACGGCACCGGAGAAAATCGAATCCCGGCTCAAACAGGCCCGTTGGGAAGTCCAACAGGCCGAGCAATATACATATCTGCTGGTCAATGACCAGGTAGATGACTGTGTTGCCCGGATGGAGGCCATTCTGGCCGACTCCCCGGAGGCACAGCAATCCCTGTACGCAAACAACACCAATCTGGACATTTTTAAGGAGGTCCTATAATATGCTGTATCCCCCCATGTCTCAGCTGCTGGAGCACATCCCCAGCCGCTATCTGCTGGTAAATGTCGTTGCCCGTCGTGCCCGTGCCATTGCTGCTGAGGCCGAGGAAAACGGAATTGCCCTGGAAGACAAGCCTGTCACCCTGGCCATTCGTGAGGTTGCCGAAGGAAAGCTCACTGCCAGCCTGAAGGACATCTACACAAAGTAATCAAAGAATACCCAAGATACCGGAGGTGGGAAGTATGGAGCAGGTGGCACAAATCGCCGTTTCTGCGGCAGTGTATGCCATTGACAAGCCTTATAGCTACCTGGTTCCTCCGGACATGACGGTTTTTGTCGGTCAACGGGTCATGGTACCCTTTGGCCGAGGAAACCGGGTCACAGAGGGCATTGTCCTTGCCCTTGGAGACGGTGGTGAGGCGGAGCTGAAATGCATCATTCAGGTACTGGATTCTGAGCCGGTATTGGATGAGCAGATGCTCCGCCTGGCTGCTTTTGTGCGGGAGCGATACTTCTGCACGTTTTACGAGGCCATCCGGGCAGTATTGCCTGCCGGATTATGGTTCCAGGTGCGAGATACCTATACGTTAGCCCCGGGAAAGCCCTGGGAAGGAAAAGCCATCCGCCAGAAGGATGCGGTGGAGGTATTGACGTTTCTGGAGAATCTGGGCGGACAAGGGGAATATCAGGCTCTGCGGCAGGCCATTGCTGAGGAAGAGGACTTGCAGAGCGCACTGAAATACCTGCTGAGTAAAAAGTGGATTACCGCCCAAACGGACTTTCTGAGCAGAGCCGGAGATAAGACCGAACGCATTGCCGTCCTCTCCGCTTCCACTGAGGAAGTCATGGAATATGCCAAACGCCGGGAAAAAAGTGCCCCGGTACAATATCAGGTGTTGAAGCTTCTGTGCGACATGGGCTCTTGTTCCGTGAAGGAGCTGTGTTATTACACGGGAGCCAACTCCGCAACCTTTAAGCGATTGGAAAAGCTGGGTTATGTTTCTTTGGAGCAGCGGCAGGTTCTGCGCTGTCGGGAAATTACCCCGGCTCAGATAAAAGGTCCCTTGATTCTCAATGAGGAGCAGCAAGCCGCCTATACCACCTTGGAAGAAAAGCTTTTGGCACCCAAGCCTGGGGTGGCTCTTCTGTACGGTGTTACAGGAAGCGGCAAGACGGCGGTCTATCTGAAACTCATTGAAAAATGTCTGGCAGAAGAGAAGTCTGCTCTGCTTCTGGTGCCGGAAATTGCGCTGACTCCTCAGCTGTTAAGCCTCCTTACGGCCCATTTTGCCGGGGAGGTGGCGGTGCTTCACAGCAGCCTTTCCATGGGAGAGCGGTATGACCAGTGGAAGCGTGTGAAGGCAGGACAGGCCCATGTTGTGGTGGGGACTCGTTCTTGTGTGTTCGCCCCATGCAAAGAGTTGGGCCTCATCATTTTAGATGAGGAGCAGGAACATTCTTATAAATCCGAAAATACGCCCCGTTACTGTGCCAAGGAAGTGGCTCAGGTGCGGGGAATCCGGGAAAAGGCTCTGGTGGTGTTTGGCTCCGCCACCCCTTCAGTGGAGACCATGTATCGGGCCAGACAGGGACAATATACCCTGTGTACCTTGACCGGGCGATATAACGGTATGGCTCTTCCCAAGGTAGAGATTGTAGACATGAAAGAGGAACTGCGAGACGGCAATGATACGGCCCTCAGTATTCCGCTTATGGATGCCATGGAAGAAGCCATGGCAAGAGGGGAACAGACGGTGCTGTTTCTCAATCGCCGAGGAAACAGCCGTATGCTGCAATGTGTTAGCTGCGGCGAGGCCCCACAGTGTCCCCGATGCAGTGTCCATCTGACTTATCACAGTGCTAACCGACGGCTCATGTGTCACTACTGCGGATTTTCCCAGCCCGTGACAGAACGCTGTCCCCAGTGCGGCGGCCCTCTGAAAGCGGTTGGATTTGGTACGCAGAAGGTACAGCAGCAATTAGAAGGGCGGTTTCCCGGTATTCAGGTGGCCCGCATGGATGCGGACACCGTAAACGCTGTGAATACTCATGAGAAAATATTGGAACGGTTCCAAAAAGAACGAATTCCGGTGCTTTTGGGTACTCAGATGGTGGCAAAGGGACTAAACTTGGAAAATGTCACGCTGGTGGGTGTTCTGGATGCAGATTTGTCTCTGTACGTAGACAGCTATCGGGCAGCGGAAACTACCTTCAATATGCTGACCCAGGTGGTGGGACGAGCCGGACGAGGCCAGCGGCCGGGTAAGGCTATGATTCAGACCATGACCCCGGAGCATAGTGTGATTATCCTGGCTTCCCAGCAGGACTATGACCGCTTTTATGAAATGGAACTGCCTCTGCGGCAGGTGAAGGGATGCCCGCCGTTTTGTGACCTGTATACCATTACGTTCTCCGGTCAGGAGGAGATGCAGGTTCTGCAAAGTGCAGCCCGATTCCGAGACCGGCTATGGGCTTGTCTGGGAGAGCCTGCCTTTGTGAATATAGACCGTCAGCTTTTAGGCCCTGCGCCGGCGGCGGTTGCAAAAGTAAACTATCATTACCGTTATCGTCTGACCCTGCGTATGGCAGGCAGTCGCCAGCTGCGTCTGACTCTGAGCAATCTTTTAAGACAGTTTGCCAAAGACCGGGCCAATCGAGGCGTTACGGCTTATGTGGACGTCAATGGATATGAATGAGGAAAGGAAACGATTACAATGGCTTTAAGAAAGATTTTAACCGATAAAGAAGATGTCCTGCACAAAAAGTGTCGTCCTGTGACAGAGTTCAACGGACGTCTGCACAAGCTTCTGGACGATATGGCAGAGACCTTGGAAGATGCCAATGGCGCAGGTCTGGCCGCACCTCAGGTGGGAATTCTCCGCCGGGTTGTGGTGGTGGACTGCGGCGACGGCCTCATTGAACTGGTAAACCCGGAGCTGCTGGAAACCTCCGGCGAGCAGGACGGCCCTGAGGGCTGTCTCAGCGTTCCCGGCAAGTGGGGCATGGTCAAGCGTCCCAACTATGCAAAGGTTCGTGCTCAGGACCGGGACGGCAACTGGTTTGAAGTAGAGGGCGAGGAATTGGCTGCTCGCTGCTTCTGCCATGAGCTGGAGCACCTGGATGGACACCTGTACACCGAAAAGGTGTATCACTTCCTGACCCCAGAAGAAATGGAAGATCTGTAAGGAGGAAGGGTTTATGCGTATTGTATTTATGGGTACCCCGGACATTGCTGCAACCTGTCTGGAAGCCCTTCTGAAAAGTAAACATGAAATTGTGGGTGTGTACACCAAGCCTGATACCCCCCAGAATCGAGGTATGAAGCTGACCCAATCCCCTGTGAAGCAGGTGGCACTGGCAGCGGGAATTCCGGTTTACCAGCCTCTGAATTTCCGGGAGGAGGAGACCGTGGAGGAGCTTCGTGCTCTGAAGCCCGATGCTGTGGCGGTGGTGGCTTATGGACGGATTCTGCCGAAGACCGTTCTGGACATCCCTTCTAAGGGCTGCGTCAATATCCATGCCAGTGTTCTGCCGGACCTTCGTGGTTCTGCTCCGGTGCAATGGTCCATTCTCTTGGGCTTCCCCGAAACCGGTGTCACCGCCCAGTATATGGC
>CAUWEI010000091.1:0-11189 GCA_963557675.1 uncultured Oscillospiraceae bacterium | reverse complement strand
CCCGGCTGTACATTTGCGTACAGCCGGGCTTCCTGCATGGGCTTTTTGTACAGCCTCTTCAAAATCACATATTGGACTTGATGTGGTTAATCAGAAGATCACCGGAAACCACCCGGTCTTCTGCTGCAAAGCCCTGGGCAAAGTTATCGGTGTAGAGGATCTGGGCATTGGGAGGAAATTCGTCGTCCCCTTCCCAAATCAGAATCTGCATGGAATATGGGCCAATTACCTGGAATTCATAGCCTGCATCGCCGTGGGAAAGCTTCTTTGCTCCCAACTTTTCACAGGCTGCCCGGAAAGCCTCGATTCTGGTACCAAAAGTAAATGCGGCTCTAGTCAGGCAGCGTCCGGTGTAGGGCTGAATATACAGCTCGCCCCAGGGCATTTCCCGGAAGGTCTTCCACTGCCCCATGGCAGGTACATCCTTTCCTTCCAAAAGGCACCGCAGCAGATACGTCTGAGTGGGAATGGAGGGCAAGGGTTTTTCATCCCGGACAGAAAGAGCATAGTCGGGCCAAGCGATGTCATAGGTGCGTCCCAGAAGGATCATTGTAAACTTTCCCTCCTCAAAGCTCACCCAAGACAAACGGCTTACTACTTCCTGAGGGTCAATATTTCGATACAGGCCCTCATAATAGGAAAAGGGTACTTCTTCTTTGTGGTTTTCAACCTGCATAGTTTGGTCTCCTTTTTAAGTTACAGTTCCTGAACGCTGTGAGGGAACAAGCTCCGGTTGGTGTGCGGCAGGAAACAAGCTGCCACAAAAGAATCCATATAACCGGGATGTGTGGACAGTTCCATATAGGTCATATTCTTTGCCACCTCTTCTACCTTCTCCTCCGCCTGATTGGACAGTGCCATAGCGTAGGCACCGGTAAGGGAAGAGTTGCCGATATAATGGAACTTTTCCAGAGGAATGTCAGGGAACATGCCAATGTTTACAGCATTCTTCATATTGATGCCAGAACCAATGCCGCCGGCTACATAGACGGTCTCAATCTCCTCCGTTGTGAGGTCTACAGAATTGAGCAAGGTCTCAATGGCGGAGAAAATGGCACCTTTGGCACGGATAAAGTTGTCAATATCCACCTCATTCAGAGAGATTTCACGCTCTGTGGCAGATTCCTCGGCACTCGCCAGAATGTAACGGCCCATTCCGTATTTATCCCGGGCCACCCGGGCACCATCCCGGACAAACTGACCTTTGGCATTGATAATGCCGCAGCGGAACAATTCAGAGATGGTGTCAATAATACCGGAACCGCACAGGCCCACAGGCTTCTGCTCCTGGCCGCCCACTACCGTAAAGGTAGGCTCCATGGTCTGCTTATCAATCACAGCGGCCTCAATAGCACCGTCTGTAGCACGCATACCACAGGAAATGTCGCCGCCTTCAAAAGCAGGACCAGCAGAACAGGCACAAGACATCAGAAAATCCTGATTTCCGAAGGCCAGCTCGCCATTGGTGCCCAGGTCAATAAAGAGGCTGAATTCCGGCTTGTTCCAAATCAAGCTGGCAAAAACACCGGCAGTAATATCACCGCCCACATAGGAGCCGATGTTGGGTGCAATAATCACAGGAGCCAGAGGGTTCGCAGGAAGCTTTAGATCTCTGGCCAGGAGGCCCTTCCAGGAGAAGAAGGACGGAATGTAAGGCTCCATGCGGACAGGCGCTGCATCCACACCCACCAGAAGGTGGTTCATAGTGGTATTGGCTGCAATGCAGATCTGGAAAATGCTCTTTGCAGAAATTTCCGCAGACTTACACAGGTTAGCCAGAACAGGAACCAGTGTTTCCTTTATCACAGCATCTTGAAGCTTCTTTTTACCGCCGGGTTTTCCCTGCTCAATAATACGGTTAATGACATCAGCACCAAATCGAATCTGACCGTTACCGCTGGAACCCTTGGCTACAATCTTGCCGCTTTCCAGGTCTGCCACTACAGCAGAAACGGTAGTCGTACCAATATCAATGGCAGCTGCATACATGGCGGTATCTTCTGGAGCGCACAGGTCCAGAACCTTGAAACAGTTTCCTTCCTTCTGGCCCTTGGCGCAAACATGGAAGCCATAATCCCGGAGGGTGGAGGCCATCTTCATCATGACCTGTGCAGGAATCTGTACATCTTCCACCTGAGCAGCATCCTGAATGGCCCAGGTCAGACGCTCAATATCGGGCATGGTATCATCCAAGGTAGGTTCTGCCATGGTAAGCTCCACGGCTGTAAAGTTGGTACCAAATGCAATGCCAGCTTCACAGACATCTTTCTGAATGGCATCAAAGAGGGCCACTTCCTCGGGAGAGGACAGGTCCGCAGTTTTCATCCGGCTCTGATAGGCAGAGGCGATATCAGGAACCAGAACCTCCAGATCTCCCACAACTTTACAGCCGCAAGACAACCGCCAACCCTCATCGTATTCCTCCTGGGAAATATGGCGTGAGGGAACACTTTGTACTTCTCCAGACAGGATCTTTACCCGGCACTTGCCGCAGGAGCCATTGCCGGAACAGGGGGCATCAATGGCCACATTGGCCCGACGGGCCAGCTCCAGAAGGTTGTCTCCGTCGTTGGCATCTATCACAACCGGATTGCCGCCTTCGATTTGAAAGGTGATTTTATACATGTCGATTTCCTCCTGATTTGATATTTTTTCATGTTGCATAGCGGCGATGTGGCATCGCAGCTATGCTGCTTCTCATCCATTCAGATTACAGGCACCCCATGATCCATTCCAGACGTTGGCAAAGAGCGCCTGCAATATAGTAAATTGTTTCATAACGTACAAATTGCAGTGTGTTTTTATCCCAAAGGATCGTAAGCGATGGTGGAAAGTCCTCATCCCGGTGATAAAACTTTAGAGCCATGGTAAGGCCCGGTACTACGGGGATTGCATAGGATATATCTCCCAAAGGAAGGCTTCTTCCTCCCAGGGCTTCACAGGCTTTGGAAAAGATCTCCGGCTTCCGGTCTATCGCTTCTGCCAAGCTTTGCGGTGACATAGAAAGGCCGCTGCCTCTCACATAGACACCTGGCAGACTGTGCACCGGACAGAATTCCCCGGAGGCTATGGCCTGAGGTTTGCTGTCACAGAGCCAGTCATAGACAGAAACTGTTTCAGAAAAGTCTGCTTCCCAAATTTTATTCTCCCATTGGAAAGTAATCTCACCATTTTTCAAATTAACTGTTGCTTTTGTTCCCAAAAACAAAAAAGTTAATCCATCCGAATTCCGGTGCACCCCTGGCTTTTTATCCAGGCTGCCATGGTCACGCTGCAAAAAATCTTTTCTGGCCCGATCCCGGGCCACCAGATAGTTGTCCATATGATACCTCAATTTTAGTTCTTCCACTCTCCCCTGGACATGGGCCGTGCCCACGGGACAGAGGAAAAATGGCCGGGAGGGAGTATTCCCTCCCGGCCACGGGGATTTCAAGTATGTTCTTACAGATCCAGGTAGGAGTCAGAGTACAGAACGTGATCCTTGAAGATATCACAGGACTTGATGGTCTCCATCAGGCGCAGGTCACAGGGGTTCACGATAGCAGAGGTCAGGCCCTGCATCATAGCCATAGCAACCAGAGCGGAGTCCATGATAGGACGAACATTCTTAGGTGCACCGTTGGAGTTGTTGGACAGACCACCGGTGGACTTCAGGCCTTCGTCAGCAAACAGCTTGATGGCGTTCAGAACGTCCATCTGCTTGTCCTGCATGCCCTTGACAACCAGGAACAGGGGATCGAACCACAGGTCGTCGGAGGTCATGCCCAGAGACAGGCCACGCTCCAGCATGTTGTGGCAGTGCTTCATGCGCTCCTCATTGTCCTTTGCAATGCCGTCAGCGGAGCAAAGAGCAATACAGATTGCGTCGTTAGCAGCAGCCAGGTCGATGTAGGAGATACGGGAGCCAGCGTCAGCAGAGTTAACGATGGGCTTACCGTTGGAACGGTTGTAAACCTTAATACCAGCCTCGATAGCCTTCTTGTTGGCAGTATCCAGAGCCAGAGGAACGTTGTCGAAGTTCTCCTGCAGGAGCTTAACAGCCCACATCATACGCTCGGGACCATCCTTCTCAGCAGGTCCGATGTTGACGTCCAGGTAGGTAGCACCGGCAGCGATCTGCTCGGCAGCACGCTTCAGGATGGGAGCAGGATCACGCTCGTCCATAGCCTTACGGATAGAGGGAGAGATGCAGTGGATTCTCTCGCCGATGGTAACAAAGGTCTTAGCCTCGGGGTTGTGGCCCTTGTACTTAACGCCCATGTCAACCACTTCGATCTTGGGAACCTTGGTCTCCAGCAGCTCCTCGAAGGACAGTTCCTTGACTTCCTCCACGGGAGTAGCAGCAGCGGCTCTTGCAGCAGCCTCAGCCTTAGCTGCTTCGACAGCACCGGCGTATTCCTTGTCCTTGATGTACTTGGGCAGCTGAACAGCTTCCAGAGGACCAACGACAACATGCCAGTTAGGCAGCTTCTCCTGAATCTCGCCCTTCATAACGGCAACCTTGCCGGGGATGATCAGGGTACGGGACTTGATCTTATTCTCAATGTCGTTCTCATCAAAGAACTTCTTGATGCTGCTGGAAGACAGCTTACCAGCGGCCCAAGCAGTCAGAACGGACATACCGGAAGCATCGGTAATCAGCAGGTTCACGGGGCAGTTGCTGCGCTCCAGCTCGCCGGAGACCAGGAAGTAGGTCAGAGCGAAGTCAACCGTCAGGCAGCAAGGTGCATTCTCGTCAGCGCCGTTGATGGGGTAGATAGCAGATTCCACCTTCATGGGCTTCTGAGGATCGGTGAAGATGTTCTGACGCAGGCCGTACAGAGGCAGGGCCTGAGCGTAGCTCATGTGCTCCATGACAATGATGGAACCGTACTTCTCCACGAACATGGTGGCGTAAGCGGTCTGCAGACGATCATCGCCCTTAGCAACACGAGCCAGGTTGACGATGGAGGGATAGCCGAAGGAACGGTCGCCGTCCTTCAGAGCGGTACGACGGATCAGAACGGCATTAGCCAGAGTCTCCTTGGCAGTCTTGCCGGTGCAGTCCAGAACCAGATTCTTGTTGCCGGCAGCTTCCAGCTTTTCGACCAGATCATGCAGGTCAGACAGGTTCTCAGCGTACAGGCCCAGGGTCACGCCGGCCTCGGTAGCCAGAGCGTTCATGGCTTCCCAGTTCTCCAGGGTGCAGCCATCCAGGATGGGCTTCTGGTCCTTGCAGACTTCCAGAGCAGCCTTAGCAGCCTCTACATCCCAGCACTCCAGGATGATGGCACGGTCAGCAGCGGCAGCCTTCTTGACCAGCTCAACGTACTTGTCCACGCCGTTGCCAACGTAGGAGCAGAACAGAGCCTCAACGTACATTCTGGCACCGATACGATCGTAGTCCACCTTCTTGATCTCAGCGATCTTAGTGTCGATCTCCTCGGGAGACATGCAGGAGCACAGGGTAGCAGCAAACAGGTTCTGGTTGACCAGAGTCTTCTCATGGCGGAACAGCACAGTCTCGCCGCCCAGCTTGTGGGCATTGGCACCGGTGCCGAACTCCAGAGTCTTCATAGGAGGTGCAGTAGCCTCGGAGAGCTTTGCTACTGCATCAGGTGCAAAGTAGGGGCACTTGCTCAGTTCGAGAGCGCCCTGGGCGACCTTCATGCAGAAGGCCATACAGGTGGGGCAGCCGCACTCCTTACAGTTTTTCTTAGGAGACAGCTTAAAAATGTCAAGACCTTTCAGAGCCATTGTTATGTTCCTCCTTCCCGATTAAACAAGTTCAGTGATGAACTTCTTGATGGTGGCAATAGCAGCAGGATGGCGCATAATAACGGCATCGGCACCGCCGGTGAGGTTTGCAGCAGCAGTGGAAATCTCCATGCCAATAGCGCGCTCCTCCTGATTGCCCCACTCGGGAGCATCTTCTTCAGTAGCCACGGATTCCTTCACGCCCCAGGTGTCAGCAGAGACAGGAGCGACAATGGGCATCTGCAGGTCAGCATCGGACTGAGCCAGAGCAGCAGCACGAACGCGGTCCAGAGTGGAAGCCACGTACTCGTAGCCATAGCCAACAGCAGCAGTACCAATGTTCATAACGATGGAGTCAGCGGGAACGCCTACACCCTTCATCATGATGTTCAGCTGCTTAGCCAGGTTGATGTCGTCAGCGGTCTCAGCGCCGACCTTCTGGCCGTAAGCCAGGGCAGCGGAAGCGCCGACAGTCTTGTAGTCCTCTTCACGGGCGGACAGAACAACGATGTTCTTGCCCTGGAGAGCCTCGGAGATCTTAGCGAACAGTTCGCTGTCCTTCTCCACGTTCTTGCAGCCCATGATAGCGATGGGCATGGTAACAGCCTCAGCAACAGCCTTGGCATCAGCCACGCAGTCCTCTACGGAGCGGTTAGCACCGTTGGGGTCAGCGGACTCGAAGTGCAGAACCAGGAAGTCAGCGCCTTCCATGGTCTCAGCCTTCTTAGCAAAGTCAGCCATGGTCTCACAGCCGGCATAGAACTCCTTCAGGCCAGGAGCAGTCCACTCCTTAGCGGTGTCGGTGATTTCCACACCGATCTTGGGAGCATTTTCGATAGCAGCATCGAAGGTATAGAAGGGCAGAACGTTCTGGCCACCCAGGACAACGGCCTTATCACCGGTGCCCAGAGTAACAGCGTTGATCTTTGCGTTGAACGCCTGCGTCTTGGGTGCGAAAGACATTATTGGTTTCCCCCTTGTGTAGAATGAAAAAATATATGATCCCGGCCTTTCGGCCGAAAAACAGCGAATTACAGTGCCAGATTATCCAGAATCTTGCCCAAAGCAACCTTCATGGCATCATTATCCGGCAGCTTGGAAGAAGGCTGACCGTCACAGTCGCAGCGGAATACAGCCTCGTCCTGGGGCAGAACGCCCAGCAGGGTCAGGCCGTGCTTCTCGATTTCTTCACGGACTCCGTCATCCAGAGTACCCCCCGGTGCCCGGTTGACAATCAGACCCATAGAGTCGTATGGGAGTTCCATCTCCTTAACCATATCAGCGATACGGGCCACAGCCTGTACGCCACGGCGGGAGCTGTCAGAAATCAGAAGCAGGGTGTTTACACGTGGCAGCGTACCCCGGGCCACATGTTCCATACCGGCCTCGTTATCCATTACAATGTAACGGTAGTTCTTAGCGTACTTATCAACCTGAGCCTTGAGGACACCATTGACGTAGCAATAGCAGCCCTTGCCCTGGGTACGGCCCATGACCAGCATATCGTAATCATCCTCCTCCACAATGGCGGAGCTGAACTTAAACTCTGCATAGTCGGCCTTTGTCATGCCCGCAGGGATGACGTTGCCCTTGAGCTCTGCCTGTGCCATTTCCTCACGGATCTGGCCAAGGCTGGTTTCTACTTCCACGCCCAGAACCTCATTCAGGTTGCTGTTGGCATCTGCGTCCACGACCAAGACAGGCCCCTGCTTCTTTTTGCACAGGTAGTCAATAATCATGCCGCAGGTAGTGGTCTTTCCCACGCCGCCCTTACCGGCAACGGCGATGGTATGAGGTGTTGCCATAAATCGTGCCTCCTTTGATTTCGCAGTTAGGGCGTGTGGTGGAGACAAGCCTCCGCCACACGGATCATTTCATGGGATTAATTAGATGAGGTCCAGCAGACCGGCTTCCTTAGCAATACGAGCCACGTCGTCGAACTTGTTGAGGGCGTACAGATGGATGCCGTTGATGCCGCAGGCACGGTACTCGTCGATCTGACGGATGGTGTACTCGATGCCGGCCTCCTTGAAGCTGGCCTTCTTGCCGGCTACATCGGCATCGAAGGGCTCCTTGTCGAAGGGGTTGGGGAAGATCCAGTTCTTGGAGATGATCTCACACAGCTCACGGGGCATAACGCAGCCGTTACGAGACAGAGCCATGTTGATGGTAGCAGCCTGGTCCAGGATGGGCATGATACCCACGTCCACGGGCATCCAGATACCAGCAGCACGGATAGCATCCAGCCAGTAACGGAACTGGTCCATATCCCAGCACAGCTGAGTCATGATGTAGTCAGCGCCGTTGTCCTGCTTCTGCTTCAGGAAAGCAATATCAGCCTCCAGGCTGCGGCAGGAAATGTGGCCCTCGGGGGAACCAGCAACAGCGATGGTGAACTTGTCACCGAACTCCTGACGGACGAACTTCACCAGCTCAGTGGCGTAGTGCAGGTCTCCGCCGGTACCGGTCCAGCCGAAGGGCAGGTCGCCACGCAGAGCCAGCATGTGGTTGATGCCGTTATCCAGGTAGTTCTGCAGCTGCTCCTTGATGCCTTCCTTGGTGTTGCCGATGCAGGTGAAGTGAGTGACAGGGATTGCCTTGCCATCGTTCTGAATCTTCTTCAGAACTTCCAGGTTCTTACCAACATTGGTACCGCCTGCGCCGTAGGTGCAGGAGATGTAATCGGGGTTCAGAGTGTACAGCTTGTCCAGAACGCCGCCTTCGCCGCACAGCTTTTCCATGCCCACATCAGTCTTGGGGGGGAAAACCTCAAAGGAGAAAGCGTTACGTCTTTCCAGAATCTCAGAAACGTTCATTGTAATTACCTCCTAAATAATTATAATTATGTTTACTGGAACAGGTAGATTACCGTATGGGCACACTACGCCCATACCGATACGAACATATCGTAACACATTGTGCTGACAATTTCAACCAGAAATTTCATATTTTAGTGACATCTATTGCCATTTTCAATCCAAAGTGAACAAAAAACGCTGACTAATCCCATCGCAAACGGCATAAACTTCTACATCCCCATCCGGCAGCGTTTCCGTTCGGATCTCTTGAGCCTTCCCTTTGAGAAAGGTTCGGACATATTCTTCCGGCTGATCCGTTTCGACCTCTTCAAAGAATACATCTCGCATTTGGTTTCTGGGGCAGTGATTGTTCATCTTCCGAACGACTTCATATCTGGGCATAAAATCCCCTCCTTTTCTCAGAGTATAGCACATCATACCGCTTTCTTCCACTATTTCATCCCAAAGAAACAGTAAAAAAGCAGGGCAGACTTATCCACCGGTAAGTCCGCCCTGCACACTTTTATTCCGCTTTTTTATTAAACGAGATCGCTACAACCTTGGGGCCGGAATTGGCAGCGATAACCGCACCGATTCGGTAAGTAGCCGCAGGGCCATAGCCCAGATGCTGCTGCATCAGCTCTGCTGCTTCCTGGGCGCATTTGGGATCATTGCCGCAGATGACCTCATAAGCAGAGCCGGGTTCCATAGCTTCCAGTGTCATATCCACCACTTTGGAAATCAGCTTATTTTCTCCCCGGCACTTGCCTGCGGTAACAACTTCGCCCCCATAAATTTTCATAATGGGTTTGAGATTCAGCTTATCTCCCAGGAAAGCCGCTGCACTGGGAATTCGGCCGGATTTTGCGGCATAGCGCAGTGTGTACATACCAAAGAAGATCTGCCGCTGAGGCAAGGTCGTTTCCAGATAAGAAGCCACATCGTCTGCACTTTTTCCGGCTTCTAAAAGCTTTGCAGCCTCCACCACAGGTGCGCCATAAAGAGAAGAATAACCACCGCCATCAAAACTGCGGATGTTCACCTTTCCCACATACTCGGGGTATTCGTCAAAAAACAACTCCTTAGCCAGCAGGGAGTTCCCATAGGTGGCAGATCCCTTATCATTGATGAGTACCAGAATAATGTCGGTTACTCCGGCACGGGCTTCTTCCAGATAGATTTCCTGGAACTGGAAGGGCGTCACCTGGGCAGTCTTCGGGATCTCGTCATACTGCTCCATAAGCTCATAAAAGCCCTGATTATCCATATCTACACGGCTAAGATAAGACCGATCTCCCAGTTCCACTTGAAAAGGGATAACCCGGATGCCATACCGGGTCTCATCCGTATAAGAGATGTCGCTGGCGGCGTCGGTAATGAGTTTAGTCAGAGACATAACATAGTCCTTTCCATTGTAATTCTTGGTCACTATAGTATAGTTGCCCGGATGGTGCATTGTCAACAACATCCCATAAGAGTTGGTCGTTTTTGTCTTTTTACACAATTAACTCTTTATATCATCCCGCTCTGTTGTTGCATAATGTACCAATCATTCATTCAACAAATCCCGAAATTGACGGAATGCAGTTGGCAATGCCACTGTGTCATCAATCTCCTTGGGGCTGTGCCACACGAAGGCTTCACTGCACGCCTTGCAGGTCATTTTATAGCACCGCAGATTCCACTGAACGTGGCTGAAAATGTGTTCCCGCTCCACGGATAAAATCAGATTTTCCGGGTGGGTCCCCCATTTTTCCGCCTGCGCCAACGCCTCTGTTTCCGTCAACTTTCCCGGCACATTGGGAAATTGCCACAAGCCAGCCAGAAGGCCCTTGTGGTCACGTTGGGACAGCGCAAACATTCCTTCACACTCTAAAACGAATACCGTATGGTCCTCCTGCCGTCTCGGTTTTTTAGGACTGCGTCTGGGAAGCTGATTCCATGTCCCATCCTTGCCGCTTTTACAGATTTCACGCAGCGGACAGCTTTCACATTTCGGTGCTCCGTTTGGCATACACACGGTCGCTCCCAATTCCATGAGGGCCTGTGTAAAATCTCCCGGTGCTTCTCTGGGATAGACTGCCTCTAAATCCTGCCGGACTGCTTTCTGGGTCTGCGGCAAGTCAATAGGGGTTTCATCGCCACGAAGTCGAGCCAGTACCCGCAGCACATTTCCATCTACTGCGGGAGTCGGGAGGTTAAATGCTATGGAGCAAATGGCACCTGCTGTATAGGGGCCAATACCGGGAAGGGACAGAACTTCCTTGTAGGTTTGAGGAAACTGTCCGTTGTAGTCCGAAACCATGACTTGAGCCGCTTTTTTCAGATTTCGGACTCTCGTATAGTATCCCAGCCCTTCCCAAAGTTTGCGAAGCTCCTCGTCCGGTGCCTCTGCCAGAGCGGCAATGGTGGGAAGACGCTGGAGAAACCGGCTGTAATACCCCCGTACTGCCTCCACACGGGTCTGCTGGAGCATAATTTCAGAAATCCAAATATGATATGGCTCCTGGTCCTGCCGCCAGGGCAGGTCTCGATGGTTTTCCCGATACCAGGGCAAAAGAAGAGATGGCAAAGCGTTTAGCATCGTGACGGCTCCTTTCTGTGCGCTTGCGTGGCAAGCCGGCGGTCGAAATGAAAACTACCTCTTTTCATTTC
>CAUWEI010000090.1:0-11222 GCA_963557675.1 uncultured Oscillospiraceae bacterium | reverse complement strand
GGTTTTTACAATGCTGCCGCCCTGCTTTTCCAGGAACCGGGCCACCTTCTCGTCAGCCTTAGCTGCCTCGATTACAACCTCATCAGCAGCATCTGCGTCCACAAGCACTGTGCCACGGAGCTTGCCGTTGACCTGAACTGCCATGGTGATCTGGGCATCCTTGCACTTCTCTTCGGAGTAGGTGGGCCATGCAGATACCGAGCAGATTCCCTCAAAACCCTTCATCTCCCAGATCTCGTCACAGATGTGAGGAGCAAAGGGACTGAGCAAGCTCAGGAAGGTCTTGAGTTCCGCCAGATTGCAGGTCTTGTCAATGGTGTTCATTAGACTCATCAGTGCTGCAATAGCAGTGTTGGGCTTCAGATTATCAATGTCAGAAGTGACCTTCTTGATGGTCTTATGCATAGCGGACATATTGGCAGCAGAGTACTCTGTCTCATGGTCCTTGACGGACTCCGCCATATTCCAAACACGGTCCAGGAAACGCTTGCAGCCCTTCACCGCATTGGGAGACCAGGTAGCAGCCTTCTCGAAGTCACCAATGAACATAACATACAGACGCATGGTATCAGCACCATAGGTCTTAATGACATCATCAGGATTTACCACATTACCCAGGCTCTTGGACATCTTGACCGCAGGACGGAGGGCTTCACTGCCGTACTTACGCAGCATTTCGTCCTTCTCCTCCTGGGTCTTGAAGTTCTCAATATAGTGGGGATTTTCGCCCAGAATCATGCCGTGGCTGGTACGCTTGGCATAAGGCTCATTGGTGGGCACTACGCCAATGTCATACAGGAACTTGTGCCAGAACCGGGAGTACAGCAGGTGCAAGGTGGTATGCTCCATACCGCCGTTGTACCAGTCTACAGGGCTCCAGTACTCCAGAGCTTCCTTCGAAGCCAGTGCCTCATCGTTATGAGGGTCCATATACCGCAGGTAATACCAGGAGGAACCGGCCCACTGAGGCATGGTATCGGTCTCTCGCTTGGCAGGACCGCCGCAACAGGGGCAGGTGGTATTTACCCAATCCTGGATGGCGGACAGGGGGCTTTCGCCATCGTCAGTAGGCTCATAGCTCTCCACATCGGGCAGCAACAGGGGCAGTTCGCTCTCAGGCAGAGGAACAGTACCGCATTTTTCGCAGTGAACAATGGGAATGGGCTCGCCCCAATAACGCTGACGGGAGAAGACCCAGTCACGGAGCTTATAGTTTACCTTGGCTCTGCCAATTCCTTTCTCTTCCAGCCACTTGGTGATAGCAGGAATGGCTTCCTTTACGGTGAGACCATCCAGGAATCCGGAGTTCACCATGATACCGGTGTCGTCCTTCAAAGTGAACGCAGCCTCTTGCACATTGCCGCCCTTCACCACTTCCACGATCTCGCAGCCGAATGCCTTTGCAAAGGCCCAGTCACGCTCATCATGGGCAGGAACTGCCATAATCGCACCTGTGCCATAGGTGGACAACACATAGTCGGAAATAAAAATAGGAATTTCCTTGCCGTTCACGGGATTTACGCCCATAACGCCCTGAAGCTTCACACCGGTCTTTTCCTTGTTCAGCTCGGTACGCTCCAGATCAGATTTAGCAGCAGCGGCAGCCTGATAGGCCTTTACCTCCTCTGCATTACCCAGCTTGTCCATCCACTTGGCCACCAGTTCATGTTCCGGGGACAGTACCATGTAAGTAGCACCAAAGAGGGTATCGGGACGGGTGGTGAAAATCAGAATATCATCGCCCAGAGTAGAGCGGAAGGTCACCTCTGCACCGTAGCTGCGACCAATCCAGTTGATCTGCTGGGCTTTAACCCGGTCAATAAAATCAACGCCTTCCAGCTCGTCAATGAGGCGATCTGCATACTTGGTGATGCGGAGCATCCACTGGCTCTTCTCCTTACGGATGACGGGCGCACCGCAGCGCTCGCAGACGCCTTCTACCACTTCCTCATTGGCCAGGACGCACTTACAGCTGGTACACCAGTTAACGGGCATCTTTGCCTTGTAAGCCAGACCCTTCTTGTACATTTGCAGGAAGATCCACTGGGTCCACTTGAAGTACTTAGGATCTGTGGTATTGATTTCTCTGTCCCAGTCGAAGCTGTAGCCCAAAGCCTTCAGCTGACGGCGGAAGTTCTTAATATTATTTTCCGTAACGATACGGGGATGAATGTGATTCTTAATGGCATAGTTTTCCGTGGGCAGGCCAAATGCATCATAGCCCATGGGGAACAGCACATTCATGCCGGACATTCTCTTTTTCCGGGCAATAATATCCATCGCAGTGTAGGGACGGGGATGGCCTACATGCAGACCTGCGGCGGAAGGATAAGGAAACTCTACCAAACCAAAGAATTTCTCCTTGTCGCTGCCATTTTCAGCGGCATAGAGCTTCTTCTCTTCCCAGATTTTCTGCCATTTTTCTTCAATGGCGGTAAAATCATAATACATAGCAACACACCTCTCTAAATATACCGATTAGTCAACGAGAATGTCTTTCAGATCTACAACCTCGCCGTCACTCCACAGACGCTCCAAATCATAAAACTCACGAGCATCGTTGGTAAACACATGAATCACCAGGCAGCCATAGTCCAAAAGCTCCCAGGTGTTGCTCCGGTGACCTTCCCGGCCCAGCATTTCCTCGCCCATCTCGGACAGGGTCATCTCAGCGAAATCACACAGAGTCTTTACGTGAGTGTTGGAAGTACCGGTGCAGATCAGGAAATAATCTGCCAGACTGGTCACATCGCCCACTCGAATCAGCTTAATGCCTACACCCTTTTTGCTGTCCAGAGCCTTTGCTGCAGCCAGGGCCAAATCCTTAGAAGTATACATAACAGGTTCCTTTCTTATCTCTCGGCACAGGCCGGAGCAATCATTTGTTTTCTTTGAGCCAGCGGATCGCATCCAAAGAATTCTGGGACACCACTCTTCCCTGCTGACGAAGCAGCTCTACGGTCATTTCCAAACCCATGAGCACGCCTTCGTCCAGACTGGCCGCCACCGTCTCACGGAGCTTCTCCACCCCAGGGAATTTCCGGTTCGGCTCCATGTAATCCGCAATATAAATAATTTTTTGCAGAGTGTTCATATCGGCTCTGCCACTGGTGTGGCTGTCAATGGCATCCACAACCGCCTTGTTTTCTCCAAAAATCTCCTTCGCCACCCAGGCACCCGTTGTAGCGTGAAGGGTCTTGGGAGACTGAACATCAAGTCGATCGGAAGGGATTCGGTAGACCTCGCAGACCTGAAGCTGCAAGGGATAAGGCAGTGCCTTTGTTATATCATGAAGCAGTGCGGCTCTGGCTGCATCGGTCCCATCTACGCCGTATTTTTCCGCCAGTTTTACCGCTGTATCCCGGCATCCCAACACATGGGCCACCCGGTTAGGGTTCAGCAGTGCCACCACTACCTGTTCCAACTGTTCCATAGAAAGGCCCTTGAGGCTCTGGTGAACACCATAATAGCCTCTTTCCCGAATCCGTTCCATTACGGCCTCGGGGACCATGTCTTTCTGTGCATGAAAGGTCAGCATCCGGCGCACATCCGTAGAGGACATAGGCAGAATGTCATTTTCCAGAAACAGCACTTCACCGGACAGCTTTTCCCGCACCTCTTTGGCTTTTTCTTCCAGAAGCTCCCGTATTTTGAGATCTTCTTTCTCCCGAAGCATCACTACAATGGTGGCGCATCGACAAATTTCATCGGGCTTATACCAGTGAGCAAAGGATAAAAACATATCCGTGCCCATGAGCAAAAACAACTGGTCGTCTTCATAGCTTTGCCGCAATGTCTGCAAGGTATCCACGGTATAGCTTTTGCCTTCCCGGCTTACCTCCAGATCCACCACCTGTGCTTTGGGAATATCCCGGACCGCCAGACGCACCAGCTCCAACCGCTCTTGGGCAGTTGGGGCATAGTCCGGCAAGTCCTTATGAGGCGGATGCCTGGCTGGAATCAATAGAAGCTGATCCAGCTTCAGCCGTGCAATGGCCTGCCGAGCCGCTTCCACATGGCCGGCGTGAGGCGGATTAAACGTTCCGCCGTAAATTCCGATTCTGCCCATGACATCACCTCATTTGTTTTCTTATCGCTCGGATTTTTCCCGCTTACGCAGTGCCTTTTCCTTCTCCCGCTCAATGGCCTTTTCGATTGCATTCTGGCGGAAGTATTCATTCCGGCGTTCCCGCTCTGCACGGGCTGCATTTCTTCTGGCCTTGGCACCCTTACGAACCGGGTTGGATTTTGCCACAGAAATGGGGGTAATCTTTGCACGTCCCACCTGGTTTCTCTCCCGGCGGAGCTTCTCAGACGGCTTATACAGCACAAACTTCGAGCCAACCGTGCAGATGGGATCTGCACCAGTCATATTGCACAGCTCCTGCAAAACTTCCTGCGGGCTCATAAGAGCGGTCTCTAATACTTTTCCCTTTACCAGTTCCCGGGACTCCAGCTGGGTTACGGTTTCCAGCATTACCTGCTCGGTAACGCCACCCTTGCCCACCATGAGGGTGGTATCCAGAGCATTTGATTTGGCACGGAGCTCTGCCCGTTCCTTACTTGTCAGCATTCTTTTTCTCCTCACTCAATTTCTCATATAACAGCTTCAATGCATTGGCGCGATGGGAAACCTGATTCTTTTCCTCAGCCGTTACCTCTGCAAACGTCTTTCCGGCAGGGGGATAGTAGAAAATAGGATCATATCCAAATCCACCTGTACCATGGGCCTCCCGAAGCAGTTCGCCATGAACCTCGCCTCTGGCCCGCACAATGTGACCATCCGGATAAACCAGAGTAATCACCGCCACATATTTGGCCTGTCTCTGTCCGTCCGGCACGTTCTCCATATTTTTCAGAAGAAGCAGCAAACGTCCCCAATCGTCCAGGGTGGGATCTCCACCGTACCGGGCAGAATAAACGCCGGGAGCTCCTCCCAGTGCATCGACACAGATACCGGAATCGTCCGCCAAAGCAGGCAGACCCGTGGCTTTCATCACTGCCTCCGCTTTCAGGAAAGAATTTTCCTCAAAGGTGGTGCCGGTTTCTTCTACATCCAAATCAATCCCCAGCTCAGACTGAAGCACCAGCTCTATGTCCAGCTTCTTCAAAATAGCACTGATTTCCACCAGCTTATGGGGATTTTTACTAGCTAATACAACTTTCATACCAGTTCCCCCAGAATTTCTTTTTGCATATCAATCAATTCTTTGCAGCCCTTGGCGCAGAGGGTCAGAAGCTTCTGTTCCTCTTCCAGGGTAAAGGCCCGGCCTTCGCCGGTTCCCTGCACTTCAATGAAATTGCCGTTTCCATTCATGACACAGTTCAGGTCTACCATAGCGTTGCTGTCTTCCACATAACATAGGTCCAGCATGGCTTCATTCTGAACGATACCAGCAGATACGCCCGCCACATAGTTCTTAATAGGCAAGGTCTTTAAAAGCCCCTGCTCCACGAGTTTCCGGCAGGCCAAAACCAGAGCTACAAAGCCACCAGTGACGGAGGCCGTTCTAGTGCCGCCGTCTCCCTGAAGTACATCACAGTCAATGGTAATGGTGCGGCAGCCCAGAGCTTCCAAATCCACTGCGGCCCGGAGTGCTCTGCCCACCAGACGCTGAATTTCCGCACTGCGGGGAGCCAGCTTCAGCTTGGACACATCCCGCTTGCTCCGCTCCCGGTTGGCTCTGGGCAGCATGGAATACTCCGCCGTCACCCAACCGCCGGAAGTCACATGGGGCGGCACCCGCTCCTCCACGGAAGCGTTGCACAAAACCACGGTATCTCCCGACCGAATCAGGCAGCTTCCTTCGGCAAATTTTGTAAATCCCAGCTCCATGGTCACATTCCGGAGCTGATCCAATGTTCTACCGTCTTGTCTCATTTGATTCACCTCACAGGAGTGCATTGACAAAATCAGTGGCATCAAAGGGCATCAGGTCATCAGCCTGTTCGCCCACACCGATATACTTCACAGGAATTTGCAGTGTATCTGCCACGGCTACCACAATACCGCCCTTTGCAGTTCCGTCCAGCTTGGTCAAAGCCATTGCGGTAACACCTGCAATTTCCTTGAACTGCTTGGCCTGCAACAGTCCATTCTGTCCGGTGGTGGCATCCAGCACCAGCAGGATTTCCTTGTCGGCATCGGGCAGTTCTCGGTTAATGATGCGGCTGATCTTGTTCAGCTCGTTCATGAGGTTTGCTTTGTTGTGCAGACGTCCGGCTGTATCGCAGAGAATCACGTCTGCGCCACGGGACTTGGCGGCCTGAATACCATCAAACACTACGGCAGCAGGATCTGCGCCCTCGTCCTGGCGCACAATGTCTGCGCCGGTACGGTTGGCCCAAATCTCCAACTGATCTGCTGCGGCAGCACGGAAGGTGTCACCTGCACACATGAGGACCTTTTTGCCATCGTCTACCATCTGCTTGGCCAGCTTGCCAATGGTGGTGGTCTTACCAACGCCATTGACACCGATAACCAGAACCACAGAAGGCTTTGTGTTCAGACGAAGCTTGGTGTCGCCTACATTCAGCATATCGATCAGAATTTCCTTCAAAGCCTGTTTGGCTTCCTCCGGCTCTTTCAGGTGGTTTTCCTTTACACGGCGGCGAAGAGCCTCTACCGCCTTGCCGGACGTCTCCACGCCCAAATCTGCCAGAATCAGACATTCCTCCAGCTCGTCATAAAAATCATCGTCCAAGCTAGAAAAACCGGTAAACACACTACCCAGAGTATTGGCCATAGCCTTTCTGGTTTTGGTCAGGCCTTCTTTGATCTTGCTGAAGAAGCCACGCTTCTTTTCTACAGGTGCGTGGTTCTCTTCGGGCTGAGGCTCTTCGGACTCTTCGGGCTTCTCAGGAACGACTTCCTCGGAAATCACTTCCTCTGCAACCTCTTCGACCTCTTCCACTTCCTGCTCTACGGTCTCTTCTGCTTCCTCTACCACAGGGGCTTCCTGTTCCGGCTCCTCCTGCACGGGTTCCTCTTGAATCGGTTCCTCCTCAACAGGTTCCTGCTGAATCAGCTCTTCCTCAACAGGTTCTTCCATCAGGGGCTTTGTTTCTTCAACCTCTTGAGCAGTAACTTCTTCCGGTGCTTCTGTTTCCAGTGCTTCTTCCTGGACTTCTTCGTTCTCCGGCAGAGTTTCCTGTAGGTTTTGTTCTTTCTCCGTCTTGTGGCTTCGGCTCATGCTTTCTTTCAGCTTACTGAAAAAACCCATACTTCATTCTCCTTTATTCTGTAATTCCCAGTTCCCGTTCCATCTGGTTCAGATCCATATGCAGAATCTTGGACACACCCTGTTCCTGCATGGTGACACCATAGAGGACATCTGCCATTTCCATGGTACCACGACGGTGGGTAATGACGATAAACTGAGTTTTCTGACACAAATGACGCAAATACTTGGCATATCGCTCCACATTCCGATCATCCAGTGCAGCATCGATCTCGTCGAGCATACAGAACGGTGTGGGGCGTACCTTCAAAATCGCAAAGTACAAAGCAATGGCTACAAAGGCCTTTTCGCCACCGGACAGGAGGGTAATGGTTTTAAGCTGCTTTCCGGGAGGCTGTACCCGAATCTCAATGCCACAGGTCAGGGGATTTTCCGGGTCTTCCAGAATCAAAGCACCCTTTCCGCCTCCAAACATCTCGATAAAGGTCTGCTGGAAGTACTGGTCAATCTTCTGGAACTCCGTCACAAAAATCGAGGTCATTTCCTCTGTGATATTGCGGATGATGGTTTCCAGCTCTCGCTTTGCCGTCAGAACATCGTCCCGCTGGGAAGTCAGATAGGCATAGCGTTCATTGACCCGGTCATATTCCTCAATGGCACCCAAATTCGGCGTACCCAATGCTGCAATCTTTCGTTTCAGCTCGGCAATGCGCCGATTTCCGGCAGCAACCGATTCCAATTCTGCCCGTTCCGGTGCAGCAGTGGAAGGAGTCAAGCCGTAGTTGTCCCAAAGGCGGTCGATGACCTGTCGCTCCTCCAAAGCCGTGGTGACTTTCTTTTGCTCCAAGAGCGCACAGGCACGTTCCATGGTAATCAGGTTCTTGTTCTTCTCCTGCGTCTCACGCTCTGCTCTGGTCTTATTGGCTTCCAGCTTGGCACGGCTGTCCATAAGAGCCGCAAACTTTTTGCTGTGCTTATCTGTAGCGGCATCATTGTCTGTCTTTTGTGCTTGAAGTGCTTCAATTTCTTTCTTGAGGCGTTTGGTATCTTCTTCGTAGGTGTTGAGAAGCACCAGCTTTTGAGACCGATCTCCTTCCATAGCATCCCGCAATGAAGACAACCTTTGAATATTCTCGGAGGCAGACCGTCTTTCTGCTTCCAGTGCGGCAATATCTGTCTTCTTTGCGGTAATCTGCGCCATCAGATCCTCCGACTGCCGGGTGGTGTCGGTCTGATCCTTGCTCAGGAATTCCAAGGTGTCCTCTGTATCCTTTAGCTGATAACGCAGCGTTTCCAATTGACCACGAATGGTAGCCGCCCGCTCCCTATCGGACCGAATTCGGCTTTCCAAGGATTCTGCCTCTCTCGTGGCAGAACCTGCTGCATCTGTAAGTGCTTGCAGCAAAACAGTGTGCTGTTTTTCTTCTCCCGTCAGCCTCAGGACTTCATCTTCTGCGGCACGAAGCTGCTCATTGGCAACCGTTATTTCAAACTGGCTTTCATCCAATGCCCGTTGGGCCTCCTGAAGCTCCAAACGCAGTTTTTCCTGCCGTTCCTTCAGAGACTTTTCCTGAGTCACCAAACGTTTCAGCTCGTTGGCTCTGGACAAAATACCTGCTTCTTTAGCGATAGAACCACCGGTCATGGAGCCGCCCGGATTCATAACCTGACCATCCAAGGTAACAATCTTAAATCGACTGCGGTACCGCTGGGCCATGGCAATGGCGCAATCCATATCCTCTACAATGACGATTCTGCCTAAGAGGTTTTCCAAAATCGGGCGGTAGGTATCCGCACATCGAACCAGATGAGAGGCAATTCCCACGAAACCACGGCACTGGTCCACTCCGTTTTCCTGCAAACTTCTTCCCGTAATGGTAGACAACGGCAAAAAGGTTGCACGTCCGCCGCCGGTCCGTTTCAAGAATCCAATGGCAGCCTTGGCATCCTGTTCATTTCCCACCACAATCTGCTGCATAGCTGCACCAAGTGCAATTTCGATTGCGGTGGTAAAGGCATCCTCCGTATGGATAAGGCGAGACACCGGCCCATGAATATTCTGCAAGCTTCCTCGCTTGCTCTCATTCATAATGGAACGGACGGACTTATTATAGTTTTCAAAGTCCATCTCCATGGCTTTGTAAACTCTGGCCTTGGCACTGACGGCCTCCAACTGAGAACCCGTATTTTGCAGTTCCTGTGTCAATCCGTCTCGCTTACGAAGTCTTCCCTCCTGCCGCACGGCATAACCGGAAATGGTATTATTGGCAGATTGAACTTGATTCTTAGCCTCTTCCAGTGCTGTTCTGCAAGCCGCTAAATCTGTTTCAGCATGAGTCAGTCGGTCTTTTCCTGCGGTCAAATCCCCGCTTACTTCCTCCATACGGCTCTGGGCCTGAGTATAGGAGGCCTCCAAAGCCGCCACATCTGCCTGCTTGCCTGCAATGTCTGCCATAAGGCTGGACTGTTTGCTGCGAAGCTCCAAATGCCGCTTGGTAATGCCCTCTGCATTGGCGGTCAAAAGCTGCACCTTTTCCTGAACTTGGGCAAGCTCCTTGTTTGCAGTCGCAAGCTCCTCGTCAATGGACTCCATTCGGCTCTGGCTATCCGCAATCTGAGTCACAATGCCGGAGCTTCTTCCCTCCTGCTGGCTCAGTTCCTCCTGGATGCGAGCCACATTCTGGTCATTGTTCCGGACACTTCCGGTGATTACCGCAATCTGTCCTTCTACCTGACGAGCCTGTGCTTCCAGCGTTCCTGCCATTGCACGGCCCGCCTCCAGCTCCACATCTTTTTCCCGCAAGGCCTGGGTCAACGCTTCTACCTGCTGATAGAGGCCATCCAAGGCCCCACGTTCCTGTTCCAGAACAAAAGAAGAAGAAGCGTAGTCTTCCTCCGCTTTCTTCGCCGCAGCGGCAATCTTTTCCAGATTTTCCAGCCATACCGCAATTTCCAGACCCCGAAGCTCACCCTTATAGGTCAGATACTTTTTGGCCTTCTCCGCCTGAATCCGCAATGGTTCAACCTGCATCTCAAGCTCCGAGATTTTATCTCCAATTCGCAGCAGATTGTCCTGCGTTCCTTCCAGTTTCCGCTCGGTTTCCTCTTTGCGGTGGCGGTATTTGGAGATACCTGCGGCCTCTTCAAAAACTTCTCGGCGGTCGGTACTCTTGACTGCCAGAATTTCGTCAATACGCCCCTGACTGACGTTGGAGTATCCTTCTCGACCCAGACCGGTATCCATAAACATTTCATGGATGTCACGAAGTCTTGCCGATTGCTTGTTGATGTAGAATTCACTGTCCCCGGAACGATAGTATCGCCGGGTGACCATCACTTCATCCGCATCATAAGAAAGCGCCCGATCCCGATTGTCCAGAGTAAGGGTTGCCTCTGCAAACCCCACAGGAGCCCGCTTCTCCGTACCGCCGAAAATGACATCTTCCATTTTGGCACCACGGAGGGTCTTGGTGCTCTGTTCGCCCATGACCCACAGGATTGCGTCGGATATATTCGATTTACCACTTCCGTTGGGACCGACGATTGCCGTAATGTCACTGCCAAACTGCACCGTAGTCTTATCCGGGAAGGACTTAAAGCCCTGAATTTCCAGCGATTTTAAATACACAGTGGAACCTCGCCATTTCATTTTTCTAAGAATCAGTTCATTATACCAATTTTTTAGGTTGATTGCAAGCAATTTCCCAACTTCCACGTTAAAACAGAATTCTATTTTTTGATATAAAACCTTCTTATAATTCTGCTTGACAAGACTTTACAATCCTGCTATACTTGCATTGTAACATTTTACTTGAAAGGAGGCGCACAAGATGAAGATTTGGTACACTTTGACCATGAACAATACCCAACCTACAGGAGTTTTGTGCGCCCAAACCAGGAACCCATAGGGAGTCTCCGGGGATTTCTTGCGGCTTTTAAGCACACCTTCTGTAGAAGGTGTGCTTTTTTTGCGTATCGGTGTATAAAAAGATTAACTATTAAAAGTCAACCCCTAAAATGAGCGGAGGTGGTTTTCACCAG
>CAUWEI010000089.1:0-11390 GCA_963557675.1 uncultured Oscillospiraceae bacterium | reverse complement strand
GGCATATAGCCTGACCCTTTTTGTATAAAGGCTTTCATATGTGCAAATAGCATAATTTTTCATATTGAATATTTATTATATAGCATATTGATGAAATAAAGAAAATGATTTATAATAAAATGGCATAGATAATATTTGTATGCAAGTTATATAATTGAAAGGAAGGTATTTATGAAATAGGTTAGACGGATGTTGGCACTATTAATGGTAGTTCTTTCTCTGATGACAGGCATTGCTACAGTACAAGCACATAACTTTTCTGATGTATCATCTACAAAGTATGATGCGTACAGGGATGCAATAAATTATTGCTATGACAATGATATCGCCCGTGGAGTTACAACTACACGATTTAACCCTGAACAAACTGTAAACAGAGCAATGTTTATCACATTCTTGTATCGCTTAGCTGGAAAGCCACAAGAGTTTGCAAATATTAAGTTTGAAGATGTACCTCCAAATAGTTATTATGCGGATGCTGTACGTTGGGGTGTGCATGAGAATATAGTAAAAGGTGTGACAGCCACTCGCTTTGCCCCAGGAAAGACATTGGAAAAGCAGATGGTAGTAACTTTCTTGTACCGTTTTGCTGATTATACAAGAAATTATTCTGTTGCATTAGAGACAAACTGGACTTGCAATGATTATAATGATATTTTCAATTATGCTAAGAAGCCGATGCAATGGGCAGTCGAAAATGGAATATTAGATGCTGAAAAATATCAAGAACCTACCAAGAAAGTTCCCAGAAAAGATGCAGTGCGATATCTTGCCCGTTTTGCTTCTCAGGTAGATGGAATTATAAAGAGAGAGGATGAATTTTGGTTTAGCAGCGAACCGAGTTCTTTTGCGTGTAAAAATAGACATGGAATATCTGCATCACATTATAATCGATTAAAATCTGTCGTAAATACAAGAAACGAATGGGACCGTATTGAAGCGTATCAAAGGAGCATTCCGGAGGGAATGTGCTATGGTATGGCGATGTGTACAATTTTAGATAAACTAGGAAAAATTGACCTGAATGGAAATTTTGCTAAGAATGCTGAGAATATGTACAATATTCAAAAGCCTGCCAGTATGGCAGGAGCACCTTTGGTAAACGAGAAAACTGGCGGCAGAATTACAGCTATAGAAAGTATCATTAATTATTATCATATATCACAGTACGCAGGTTATTCTATAGCTCCTACATGGTTTGGAGGTGCCAGCACTACGATTGAAGAAGGTATGGAGCACGAGTCCCTAGGGGATATGATAGAAGGTCAGAAAGATGGTGGATTGGGATTATTTAGTTTTTGTGTGAAGAAAAACAACAATATTATTGGACCTCATGCTGTTGTTGTCTATGGAAAGGGTGGAAATTTGACAAGACTTTCTGGCTATAATAAGCAGTTTTATAAGTATAAAGTTTGTGACAATTTAAAGACCCAGTGTGCAAATTATGTCTATGTATCCGATGACTATACAACTTGTGTAATTTCGTTCACAAATGGGGACTTATTAAAGGCTACAGCAGCTTGCTATTTTAATGATTTCAATGCATTTGATGTAATTGATATTGATGGTAAAAACAATTCGGATGTAACTGCAAGTACAGTAAGTGACCAGACGATTTTGCGAGAAAAGGAACAAGAGAAGGAGCAGGAAGGTTTAGAAAAAGCTGCCACTATTTATGTAAATATGGGTAATGATTTTACCATTACAAATGCAGAGGGGAAAACATTGATTTGTGAAGATGGACATATATCAGGAACAATGGTTGGCAAACTGGTTCATATGATTAATGGGGGACCTGATAAATCAGAATTCGTTTTTGCAGTTCGAGATAGTGACAGCTTTATATATGAAAGTCCATTAAAAAATGCAGGAATTCGTTATATATCCCCTTATGGAGAAACAGCTCAAACAATTGAGGCCACCGGAGTGGACCAACTTGAGTTCGGTAAGGTGGGCGTAGAAATGGATGGGCAAGATATGGAATACTGTGTGCGTGAGAAGGTGAATAGTAGTGTTGGAGAATACATGGTTATTGAAGGAAATGGAGAGACCCAAGTTACTATTACGGAGACGATTGTAGAATCAAACGACAATAGTGTGGATATCTACACAAAGAGTGCAGATGCGATAGTTCAAGTCTATGATAATAGCATAGAAGAAACGGTATTTAATGAAAAAACAGTACCGGGACAGTTATTAAAGTTGAGTCTCGCTGAATAAATATATGGGAATTATTTGACGAAAAAATGAGGTGCTATGATGAAACGAAGAGTGGTTCTGGTATTGCTGATGGCACTGTTACTGGCAGGAAGTGTGTCTGCGGACCGAAAAAAGTTGGGAGAAGGCGATCGGTCGTTTTTCTATTATCTTTATGAAGACTTCACACTGGAAAATGCAGAAGGAAAAAAGCTGACCTATAAAGACACCGAATTTTCAGGTGATATGGACTACATGGTAAGTGGCAACTCAAGAACAGATGGTTCTGTATTCGTCCCGGACAGCGAGTATTACATTTACCAAGCGAATAGCGATAAAGCGAAACTGCATATGGATGGGATCTATGGAGAAGAAGAGGATTGGTGGTGGTTTGTGGAAGGTACCAATATCAAAACCATCCGCATGAGTGCCAGAGGCGTGGAGGTGGTTGGCGATGATATGAGCTATAAGCTCAGCACTTGGGATGGAACTAGCTTTGTAAGAGTTTGCGGAGAACAGGAAAATCGGGTATATCTGACTGCTTCAATGAAAGAGAAAGGGGCAAATGGAATGGGAATCCATTCAGAAAAAGCTCCTGCACAGATCGTTACCGACTCGGATGATTTTCCTAAAGAAATTTTAGCAGAAGGAACCAATGCGCCGGGTCATTGGACACATGTGGTCCACACAGAGGGTGACTGCCAGCTAAACCAATACAAAGGAGACGGAAGATTTCCGGATGTGGTCACAGGAAAACGGGAATGGCCTCTGTATGGAAAGATTTTGGTGGTGGCACTGCCTGTGACAGTGGTTGTAGCGGTTGGGATCGTGCTTGGGAAAAAGAGAAAAAACAAGACGGCACAATCAGAGTAAATAAGTGAATCCATAGAAAAACAGGTGATTTCCCCGAAATGGGAAATCACCTGTTTGTGCTGTATGCGGTGGTTTGGGCTTACATGGGCAGAATGGTGCTTGCGGCATTGAGCATCATGAGGACGAGAAAAACAATGGTAAGCGGAGCGGTCCAGAAGCCCCGTACCGCCTCCCGGCTCATGGGCTGTAAGCTTCTGTGATAGTCTCGAATCTGATTTGCCCTTATGGAAAGAATAATCAGAGCGGCAATCAGGGCAACGCCGATGACTACGTTTTGAACCACGGGGAAGAAGGACAAAAAGTACGACAGAACACAGTTGTTGATAAAATGAAGCAGGATACTCCACCAAATGGAATATTCCATGGCTACATAGGCCAGAATCAGACCCACCAGAAACGCAAAGGGAATCTGAATGATGTTTCCGTGGAACAGACCAAACAGCAGAGAAGAAAAGACGATGGCAAACCGTTTTCCACAGGGGTTCATACTCTGCAAAATAGCACCCCGGAACAAGAATTCTTCCACAATGGGAGCACCAATGGAGGCGTAAATGATCACAGACAATGGGCTGTTCTCGCTGGATGCGGTTTCCATTGCCATATAGGCACTAAGTCCCCAATAATTTAGAATTCGCTCCAAATATATGGAAAAATAGGAGGTTAGGAACTGTACACTGAGAAAAACGCATAAAATCTGAATAAATGTACTGACATTCATGGAGCGAGAGGCCCAGGTAGCAGTTCGGAAAAATTTCTTTCCCTTCCAAATCCAAATGGCCAGCAGAGCCAGCAGACAGTAGGGCATATACCCAAAGCCGCCGTTCAGAGTAAACAGAGCTTCGAGCAAGGCATCATTGAGGGGCAGACCGGAGTGAATCAGGGAGAACCCAAGTTCCAAATAGATGGAAACGATGACACAAAGCGACATCAGGAAAAAGCACAGCAGCAGAAATCCACAGATTTCATTAAACCGCTGCCGCTGAATGGACACGGCGATTTTGTTCAAAGGCTTTTTCAAATCAATTCCTCCTTTTGAACCGTCAGGGATGCAATGAGGGATTCCGCACAGCGAATTCCGTCTGCAGCAGCGGAGAGGATTCCACCGGCATAACCGGCTCCTTCGCCGCAGGGATACAGACCCCGGAGATTGGATTCCCGGTTTTCGTCCCGGAGAAGCCGAACGGGGGAAGAACTTCTGGTTTCCGGGCCGGTGAGGACGGCTTCGGGATTGGCAAAGCCGTGGAGTTTTTGATCCAGTGCCCGTAGGCCCTGAGAAAGAGGCTCTGTGATGCAGTCGGGCAGAATCCGGTGCAGGTCACAGGGGATGGCACCGGGGGCATAGGTGGGAGTTACGGCACCAAAGGCGGTAGTGGGAACCCCTTGCAGGAAGTCACCAACCGTCTGGGCCGGGGCCTTGTAGGAGCCGGAAAGGGCATAGGCTTTTTGTTCTAATTCCCTCTGCCACAACATTCCGCCCAGAGGGCCGGGGTAGGGGAAGTCCTTGGGTTGGAGCGATACCAGCAAAGCAGCGTTTGCATTGGTTCCGCTTCGTCCCGAATAGCTCATGCCGTTGGTGACAATGCCCTGTTCTTCGGAGGCCGCCGCCACCACAAAGCCGCCGGGACACATACAGAAGCTATACACCGTTCGTCCGTCTTCCAGATGGGTAAACAGCTTGTAGTCAGCAGGAGGCAGTCCCGGAGTTCCACCGTACTGGCTGAGATTGATTTGACTTTGCAGGTGCTCAATCCGAACGCCCATGGCAAAGGGTTTGGGCTCCATGGGAAGTCCGGCCTCCTGCAACATGGAAAAGGTATCTCTTGCGCTGTGTCCAATGGCTAGAATCAGCTTGTCACAGGGGATTTCTTCTTCTTTCTGGTTGGTGGAAACGGTCACAGCAGACAATTTTCCCTCTTTTTCCACAAGGCCGGTGAGTTTTGTGCCGAATCGGACTTCACCGCCCAATTCCACCACCCGACGGCGAAGGTTTTGAATCACCTTCAAGAGTACATCCGTACCCACATGGGGCTTTGCATCGTAAAGAATCTGTTCCTGTGCGCCAAAGCGAACCAATTGTTCCAAAACCCAGCGATTTCTGGGGTCATGGGTTCCGGTGTTCAGCTTGCCATCGGAAAAAGCACCGGCACCGCCTTCGCCAAACTGAACGTTACAGCTGGGGTCTAAGGTTCCGGTTTTCCAGAATTCCTGCACCAGCTTGTGCCGGGTCTGGGCATCCTGTCCCCGTTCCAGAACCAGAGGGCAAAGTCCGGCTTCTGCCAGTAAAAGAGCCGCAAACATTCCGCCGGGGCCAAAGCCCACCACAATGGGCCGATGGACCGGACGCTGCACCGGGGATGGAATTTCATAGTGGTAGGTTGGAGTAGGGCCGATTTTCCCGCCCCGACGAAGCAAAGCATCCTCTTTTTTGGGAATGGACACATCCACGGAATACACCCATTGAATCCGGTTCTTTTTCCGGGCATCGATGGAACGCCGTGCAATACGCAGTGTTTCGATTTCTCCGGGAGCCACATGGAGCATCCGGGCCACCGCAGAGGTGAGCTGCTGGGGTTTGTGGTTTACGGGAAGGGTAATATCTTGAATCCGAATCATGCAGACTCCTTTCCGGCATTGGTTCCGGCGGCATGGCCGGAGCTCCAAGCCCATTGCAGATTGAAGCCGCCGCAGTCTCCGTCAATGTCCAACACTTCGCCGCAGGCGTACAGTCCGGGACACAGACGGCTTTCCATGGTGGTAGGGTCAAACTCAGCGGTGAGAATACCGCCAGCCGTCACCTGAGCACTGTCCATGCCCATGAGTTCGGTCAAAGTGAGATTCAGGTCTTTGGTCACGCTGACCAAAGCTTCCAAATCTTGTTCTGTGAGGGAGGCGGCAGGGACGGTCAGCCCGATTCCGGCCTCCTGCACCACGGTTCGGCCCAGTCGGTTATGGATGGTTCCGGTGAGCAAATCCCCGGCCTCCAAGGTGGGAGCCAGAGCTTGCCGCTGCTTCACGTGAGCAAGAAGAGCGGATTTTTCCATCTGGGGCAATAAATCCAGATGACACACCCAATCCCCCTTTTCCTGACACAGGAACCGGGAGACCTCAAAAATGGCAGGGCCGCTGAGGCCGTACTGAGTAAATTGGACTTCGCCCTGATTTTCGATGACGGTTTTATGGTCTTTGGTGACCCAAAGACGGCAGTTGGCCCGGATACCCTTTAGAGAGGCACACCGGGGATAAGAGGATTTTACCTGCACCAGAGCCGGATGGAGTTTAGAACATTTATGTCCGAAGCTTCTAAGAAGCTGATAACCGGACATGGAGCCGCCCAAAGCGGTACCGGCCAGACCACCGCAGGCAATAATGAGTTTTTGAGCGGTAAGGGTTTCCTCCGTACCTACAACCCGAAATCCTTCGGGGCTTTTTTGTACTTTCCGCACTTCAAAGGCGGTACGAAGGGTGATATTGGGTTTCTGAATGGCAAAGCGCAGCACATCCAGCACACTGCCCGCCTGATCGGACCAGGGATAGATTTTCCCGTTTGGCTCCTGCACGGTCAAAAGTCCCAGACTGTGAAACAAATCCAGTGTTTCGGAAAGTCCGAAGGCTTCCAGACTGGGCTTCACAAAATCCGGGTCCTGTCCGTGGTAGTGGAGCGGGGATAGATTTCCGTTGGAAAGGTTACACCGACCGTTTCCGGTGGAGAGGAGCTTTCGACCCACTCGGGCCTGTCGCTCCAAAATGGTAATATGATTGTGGGGGACGCTGGCAGCGGCAATAGCCGCCATAAGACCAGAGGCACCACCGCCAATGATGATAATGTCCATGGGGATTCACCTCATATGGGATAGATTCTTTTATTATAGACCACATTTCCTCTTCGTACAAGGAAAAGTTGTAGAATTCTGCTTTTTTCACAGGCCGCACCAAAATGCCACAGGGGATGTGGAAAAATTTGGAATTGGGTGTGGCTTTTTTGAAAAGAATGTGTTACGATGGAATCGAATCTAAAATTAAAAGGGGTGTTCTGAATGAAACGTATGGCAATGATTTTCATGGCACTGGTCCTGGTGTTTGGTCTGGTGGCAGTTGCCGGCCCGGTAGAAGCCAAAACCGGCGGCAAGCTGTTGGCCATAACCTTTGACGATGGCCCAGGCCCCTACACCAGCCGTCTGCTGGACGGCCTCAAGAAGCGAGGGGTTCATGCAACCTTCTTTATGCTGGGGCAAAACGTTGGGAACTATCCGGAAACCGTTACCCGGATGTATCGGGAAGGCCATCAGTTGGCCAATCACAGCTGGGATCACTCGGATTTAACGGATCTGTCCAACGACGAGGTTCGCCGGCAAATCAATGATACCAACCAAAGATTGAATCGTGCTGCGGGCAAGGGGACTTCGTATGTTGTTCGAGCCCCTTATGGAAGCTTCAATTCTCGTGTTATGGAAGTTGCGGGGGCACCCTTCATTTATTGGGCGGTAGACCCTCTGGACTGGCAGGACCGGGATGCAGAGATTGTGAAGAATCGTGTGGTGGATGGTGCCTACGACGGTGCAATTATCCTGCTGCATGACATCCATTCCACCAGTGTGGACGGTGCTCTGGCAGCCATTGACATCCTGCAAGACGAAGGATACGAGTTTGTTACGGTCAATGAGCTGTTCCGCCGCCGTGGAAAGGTACTGGAAGTGGGGGAATCGTATCATAGATGCTCTCCCAATGGAACCGACCTTGGCCCGGTTCAGAAGCCTACTTTTTCCTATGAAATCGTAGGAGACCAGCTTCGGGTGACGATTTCGGCACAGAAGGGCGCAGAAATCTATTATTCCACGGAAAATGGAAACCTGAATCAGGAGAGTAAGAAGTATACCGGCCCCATCACCATAACGCCTCCCACCACCATCTGGGCCACCGCCGCTTATAATATGAACGGCAGCCGCAGTGAAGTGGTTTCCCAGAGCTATAACCGCAAACCCACCAAAACCCCCATTCTGGACATTCAGAAAAACGGTCAAATGACCTTGACTTCCAGAACCAATGGCGCAAAGCTCTATTACGCCTTCGGCGGTGAGGCTCCCAGCACTTCCTCTACATTATACACAGGACCCGTGACATTGAAGCCCGGTACTGTGGTTCGGGCCTGTGCAGGCGGAGAAGGGTACTTCACCAGTGAATCCGCAGGCGGTACTTATTCCCATCTGGGCAACTTCTTCCGGGATGTGTTCCCGAAGGACTGGTTCTATGAAGAAGTAGACCAGGCGGCCCACAAGGGCTATATGAATGGCTTGGGCAACGGTATTTTTGGCCCCAGAAAGATGCTGCACCGTGGTCAGTTGGTGACCCTGCTGTACCGTTATTCCGGGGAAACGGTGACCAAGGAAGAAATGGCAGCCTGTACCTTCAAGGACTTGCAGCCCAACAGCTATTATATGGAAGCAGTATGCTGGGCCAATGCAAGAGGAATCGTAGATGGATACAAAGACGGCAAGTTCCGTCCGAATCAGAATGTACGCCGTCAGGAAATGAGCAAGATTTTTGCCGAATTTCTGGCCTATCGGGGCAAGAGCTTGCCCGATGGAGAAGGTGCTTTGGAGAAGTTCACGGATAAGGACGAAATTTCCGCCTGGGCGGCTCCTTACGTGCAGAGCATGGTAGCCTGTGGCCTTCTGGAAGGCAATAAAGATGGAACATTCCATCCCAAGCATGGTGCTGTCCGAGCACAGGCGGCAGTGGTACTGGTTCGACTGGCACAGTTGGAAAGCACATTGCCCGATGCTCCTGTGGAAGAACCGGAGGAAACCGTTCCGGAAACATTAACAGGGATTGAGGAAACCGTTCCGGAAACATTAACAGGGGTTGAGGAAACCGTTTCGGAAACGTTAACAGGGGTTGTGGAAGAATCCCAAGCTCCCGTTGTGGAAGAAAACCCGTAAATCAGAAAAGGCTCGTTGCGAACGCAACGGGCCTTTTTCTATATCATACCGAACCGGCATAATGCTTCCGATACACGCCGGGGGAAATGCCATAGTACCGCCGAAAGGCGTTTGCAAAGCTGTGTCCGTCGGTGTAGCCGGTGACGGCGGCGATTTCCTCCAGACTGGCCCCACGGGCCAACATTCGCACGGCATCGCTCATTCGCAGGCTGATGGCGTATTGGTGAGGGGAGACTCCCAGCTTCTTTTTGAACATCCGAATGAAATATTCTGTGGAATAGCCCAGAGAGGCTGCAATCGGATCCAGAGGCAAATCCGTGCGGTAAGTGTTCCGCAGAGCCTCAATGCACCGACTGGTGTCGGCATCCACGGTGGCGAACAGATTCTTTATTAAACACAGGGATTCCAAGCTGTGAACCAAAGTTTCCAAATAGCTGGCCGGATATTCTGCTTTGATGGCGTCTCGGATGACCTGAATCAAATGGGTCAGTTGCAGGTCTTTTTCTGCCTCCACGGTCACCAAGTGGGATAAATCGGCGGTGTGCAGATCCAGATGCAGATACAGGCACGAAATGGGGTCCGTTGGGGCGGTGGTCATCTCGTAGGGGGTGTGGGAAGGGAAGATGTAAAGAAATCCTTTTTTTAATACTTTTGTGCAGGAACCGGAGGTATACGTGGTCTTTCCTCCTAATATGTAGTAAACTCTGGCGTACATAGGGGCTTTCGATTCCAGAACGTGCCAGCTTGCGCTCTGCGTTCCGATTCCGTAATCTAAGAGCATGAATCCACCTCCTGTTTTCCTTTATTGTAGCGCACTTTGCAGGCTATGTCAATTTTGATGCTGTTTGGGTCTGTTTTGTCCATGGTGCTTTTGACCCGTTGGTGTTATACTCAAAGAAAAGAAATACATAACAGGAGGCTACCTCATGCTTAATAAACACGATATGGATGTACTGCGTCCTTTGATTCAGCGGTACGCAGAAATTGCCGCACTTCCCATTCAAGGCGTAAAGCGGGAGCTTTGGCGGGACAACAACGAGCACCGTTCCGCTCGTCCCATGGTACTCATTGACCAGATTTGCTGGAACGAACTCAATGCAGACGGAGGCCTCAACGAGCAGTGCGAAGACCCCTATTGGCGTGGAGTCGAGTCGGAACTGCGTAAGAAGATTTATTGCTGGGAGCATATGCCGGTTGACATGGTGTTCAATCCCTACATTTCCCTTCCCAAGCCTCTGCACAATACAGGCTGGGGCCTCAAGGCAGACTTTGACCAGCGGACTCAACAGGCAGACGAATCTCTGTTCAGCTACAGCTTTCACAACGTGCTGGAAGAAGAGGAGGATGTGGAGAAAATCCAGATGCCCGAAATCACGCTGGACGAGCAGAAGCTCCGGGAGATTCAGCAGGAGGCCGACATTCTCTGTCAGGGGATCATTCCTTACCGGATGCAGGGCGAAACCCTCCATCTGGGCGTATGGGACCGAATCAGCGAGTGGATGGGCGTGCAGAACTGCTATATCGAGCTGATTGACCGTCCGGAATTCCTCCATGCCATTATGGAGCGTCTGACCCAGGGCCTGCTGCATCAGATTGACACCCTGAATCGTCTGAAAGCCTATGACGTGACCGGCAATATCACCCATTGCTCCCACACCTTCACGGACAACCTGCCCGGAAAGGACTGCGATCTGGACCATGGCACCACCCAGCAGGGCTGGGCCTTTGGCCTTGCACAGCTCTTCACGGCCTGTTCTCCCGACGTAACCGCCGAATTTGAGGTGCCGTATATGAACCGGGTGTTCCCTCATTTCGGAGCCATTTACTACGGCTGCTGTGAGCGGCTGGACGACCGTCTGGACGTCATTGCAAAGCTCAAGAACGTGCGGAAGATTTCCTGTAGCCCTTGGAGCCACAAGGAGCATTTTGCAGAGAGGATGCCCGACTACTGCGTGATGAGTGCCAAGCCCACTCCGGCCCTGCTGGCAACCGAGTCCTTTGACGAAGACGCCGTGCGGAAGGACCTGCGGGAAACCATTGACGCTGCCAAGCGTTACAACCGCAATCTGGAATTCCTGCTCAAGGACATCAGCACCATCCACAATGATCCCAAGCGTCTGTGGCGTTGGGCGGAAATTGCCATGGAAGAAGTACAGCGGTAATCGTTCTTCTGCGACAGATCAGGAAACCATGACCTTACAAGAATCCCAGCGTTTGCAATATTCGATACGTTTGACAGGAGAAATGAAGGATGGATTTTGCTAAATTGAATGAAGACGTCTGCTTTGGCAGAGCGAATGGAAAGGTGATTTGGCAGCCCCGGATTGGATGTTGGATTGATGACCGCCTGTTTGCAGACGACGAGCTTCCCGGTCGGTACAAGGG
>CAUWEI010000088.1:0-11462 GCA_963557675.1 uncultured Oscillospiraceae bacterium | reverse complement strand
AGTTCAATAACACCTAATTTAACCGCAATCTTTTCTGAAAACACAGTGTTTTCATCAAGCAGTATGTCCACAATGTTCTCGTCGAACAGCTGAATGTTTTGGGGCAATACCTTGATGGTGGTGCCGTCTGTGTTGACACGGATTTTATCTGTCAATGTATTGGTCAAAAGCCGCACCAGGGTGGATTTTCCAACTCCGTTTTCTCCTGTTACCAAATAGCAGTTACCTTTTTTGAATTCATAGTCAAACCGAAAAAGCTTTTCACTGTTGGGGTAGGAATACCGAACATTGCGTAAAGCAATGCTGTCTGCCTTTGCAGGTGCAGACTTGTCTGAAGAAAAATCATACTGCAAATATTCTTCAATAGGTTCGACTGCATTGATTTGTTCAAGAGCGGCATCAAATTGCACCTTGTTCATTTTTAATTTGATAAACCCATTAAAGCATCCGCTGATGGCTTCCTTCATGGCAACAAACGCCAAATACGCTCCGATGGAGCTTTGTCCCGTTTGAATGAGATGGTAAAATATAAAAATAACGGCTATGTTCAGTATGGCATCAGATAATCCAAGCAGCATGGATATATTGATACAGTTTACTCTCGCCATTTTTACATTAGATCGGGCAAAGTTGCTGCTTTCCTGTTGGTGCTTCTTATCCACATTTTTCTGGAGAAACAACAAACGAATATTTTCATAAGCGTTATACAGCCCGGACAGTACAGAAAAATAGTGGCTTTGGCAGCGGTAGTTTTCCTTTTGTGTCTTGTTCATCAGTGTACTGCCGTGGTGCATAATGAGGTAATTCAGCAGCAATTGGGCCAGCAAAATCAGGAGCAGCCAATAAGAAATACCCGAAATATAGGCAACGCCTAAAATCATACCGATTGGATATACGATCAGAGTTTCTATAAAGCAATATGCAGCATCACTGATGTCTTCAATGCAGGAAGTCATAGCGGTTTCTACATCTCCGTAGGAATGCTGACGAAACTCTACATAATTTTTTCTCAGCATAATCCTGAAAAATGATCTCGGAATCGGTTGCCAATTACCTCACCATGTTTTATGGAAATGAACCGTTCAAGGTTTTCTGAAATGACAGAAATCAGCAGAATTGCCACATAGCCAATGACGAGCCAAAGGCTCACCGGGCCCGTCCCGGTTCCCAGCAGGCCATCAACAATATGCTCTGTAAAAATAGGAACCACATACATGAATATTGTGTTGCTCAGTACAAGGAAAAACATAAATGCGGTCAATAGTTTGGCATAGGAAAACAACCTGATTACAAATTGATTTGCAGTCTTAAGAGTTATCTTTGTATTCAAATAAAACACCCTTTCAAATCTGTTATCCCACGGTCTGCATCTTTTCTCTGATACGGAACACAACAGGAGCAGGCTAAATCCTGCACCGGATGTGCATAAACAGGGAATTTAACTATACCAGAAGCAAAGCTTCTTCCGTTTTTATTCTGTAAATTAGGATTATCATGGAGCTTGCACTTTTTTGTGAAATCCAACTGCATCATATCACGCTAAAACTTAAAAGTCAAAGTAGATTGAAAATTTTGGTTAAGATAACCAGAAAATAGAATTGTACGAAGCGTTATGCTAAAAAACAGGCACGGCATAGCCCCTAAATGGGGCTATGCCGTGCCTGACATAAATACATTCTGTTTATTTACTCTGCCAGTCGGCAGGATAAGTGACATAGAGAAAGCGAGCCTTTTCCGGGACACAGAACTGAATGTGACTTCCCTTGGGAATCAGGATGACCTCTCCCGGTCCTGCGGTCACAGAACCACTGGCGGAACGAATGGTGAGAGAGCCTTCCACAATATAATCAATCTCATCATAGGAGAGTGTCCAGGGAAAGGTCGTGTGCTCCATGACCATAAGCCCCGCTCCCAGACGAGGACTTTGCTCCAGAGAAAAGAGGTCCCGGGTCCAAACCTTGTGACTGGGGTCCCCCGTATCCAGTCGATCCTCCGGCCGAACCTCCAGAGAGGAAAGGGGAGAGGAAAGAATCTTTGGCCCGGAAAGCTCCTGTTTTATGAGTTCTCGCAGAATGTCTTCAATCTCTTTCTTTGTCATGATGGAAGCCTCCTGTCATAGCCATTGCCACCAGAACGGCAGTAATACCTCCAGCAAGCTTGCCCAAAATCACCGGAATCAGCATTTCAGGCGCAAACCCGGCAGTAAAGCCCAAGTGGTCTCCGAATACGAAGCTTGCAGAAACGGCAAAGGCAATGTTGATAATTTTACCTCTTTGATCCATGTCCTTCACCATGCCGAACATGGCAATGGAATTGGCAAGACTGGCGATCAGTCCGGCAGCGGCCCGGTCATTCATGCCCAAAAGGGACCCCAGCTTCATCAAAGGGGTGCGGAATACTTTTGTAATGGCCCAAACCAGAGGAAATGCACCAGCCAGCACCAGAGTGATGTCTCCCACAATTTCCAAGCCTTCCTCTACGGGAGCTAGTCCGGGAATGAGCACCAGGCCAGTAAGAGATTCTACCAATCCGGCAGCCAGTCCTATGGTAATCAGTGCAATGATGATTTTGCCAAAGACATGGAAGCCTTTGATAATGCCTGTTTCAAAACGCCACAGGCCCAAGACAATGAGTAATGCAATGAGGACAATGGGAATTAAGTTTTTTAGAATCATTAAAATTGGAAAGCCAGCCACCAGGCCGCCTACCAGGACACCTACCGGGATGGTAATAATGCCCGCCAGTACGCCTTTTGCAAGATAGGGCCGGTCTTGCGGCTCCAGAATTCCCAAAGCAACCGGGATGGTAAAGACCAGTGTGGCACCCAGCATAGCACCCACCAAAAGACCACCCAAATCGGCGGCTTCCGGGGTTTCCGCCAGCTCCCGAGCCAGAGAAGCACCACCCATGTCATTGGCTAAAATGGTTCCGGCAAACATGGCAGGGTCTGCCCCAAGAAAACGGTATATCGGCACTACCACAGGCCGCAGTACATTAGCCAGCACGGGGGCCAGACAAATCATACCGATCATGGACAGAGCTAGAGAACCAAGAGCCAAAATACCGTTTTCAAATTCAACACCTAACCCAATTCGATTTCCGAAAATTCGGTCGATGGCACCTAAAACGGCAAAGATGCACATGACCGCAATGAGGATTTCATGGGGTGACATGGTCTACCTCCTGATCTAAAATGGCAGCAATTGCCGTATCGACCGGGGAATCTTCGCAGTAGATTCTGGCCGTGGAGCCGGAAA
This sequence comes from uncultured Oscillospiraceae bacterium, assembly GCA_963557675.1. Taxonomy (GTDB): domain Bacteria; phylum Bacillota; class Clostridia; order Oscillospirales; family Oscillospiraceae; genus Faecousia. The sequence goes on along the minus strand of CAUWEI010000088.1, from coordinate 8,205 downwards.
CCAGAAGTACTCGGTCTCCCGGCCCAGCTCCTACAAAATCCGCAGCGACCCGTTTGCCCTGATCGGTACGAACCACTAAAAGGGTATGGCCCGCAAGCTGCCGGGCCTTCCGGGTTGCCCAAACTGCTCCGGTAACAGTACCAATCTCCATGGTTTTGCCTCCCTTCTATGATGTGGAGTGGGAACTGGGGTCCAAAATGTCTCTGGCCAGAGGAGTCAGTCTGGCCCCTTCCGGCACCGCAAGGCCCTGTGCTTTCAGTCTCTGGGCTTCTTTGGCACAGATAAGATGGGATTTTTCTGTTTCTTTTGTAAACTGAATTCCCAGTGCCTTCAGTTCCCGTCTGGCACTCATATACCGATTCCGAAGTCCGGGATTTTTGCAGTCCTTTCCCGGAAGTCCGGGAGAATAGAGGTAGACGGGGATTCCTGCCTCCAAGGCCTGCAAAACCTCCTCGTTTCGGAAATAAAGAAGCTGGCCCGGGGTCAGACTTCCGATGACCACAGCTTCAAAGGGGGCCTTGGTCACATAGCGGTATCCCAGAGATTGGGCTGGTTCTTTTCCTACCAGAAGGGCAGGGGGCAGCCCCAATTCTTCCAAAATCCGGTCGGTCACGGCTTGAATGAGCATTTCATTCACGAAGAATCATCCCCCAATCCCCCTTGCGGTAGGCACAGGCGTTGGCTTCATCAAAATCGATGTGAACCCGGGGCGAAAAGCTGGGGTGAACTCGTACCACGACATCCTCAAAAATCACCGGCCTGCAAGTGAGTATCTTGACTTTTACCACATCCCCATCTTTCAGACCTCGAACCTTGGCACTTTCCGGGTCTAAATGAATGTGCCGCTGGGCTACGATGACACCACAAGAAAGGGTCAATTCTCCCACAGGCCCACGCAGGAGAATCCCCGGTGTATTTTGAATCTGACCAGATAGACGGATGGGAGGAGTCAGGCCGAGGGAAACAGCATCGGTAAGTGAGATTTCTACCTGTCCTTCTTTGCGCTCCGGCCCTAAAACGGCTACATTGGCGAAGCTGCCTTTCGGCCCTACGATAGAAACACGCTGCTTGCTCACAAATTGACCAGGCTGAGACAGGGGCCGAGACGGCTCCAGAGTGCAGCCAAATAGGATTTGAGACTGTTCCTTAGTCAAATGGACGTGGCGGCCGGAGGCTTCCACTTCAATAAACATACGGTTTACGACTTGCAATGCCAAGTGTTCCAGATTGGACATCATGGAGCAGTCCCCTTTCTCTCCCCGGCAGCCAGACGAATTTCCAGAATCCAGAGGAAGCTGCTGAGACGATTATACCCTTGCAGCAAATCTTCTCTGGTGCATCGGCCTTCCCGGTCTCGGAAGGCCTCATAACACTGTAGCTCAGTCTGTCGTGCAGCAGCTCTGGCTTTGTGGATGAGAAGCAGCGTTTTGGGCTGGGTATAGTCTGGCATAAAATGGGGTTGATTGTAATATTTTTGTGGCTGCTGACTGTGAAGCCGTAATTCCTGGGGAGAAAGACCGCCCAGAGAACAGTCTTCCATAGGGGTGTCCAGCACATCGTGCCGAATGGTTTTTCGGACAAAGTCCAGAGCTTCCCCCAAGGCCCGACAGATGGCGGGAAATCCGGCTTCATGGGCTTCCTGCTGCGCCAAAAGCAAATCGGCCTCCAAACCGTCTACCGCTCCCCGAAATAGAATTCTGGGGTGGTTTTTCAGCACCAGATATTCCGAGTTCAGATGGGTCATGGATTCTGGCTTATCCTGTAATGTGGCACCCAGCAAAGTGTGATACGATGTGGGCTTTGCTTTTTCCACGGGGAGGATTTCGATGCGATTGGCACGAAGAAAATCTTTTGCCCCCGGAGTCAGACGATCCCCAGTGGCAAGATAGAAGACCCGTTTTCCATCCTTGTTGCGTAGATTGGCCTTTACGGCATCTTCTGTAAATAGGGCCATAGGTTAGGCTTCTCCTTCGGAGGTGCGGCCCTTGGGCAGAATTGCGGCGACTTCTGCATGAGGACGGGGAATCACATGGACGGAAACCAGCTCGCCTACTTTTTCGGCAGCGGATGCACCGGCATCGGTAGCGGCCTTTACAGCTCCCACATCACCACGAACCATGACGGTCACAAGACCACCACCAACCTGCTCTTTGCCTACCAGCAGGACATTTGCGGCCTTTACCATAGCGTCGGCTGCTTCAATGGCACCGACAAGACCTTTGGTTTCCACCATACCCAGAGCGTTTGTGTTGTTGAGATCAGTCATTTTTATTTCTCCTTACAAAAATTTTTTCATAATTTCCGCTGCCAGAGCAGAAATGAGATCTTCATCGGGAAGCGCCTGGGAAGGTTTGGATTCGGTGCCCCAGGCCACCCGTCTCACATTGATTAAATCCATAGGCCCAATGTTATTGGAAGAGGAGCTGCCGCCTACGGCACCACAGCCCAAGGTCATGGCAGGGAAGAGATTGGTGGTTGCACCAATACCACCCAATGCGCCGGGGGTATTGACCAGAAAACGGGATACCGGAATTTCCAAGGCAAAACGGCGAACCACAGCTTCGTCCTGTGCGTGAATCATGAAGCTATGCCCGGCACCTTCCAAATACAGAAGTTCCTGTGCTCGATGAAGAATCTGGTCCTCGTTCTCTTCTACATAGTAGGCAAGGACGGGACAAAGCTTTTCCCAAGAATAGGGGGCAGCATCTCCCACCTGAGTTTGCTGCGCCAGAAGCACCCGTGTATTGGAGGGAATGGAAATCCCAGCCTGATTGGCAATCTCAGCAGCAGTTCGGCCTACAATCTTGGGATTCAGACGACCATCGGGTCGGAAAAGAATCTTTCCAACCTTTTGGGCTTCCTGGTCATTCATCAAATAACCGCCCTGTCTGCTCAATTCCTGCCGTACACGCTGGTCGAGACTCCGCTCCACCAAAATACTCTGTTCCGAAGCACAGATAGTGCCATTGTCAAAGGTCTTGGAGGAAAGAATCTGTTCCACGGCTTTGGATACATCCGCAGAGTGATGAATATAGGCCGGGCCGTTTCCAGCACCAACGCCAATGGCAGGCTTTCCGGAGGAATAGGCGGCTCTTACCATACCAGGGCCACCGGTCGCCAGAATCAGCCGTACTTGCGGACAGGTCATCAGTTCTTTGGTTCCCTCCATGGTGGACAGCTTCATGCAGGATACGGCACCCTTGGGACAGCCCGCTGCCTGTGCGGCCTGTGCCACCACCTGAACGGCCTCAAAGGTGCATTTTGCGGCGGCAGGGTGGGGGGTGAACACAATGGCGCAGCCTGCCTTCAATGCAATCATTGCGTTATGGCAAACCGTGGAGGTGGGATTGGTAGAAGGAACGATGGCAGCAATGACACCGACGGGAACTCCAATTTCCCAAAGTTTCTTTTCCCGGTTCTCATCCAACAGACCTACGGTCTTCATGGATTGTATGGCTTCATAGACCTTTTCAGAAGCGAAACGGTTTTTGGTTTCTTTGTCCTTTGCGTTACCGAAACCGGTTTCTTCCTGTGCCATACGGCCCAGCTTGGCGGCATTAGCGGAAAAAGCCTGACTGACGGCTTGGGTAATTTGATCCAGCTGAGCCTGCGAGAAGGTACGCAGCTTTTGCTGTGCCTGCTGTGCAAGCTGTGCCAGCTCTCTGGCCTCCTGACGGGAGGCGAGATCCTGATCCATAGTGATTCTCCTTTATATCAAATGTGAATGGGAAGCAGCAGTAATTTCCTCGACCTTCAGCCGGAACGCTTCGCAGGCAGCTACACAGGCAGACTGGGTGCCGGTGAGAAGACCACCGCCGAAGTTGGTTTCAGTAGGCGGAGCGTAGAGTTTGGCAAGAGTCACATCCGAGGCTTTTAGTGCAGCATCCAGTGCAGAAATGGCAGGTAGGGGCGGGGCAATGAGATAGGCCAGGGGACTGCCTTCCGGCACATTGGCCTCCCTTGCCAAAAAGGAACCGGTGCGGCTGACGGTATAGGCCAGACAATGGCTTTCGTCCCAGAACCCAACCTGTCCCGAAGACAATAAATCCAGAGCGGCATCCATGCCGCTGCGAACCTCTGAAGGTGTGGGGCCGGAAAGAATCCCAAGTACCTCGCCGGAAATAGGGCTGGATGCATAGGAAGACCCGGCATAAAGACTTCGGGCATAGGTGACCTTCACAGTGGAGGCCTTGGTAGCTGCATCTAAAGCAATATAAGTGGCATCGTCACAATCCGTTGCAATGAGGCCCAGGCAACGCCAGTCATCGGAAACACCAAGGGCCTGACAGAGCTTTGGGTCTGCGTTGGGCAAAAACTGAGCGGATAACACCTGAACAGGAATCCGATTCATTACACCGCCCCCCGCAGAAGGTCCACACCAGAGGCCTTTTTATTTAAAATGGTTCCAATCAACTCCGCAATGTGTGCCCCAGCCTCCACACTGGGCGTACCCTGACGATGGATGTTGGATACCACCGTGCGTTTGGATTCCGGAATTCCGGTGTGGGGATGATAGGTGAGATAGGCGGACATGGACTCTGCAGAGACCAGGCCGGGCCGCTCGCCCACCAAAATACACACCAGCTCACAGCCTGTGAGATCGCCCACAAAATCCCCGGAGCCGACTCGTGCGTTTTCCACATACAAAATGGGGCCGGTCTCAATGCCCTGTGCTTTTAATCCCTGCTGAATGGCTTTTGCACAGTCCATGGCATTGGCTAAAATGGCGGCGCAGGAAAGACCGTCACCAATAATAAGCTGCACTTTACTTGCTTTTGGAAGGCTTCTTTGGATAATCTCGCTGTTTTCTCGGTCAAACCGTCTGCCCAAATCCGGTCGGGTAAGATACTGTTCTCGGTTTTCACAGCACGTTTTCACCGGAATCAGCCCGTTTTCCTTGGCAAACTCCGGGCCGATTTCTGCAAATACACTGTCTTGTGCGGCGGCGTGATCCAGACGAAACCGCAGAAAGGTCTCGGTTTTGTATCTGGGGCCGGCCCGCCCGACTCCAAGACGGGCGGGTGTTTTTGCTTTCAAGCGAAGAAAACCGGGACCGTCTGCGGGGTCACGGACCAGATATTGTTTGCGAAGGTCTACCGTAGACAAGTCTTCCAGAGCTTCCTCCGAAGCTTCCGGGGCTGGGGCGGTAGGGCGGTATTCGCTCCCTTTGACTTGGGGTTCTTCCAGAGGTGCCATCTGCCGGAGCATCTGGGCCACCAGTGTTTTCAGCTCCTCCTGATTCATGTCGTTCCTCCTTGCTGGTTATAAAAGGCAGGACCCGTCTCCGGCCTTTTTGGTTAAATGTCCGTTTTCGACAAACCCCATACGCTCCAACCATTCCTGGAAGGGAGCAATGGCCGTGAGACCAAAGATCTCTCGTAAGGTGGCTGTTTCCCGGAACCCTGTGGTCTGGTAGTTCAGCATGATGTCATCGCCGTGGGGAATGCCCATAAAGTAATTGCATCCTGCGGCTGTGAGAAGGGTTGCCAAATTTTCAATATCGTTTTGATCTGCTTTCATATGGTTGGTATAACAGGCATCACAGCCCATGGGAACCCCTAAAAGTTTACCCATAAAGTGATCTTCTAATCCTGCTCTTGTGACTTGCTTGGCATCATACAGGTATTCCGGGCCGATAAAACCTACCACCGTATTCACCAGGAAGGGAGAGAAGTGCCGTGCAAAGCCATAGCAACGAGCCTCCATAGTAACCTGATCGGTACCAAAGTGAGCGTCGGAGGAAAGCTCCGAACCCTGACCGGTCTCAAAATACATCACATTAGGCCCTTCGGCAGTACCTTGTGAAAGGGCCATAGCTCTGGCCTCTTCCAGCGTCTGGGCAGAGAAGCCAAAGGCTTCGTTACCCTTTTGGCTGCCTGCAATGGATTGGAAGACCAAATCCATGGAAGCTCCTTTTTCCAAAGCTGCCATCTGAGTGGTTACATGGGCCAGCACACAGGTCTGTGTCGGGATTTGCCAACGCTCTTTTACCTCACGGAACCGCTCCAACACTTCTTTTACTCGCTGTGCAGAGTCCGTTACGGGGTTCAGGCCGATTACGGCATCGCCGGCACCAAAGGTGAGGCCTTCCAGAGTAGAAGCCAGAATTCCGTCTACATCGTCCGTGGTGTGGTTGGGCTGAAGACGGCACGAGAGGGTTCCAGGACAACCAATGGTGGTGTTGCAGTGGGCGGTGACCCGGATTTTCTGGGCGGCATAAATGAGGTCCAGATTGCTCATGAGTTTTGCCACAGCCGCTGCCATTTCCGGGGTCAGACCTCGACTGAGACGGTGCAGATCGGCTTCTGTGGTGGTCTCTGAGAGGATATATTCTCGAAGCTGAGATACCGTCCAGTTTGCAATTTTCTGATATTGCGGCTCGTTGAGATCATCCATGATGATTCGGGTCACTTCGTCGCTTTCGTAGGGAACGGCAGGATTTTCCCGCAAGTCTTTTAGAAGAAGGTTGGATACGACCACCTTTGCGGCTACCCGTTCCTGGGCACTTTCGGCGGCAAGCCCTGCCAGCTGGTCGCCGGTTTTTTCTTCGTTTGCCTTGGCTAAGGCGGTTTTTAGGTCAGGGAACGAATAGGTTGTTCCCAATAGCCTGGTTTTTAGTATCATTTCGGATGCTCCTTTATTTATTATCCCAGTACCAGAGTTTTTTTAACCACGGGGAAGGCAGCTCCATGGGCCACCGGTGGTGCGATGTCCAGAAAGCTTTCGGAGGTCAGCTCCAAACCGTCGAGACACAGAAGAGGTCCGGAAAGCTTTGGGGCCAACGCATAGCCCAGGGCTTTTGCCATATCAAACCCGGTTACCACCACATGAGGGGAAGGAAGGACTGGAAGTACATTAGCCAATCGATTGGCCAAAGCTTCCAGTGCGTCATAGCTGGGGCTATTGAAGCCGGGAAGAAATACAGCGGCAGGGCCGTCTGGCCATGGGGTTTTGAGAGATTCGATTCGATCCCGAAGCTTTTCGGAAGGAAACTCCTGCTCTTCTTTTGTCAGACACAAAACGGGAAGCGATTCCAAAGGGAATACCATGTCCCTTGCATAGACTGTACTGCCGGAAAGCTGGGTGCTGTGACAGCCAGCACCAATCACCGTGGCCCGAATGGTCTCTGCTCCCAGACGGTAAGACCCAGCACAGAGCTTGCTGCGTCGGATGGCCCGACCCAACATGGGGCCGATGTCGCCATAGAGTTCCAGATTTTCCGGTGTGGTTTCGATAAGGTCTGCGACACCTCCGGAAAAGGAGACAATCACAGGGCCGGATAGAGGGAACAGACGGTTGGTAATCAAACTGGGAGGAATGGGGTCGGAACAAAGCCCAGCCGCTGATTCCAAAGCCTTGACTAAAATAGAAACAACGTCTTCCAGTTTGGATGGGTCTGCCATATCTCCTGGATGAAGAGTACAAAGGGTGGATAGAACTGGGGAGACATAGGTGATGGTTCCATGCTCCATCCGAATAAGCCGACCGCCTACATTGAGACAACTGGTTTTTGTAATGACTCCATCTTCCGCCAAAGCCTGATTACTGGTCCCGCCACCAATATCCATATGCAGGACCGGAAGGGGACTGGTTTCGCTGTACACATCCGCCCCGGCCCCCTTGGCGGCTAAAATGCTTTCCAAATCCGGACCTGCTGTGGCCACTACAAAGTCTCCTGCAAATTTTTCCAAAGCTTCCAAGACTGCTTTTGCGTTTTCTTTTCGGGCAGTCTCTCCGGTGATGATAATGGCACCGGTGGCGATTTCTTCCGGGACAATATGAGCGGATTGGTATTCGTTTGCTACAATTTCCTCAATCCCGGAAGCATCCAAAGTAGTTTCGGACAATAGGGGCGTAAAGTGAATGGGACTGCGATAAAGAATTTCTCGCTCTTTGATTTGCAAATCCGGCACACTGTAGGCGTTTGCCTGATTCTCCACCGTGAGACGAGATACAATGAGTTGTGTGGTGGAAGTCCCTACATCAATGCCCACCGACAACAACGAATCACCCATCTGCGGTCACCTCGGACAAAAGCTTTTTCAGCATCTCAAAGGTAGGAGGGACTGGGTTAGTGGTACAACAGGGGTCTGCCAACGCTGCCTGTACGATGGAATCGCTGTTTTTTTGGACTTCTTCCGGAGAAACCCCCGCTTGCGCTAAGGTGGCAGGGAGGCCCAATTCCCGGCGCAGTCGCACCAGTGC
>CAUWEI010000087.1:0-11645 GCA_963557675.1 uncultured Oscillospiraceae bacterium | reverse complement strand
ACAGGGACGAAGCCCGCCGTTACTACTGCAACATCGTGGGCAAGTACGGCACTCAGGTCACCGCTCTGCTGACCAAGGCCGCCGGTCTGGAAATCAAGATGGTCTGCCCCCTCCACGGCTTTGTGTGGCGGAAGGACATCGGCAAGTTCATCGAAAAGTATCTGGCCTGGGCTACCTACACCCCCGAGGAAACCGGTGTGGTCATTGCCTATGCCTCCGTCTATGGCAACACTGCCAATGCCGCCGAGATTTTGGCCTGCCGCCTGCGTGAGAAGGGTGTCAAGACCGTAATGTTTGACGTGTCTGTGACTCCTGCTTCCTACATTGTGGCTGCTGCGTTCCGTTACAGCCACCTGATCTTCGCTGCTACTACCTACAATGCAGGTATTTTCGTAAAGATGGAAGACCTGCTCCACGATCTCGTAGCACATAATCTCCAGAACCGCACCATTGCTCTGATAGAGAATGGCTCCTGGGCACCCACCAGCGGCAAGCTCATGCGGGATCTGCTGTCTGAGCTGAAGAATACCACCATTTTGGACAAGACCGTTACCATCCGTTCCTCCCTGAAGGAGACTGAGCAGATGAGTATTCTGGTGGATGCCGTTGTGGATTCCATGCCCAAGCCTGCTGAGCATGTGGAAGAATCCAAGGCTCTGGACCCCAACGCAATGTTCAAGCTCTCCTATGGCCTCTTTGTTCTGTCCGCTAAGGACGGCGAAAAGGACAACGGCTGCATTGTGAACACCGTGATTCAGCTCACCGATACCCCCAAGCGTGTGGCTTTCGCCGTGAATAAGGCGAACCTCACCCACGACATGATTCTGAAGAATGGTCAGTTCAGCATTTCTGTCCTGTCTCAGGATGTGCCCTTCGAGATGTTCCAGCACTTTGGCTTCCAGAGTGGCCGGGATACCGATAAGTTTGAGGGCTGGGCCTTCTCCGACCGGAGCCAGAACGGCACCGTATACCTGACTAAGTTTGCTAACGCTGTGATTTCCGGCAATGTGGTTTCCACCCAGGATTGGGGTACTCACACCCTGTTCATTGCCGATGTCACCGAGGCAAAGATTCTCTCTGAGATTCCTTCCGTGACCTATGCCTACTACTTCGAGAACATCAAGCCCAAGCCCGCTCCCCAGCTGGGCCAGCAGAAGGGCTGGATCTGCAAGATCTGTGGCTATGTCTACGAGGGAGAGGAGCTTCCCGCAGATTATGTCTGCCCCCTGTGCAAGCATGGTCCTGAGGACTTCGAGAAAATCGGTTAATTGGTAATGAAACCGGGTCTGTCGTAAGATAGGATTTTCAAAAAATAGCGTAATAATTTATCCGGAGAAATCACGGTTAGTTCGTGATTTCTCCGGATATTTTTAACTTTATGTCTATAATAACTGCAACGCTACAGCTTCCGGTGGAATTATGGTACAACGGAGAAAATAAATCTGTTGGACGCTATTGCATTATTTGCATTATATGATATAATGCAAATAAAAGGGGGCCTGAAAATGATATGGGACTTCGATTTCCAAAGTGAAACACCACTGTATATGCAGCTTCGCAATCAGGTTGTGCTGTCAATATCCAAAGGAGAGTTAAAACCGGGAGATCAGCTTCCGACCATCAGAGCTCTTTCCGATGAAAGCGGTATCAATATGATGACCATAAGTAAAGCCTATCAGCTTTTAAAATCGGAAGGATATGTGCACACAGACCGCAGAAGCGGTACGGTAATTGCGGAAGGGACCCCATCCGTACCTCTGAATGCAGATGTTATGAATCGTCTGCAACTTATATTAGCAGAACTGCGATTGCAGGGACTGAATGATGAAAACATTTTGGCTTTATGTCAAACCTGTTTGAAGGAGGGACTATAATATGTTTGGACTTTTATTTTGGAGCAGCCTTTGGGTAGTTCTTCTGTGCGAATGGCTGTCGCAAAGAAATGACAGTAAATTTAAGAAAAACATTGTGTTGGGAGCAACGCTGCCCTTTGAAGCCCATGAAGATCCGCAGGTTCAGCAGATTTTGAAGCAGTTTAAAAAGAAAACAGATCTTGTCTGCCTGCTTTTGGCCATTGCCAGCGTTGCCGGTGCGTTTATCCCGGATATGGCCATCAGCTTAATCTGCTGGTCGGTGATGCTGGTGCTGGACATTGTGCTGCCAATGGGCGTATATGTTCTTTTTAATCAGAAGATGAAAAGACTCAAGAAGGAGAGAGGCTGGAATTCTCCGCTGAAACAGCAGGTACGGGTTGATATGTCTGCAATGATTGATTACCCCAATCCAAAGGTGATTGAGTATCTGCTGGCCGCAGCCCTTTGTGTAGTTCCGATTGCTTTGCAGCCTGAAATGCGATGGCTGCATATCCTCTGCGTCGGTATTGTGGCTTTGAGCTACTGCGTGGCGGTGTTCTGCTATCGCAGGAAATCCGAAACCGTTGATGGAAATCAGGAGTTGACGAAAACCCTCAGTCAGCTCCGATACCGGATGTGGAATCGGATTTGGGTTGCAAGTGCGTATTGTGCAGTATTTATTTCGCTTTCCGTCTGGGCCATGGAGCTGTCAGTTCCAATGGGCATGAGCTTGATGATTCTCACCGCCATTGGCTTTGGTGGATTCGTATTAGTGGCAGAAATGCAGACACGGAAGCTACAGGAAAAACTCACCGCAGAAAGCGGAACGGAATGGTATGCCGACGAGGATGACTACTGGCTGGGCGGTTTGTTCTATTATAATCCGAATGACAGCCATATGATGGTCAATGCCCGTACCGGAGTCAACAGCACCTTCAATCTGGCATCCACCGGCGGAAAGATCATCACCGGTTTTGGAGTGGCGATTCTGGTGGGCACCATGGTACTGCTTGTTTCTTTGGGCTTGGAGGATAAAAGCAATATTGTATTGGATACCACAGAGCAGACGGTGTACTGTGAAAATGGAAGCACCCGCTACGAGGTTCCTTTTGGGGAGATTGAACAGATGGAACTGCTGAACGAAATGCCGGAAGGCTTGCGGCGAACCAATGGACTGGGCGGACAGCATTTGTGCAAGGGCAGCTTTGCAGGAAATGGTATGCCTGATTTGAAAATGATCGCAGACCCTACCAATCCGCCCTACCTGAAAATCAAAACAACCTCCGGTCAGTACTATTTGTTTGGAACACGCAATCCAAATGTTACAGAAAGTCTTTTTACTGATTTGAATGGTATGATTTCCACGGGAAATCACTTATCGTGAGGGAATGCCGCTGCATAGAATTTACAGGTTAAAGCTGTGAACGGGAAGAAAAACTGGCAGACCTGGTTTTGCGACATTTGAATACAAAGAAACAGGGGCTGTTGAAAGATTCAACAGCCCCTGTTTATAACTATTTGACTTCGGAAGATGTTTCCGGGAGTAATGTGTGGAGAATTTCACGAGACCAACGCTCCAAACGGCTGTGGATGCCGGGACTGTTCATAGCAGAGCCGGGGTCGTTGGCAGTCTGAAAAATGCAGAAGTTAGGGGGCAGCATCATGGTCTTGTTGAGACAAAGGGCACCTAAAATCTGCCGGGCCACCAAATCGCTTCCGGAGTAACCGGAGACCACGATGGAAAACAGGTACTTGTCAAACAGAGGAGACCGAAGGAGCAGATTTGTCATACGGTTGATGAGGGCCATAATGTTGGCACTGGCAGAGTCGTTAAAGTTGGGACACAGCAGCAATATGGCATCACATTCCAAAATGGCAGGAAATACCTCCGTAGGCAGCGCACCGCCATAGTAGCAGGTACCGCTTTGGGAATAGTGCAGACAGGCCTTATAGGAGCAGCCCCGACAGTCATAAATAGCACCGTTTTGCAGACTGATGGTTTTGATGTCGCAGTAGGGGGACAGATGCTCCAATACTTCCCGACCCATGGCAACCGTGTTGGATTTCCGATTGTCAGAGGCATGAAGCATCAAAATCTTAGGCCGGGAAAATTTGGGTCTGTGGAAAGAAACAAGCCGCTGTACCAGCTCCTGAGAGCGGAGGAAATAGGCCTCTTCCAAGGTACATTCCATACGCTTTGCAGAAACACGCTGATTGTATAAAGAGCCGGTTCCTTCTACCAGAGGTTTTCCGGGGAACATACAGCCTGCCAGATTGGCAGCCAGAGTGACCGCCTGTGCTGCCTGTTTGGTGTACAGTTCTCCCGCACCATCTACGATAATACTACCCACACAACCCTGTAAAATGCCGGGATTGGCTCGCATGAGCCGCAGAAGTCCGAAACACTCCGGCCCCATGCCCAATTCATCCACATAGAGGGCAAAGAGAATCCGTCTGTTTTTAACAGCCCCTGTGGATAATTCCTGAGGGGTGACAGTCCGGTAGGAAAGGCCCTGCAGAGAAAATTCCAAAAGCCGCTCCAACCGTGGACTGGATTCAACCTTTAGAAGAATCAATTCATCTGTCATAGGAAAACCCTTTCAAATCCCGGAAGGCTTCGTCCACCCGGTCAAAGAGTTGCGGATGCATGGCCTCCCGATACAGCAGAGGGCCGGATGCAGTCATGGTGTTGTCACAGCCAAAGTAGACACCGCCTACAGGTACGGCACCAAAGTGGGACTGCCCACGAATGAGCCGAAGAATGGAAATGGCGGCAGAAGACAGGCCGGGGGCAATATAGGGCTTGAAGCCCAGTTCCCGGACTCTCAGATTCATTTCCCGGGTGGCCTTGGTAATGGCCTGAGAAGAGGCATCATCGTAGGTATCCGGGGCATTTGCTGCCACCAGACCTGCACCGTGGGGGCCATAGACCCGGACAGACTCCTGAGAAAGGCCCAGTTCCTTTGCGGCATATCTGGCTCTGGCGGCCATAACACCCAGACCAAAGCCCTGGACTTGTTCCGGGGCCAGACCTAAAAAGTCCAGTTCTCCTGCCTCATTGCGGTTGCTTTCCAGAAATACCACCCGACTCAGATGATCTACCGGGTCGGAAATCTGACAGAATAGACCCTTAAAATCGGCCTTTCGAGCCAATTTTGCATAGTGGGTCAGCATGGCCCGGTTGGCCTCAAATTGCAGCATCCGCACATCTCCGCCGGTTCCCAGAGGGGGAACGCCACGGGAGGCGGTGAAGAGGAACAGGTCACACTGGAACAGCTCTTCCTCCTTGCAGATGGTAACCTCCGGCAAAGGTTCTCCATCGGGGGAAAGCACCTGATTCAATTCGATTTCATAGCGGCGGCAGGCTTTTTCGTTGGGGTCAAAAATTTGAATCCGGGAAAGCTCCTTTCCCAGAAGCTTCAAGCCCTGCAAAACCGTACCGCCTACATCGCCCAGACCAACCAGTGTCACCACAAAGCCCTGTTTTTTCCCATTGCGGAACAGCTCTAACGTCTCAAAGCACTTGGGAAAGGCGGTGTTCAGCACCGTTGCCCCGTGGGCATCCACAAATTCCGCCAAATCCCCCTGTTCCTGGGGGGCCGGGAGCAAAGCTTCGATGGATTCCTGTCCCAATTCCCCCAGATGTTGAATGGGGTACAAAGAGCGGCTCCAAAGGGGGTCGGTGTGCGTTAAAATCACCAGAGGGGAGAAAGGCTTCTCCACCTCTGTGGCAGACTGGGGAAATTCCCCGGTTCCAGCCAGACAGTAATTACCAAATTTTCTATAGTCCATGGATAACCTCCGTTTTAGAAATACGCCGCAGCTGCATGAGATCATGGGTCACATAGCTGGAGGCGGGGACTGTCATATCATATTGCAAATAGTTGCCACGATCCGGCAATCTGGGGCGGAACAGGGCTTCTGCCAGCCGTTCCAGTGTCAGAGCAGTGGAGAAAAGGGCAAGGTGCTGCCGTTCCAGCGTCAGGAGAATGTCACGGGCATTTTCTAACGCCGTAAGGGACAGCTTTAGCCGGTCGTCGGGCTTTCCGGCAGGAATGAAAGTGGGATTCACATAGGGAAGCACCAGATTGATGGAAGGACGGGACCAGCTGGATTGGTTGGGCCGGTCGATGCTGTCACCACCCAGGAAGGGATAGAGACTGCTTTCCGTAAGCCAGTGATTCAGGTTGGGGATGTAGTATTCACAGTCCACATTCCGGCCTTGGGTTTGCATCAAATCCCGACCATGTCCGGACATAAGACCCACCACCAGAGAGCTGATTTCCACATGTTCCTCCTTGAACAGATGGTCCAAGGCCCGAATCCGGTGGCCCCGATGGAGCAGGTCATCCACCAGAATCACTGTCCGGCGGAAGGATTTAATGGTGCGAATCTGACCGGACAGGGAGGAATAGCCGGGAGCCTCTAAGATACGGAAACTCTCCATATTTTCGTCATAGACCTTATCGGAGTGAAGGGTTTTAGTGACGGTGTTGGGAACTACCTCATCGGCCAGAATCTTGCCATAAGGAACGCACATATAGGGGCCAAGCTGCCGCACACCCGGAGGAACCTCTGTGACACCGTTGAGTTGCTGTACTTTTTTGGAAAGGCTCTGATTCAGGGTTTCGGCATCAAAAGTCAGCATCAAATTGCCGGGGAAGAGGGCAGAAAGGGTCTTGCGAAGCTTCAGCCGGGTTTGCTCTACGGTACGCACTACCTGGGGGTCACTGCGTAAAGGCTCTTTGATCCACAGGAATACGTCCTGCACCAATGCCATAGGCGCACGCATATCCACACACAGAATATCGGGCTGACCGGGGATTGGGAGAAATCCCAGCTGCAACAGAGATTCATATAGGGCACTGGTACACTTGCACCGGCACAGAGCATAGGTGTGGTCGGTTTCCAGACTCCGGGCCAGCAGCTCATTGACCAGCTGCCGCCGAACCTCCGGGGCTTCTTCATTGATGCAGGAAACATGGTCCACCATCATAATCCGACCGGAGGTGTGCTGCCGTACATAGGCCGCAGCATCCAGAGAGCCAAGCGTCTCCAAAAGACTGGTAACGGTGACAGTATGACCGCAGACCCAGCCCAGAGGTTCCGAAGAAGAGTTGGCCCGGAGGAAGATACCGGAAGCGGAGCTGTATTTTTGCAGACAGGTCTGCATGAGGGGAGGAATACTCAAGGTAGAAACAGCGGCATTTTCGTAGTACACATCCCCGGCGGTCAGCAGGTTTTTGAACTGGGGAGACCGCAGATAGAGTCCCTGTTCATAGATGAAGGACTGCACAATGGGGTCAACCAGCATGGAAATGTCCATATCCTTGTCCACATAGGCACGAATCTGGGTGGAGCTGACACCCTCGCACCAGGCAGGCAGGGAAACCAGCTGCCATTTGGCTTTGAGAATTTGGGAAAGGGTCTGTGTGGAAATGGCACTGTCGGCCCGCTGGAAAATCAAATGGTTATAGTATCTTGCAGAGCCGGGTTCCTGGGAACGGTAGGCAGAAGCACCGGTAATCACGTCACTGCCTGTGGTGAGGTACAGCTCCCGACCGGGGAACAGAGCCGCCAGAGCCGCCAAATCCTCTGCAATGGCAATGTTGACCGGGTGATTGTCCGGGAACAGGTACACATCCCACTGATCGGCCACCGACATGGCAGCAATCTTTCGCCGCAGGAGCTTTGGCACGGTGCGTTTGCTCCAGGAAAATTCGTCAATGGCCAAATAGACCTCAAATCCCATGTCGTGGATTTGCCGGACGATTTGCTTATGTCCGGCAGAGAAGGGGTCAAAGGTACCGGGGAAAAACGCCACAGGCTTAGGCTGTGGGAAGGTCAAAGCAGAGCCTTCCACCTCACAGGCCACAATGAGACGATACATATGGTTCAACATGGCGGCGTGGTTGTAGAAGGTCATGGAGCTTCCGGCAGGCTCGCAGAGAAGACACAGAAGCTTTTTCCCGGTGCGAATGAGGCAGTCTTTCCGGATTTCCAGCGGAATATTGGGGTTTCCGAAAATACTCCGACACAGAACCAGCAGGGCAATCTGATGAATCTCCTGATTATAATGGGCAATTCCGGTCAGAAGTAAACCCAGAACCCGGTCAAAAACGGCACTGCGTTCCCGGCAGTGGGGCTGGCTCATCATGGCACCCAGGGTGTGAAGTGCGGCATTGGCAGCCCGGAGCGAACCGGTATTTCCTTCATGAATCAGGTCGGCCAGATAATCCACGCCTTCATAAAGTTCCTTGTCCGGCATCTGACAGATGAGCCGACCCACAAAGGGAGGAATGTAGTAGGAAATCTGTTCCTGTCCGGTCTCCAACTCACGGGTCAGGTCCACGAGAATTTCGTTTTTCTGGTCCACAGTGAGAAAATCCGACAACTGCAAAAGGGTATTTCCTGCATATTCCCGGACGGTTAAATGTTCACTGACGGACAGAAGATTGGTTAAGTGCATGGCGGTGTGGAAGGCCTCAGATGGGTGCTTTAGAACCTGATTTCGCAGATAGTCGATGTGGACCAGTTTCACCGTCCAATGAACGGCGGTTTTCAGGTTGTTGAGGAACAGCTCTCCGGAATCCGCAGAAGGAAGGGGGAGGTCTGTGCCGCAGAACCCATTTAGAAGCAGGGTTCGGGCATAATCCACGGCAAAGGAGTCCTCACAATCCAGAGACAGCAGACGGTCTTTGACCTGAGAGGCCAGCTCCGGCTTCTGCCGCAGGAAGGCTTGCAGACACCGAAAGACGATAAGCCGTAAAGAGGTATTGTCCTCTTGCAGATAGCCCAGCAGAACTTCCACCACCTTGGACAAGGTTTCGGACTCCATGGCCTTTACAGGGACAAACGTGAAAGCACTGGTGAGGGATTCCCGGTCTGCTCCTGTGGCAATCATCAGCCGGCGCACCAGAGGCCGTGCCATGACTTGGGCATCATAGCTGGAGCACACGGAAAACAGACTTTGTGCAATAACTTTCAGACTGTCGGAAATCCGCTGGCTGTGCTTGGAAGAGATCTTCCGGTCCGGGTGGAGACAGAGCTGGATTTCCTCTTCCCACAGCCGTTCGGCCTCGGCAAAGTAGCCCATGAGGGTGGGGGCGTAGGCATCGGCCGGAGCATCCAGAGGAAGTTCCTTCCGATAGGATGGGCCGCTGTTGGCTAAGATACGACCCATGATTTTTGCAGCCCGGCGGCGGATGTCTCCCTCCGGGTGCATGAGCAGTTCATACAGAAAGCTCATGGTCATGGTCTTGCTGTTTCGGGGCATATAGCTGTGATACTCTTCAAAAAGGAAGAGATACGTCCGGATTTGCTGCACATTCTTTTCACTTCGGGCCTGTTCTAAGAGCTGCTCAAAGGAAGCGTCTGTACTGAATGTATTCATGAGCCGCAGACTGTTGTCAAAGGTGAGATTACGCAGTGCGGCGATGGTGGCCTCCCCGTCTCCCAGAGCCGGGGGGATGGGAGAAACGGGCACAAGGGTCTGCACCTCTAAATCGGGGCTTACGCCTCTTGAGGCAAGGAAGGATTCAAAATCCCGGAGTTTGGCATATACGGTGGCATATCGGCGGTGCTTTTCCGGAGTCATATCCGCCAGCTTGGACAGAATAATGGAGTAAGCCTCTGCCAAAGTGTAAATTTTGGTGTATTCCTTGCCGTCAATCCGGGAACCACGAACCCGAAAGTCTGCATAGATGAGCAATAGAGATTCAATGGGCAGATTCTCAAATTCCAAATCCCAGGTGGAGTGATTGGCTGCCACATGGGCAATGTGGGGCAGCTCCCGCTCTTCCAGATATTGAGAAGTGAAATAGTAGTGCAGGTAAGGGGTTCGAGGGGCGGACTTTCCACGGCAGCCGAATTTGCCGATGTCATGGCTTAAAGAGGCTGCACTGACCAGAGGCAAATCCACGGTAAGACCTGCCAGTTTGGCCAGTTTTGCCCCGTGAACGGCGACATTATTGACGCCAATGGTATGACTGGCAGGGTCGAAGGGCATACAGTCCCGACCGATGCGAAGAAGGGCGATAAAATGGTCTTTGTGGATTTGCTTATAAAAGGCCTTGTATTCCTGTTTTGTGGCACTGCCCTCCATTTCTTGTTCCGAGGCAAAGTGAGGGTCCAGAAGCGGGTCAAAGGGACAAAGTTCTCCTTCCTTTTGCAGGAGCCATTCCAGCACCTGAAGGAAAAACCGGGTGGCGTTTTCCTGGGCCGGGGTGGAAGGAACCCGGTCGGGATTGGGGAAAATTTCAGCGGCCAGAGCTTCATAGATAAAGCGCAGCCATCCTTCTTCTGGTTCCGGACAGAACCGATTCATGAAAGGACGGCATAGCTCCATAAGCTTTGCACAGTCGGTGCGGTGGCCTAAAAAACCGGCAAGATGTTCACTCCAGGATTCTTCCTGGAGAAGCTGGGTAAACGCTTCTTTAGAAAGCTGAAAATAGTGACAGAAATTGCCGGTAATGCTGTCAAGCAGCGGGGTCAACATACGGATATTGTCCATGGGGAAACCTCCATAGAATCGTGATGATTCCATTATGCACCGTTGGGAAAGAAAAGTCAAATGCTTCCCCCAAAGATTGAAAGACAGGATCAGGCTCCGGGAAGGGTAGGATTTTGGGTCTAGGAATTTGAGTCGGATTCGGCTATAATGGGAAGGATCAACAAAGAAGGAGGATTGCTGTGAACCCCAAGGAAAAATTGGAAAAGCTGGCCCAGTCCGGAGAAGACCGGGTACTTCTGGCGAAGGTCTGGGATAAATTATCCGCTGGTCAGCGGCGGAACATTCCGGCCTATACCTGTTTTCTGTCCCTTCGGGAACAGGAGCTGGTGCGAAGACTGGTAGGGGAGAAGGAATTTTTCTTCTATGGCGGCTATGCCGGTGCAGAACGGGCCGTGGCCTGTTATCTCCCGGATTATATGGACCGGGACAATCTGGAAGATGGGCCGATTACACTGGTTCGGGCCACCTATTACGAAAAAGACACCCTGACCCATCGGGATTTTTTAGGAAGTCTCATGGGAGCGGGAATTAAACGGGAGACCGTGGGAGATATTTTGGTAGGAAAAGGGACCTGTGACTTTTTCCTGCTGGAAGAGATCACCCCCTATGTGCTGCAAAATCTGGTCAGTGCCGGAAGAACCAAGCTCCATGTGGAGCAGGTGCCTCTGGATACGCTCCAGGTGACGGCACCGGAAACCGTTACCCTCCGAGATACGTTAGCTTCTCTTCGGCTGGACAGTGTAGTAAGTGCCGGGTTCCGTGTGGGAAGAAGTCAGGCGGCTCAGTTCATTTTGGCAGGTGCTGCCGCCATTGACGGTCTGCCCTGTATGAAGCCGGACAAGCTGGTGGAAGAGGGCTGTGTGATTTCTGTCCGTGGCAAGGGAAAAATCCGTCTTGCCATGGTGAAGGGTCAGACCAAAAAGGGACGGATTTCCGTTGAAATTGAAAAATACTAAAAAGGAGTATAAACCATGGAAATGAATGAAGTCATTGCCAGAATCAACGAGCTGGCAAGAAAGGCAAAGGCCGAGGGCCTCACAGAGGAAGAGACCAAGGAGCGGGACGGCCTGCGCCGAATCTATATTGATGCCGTGAAGGCCAGTCTGGTGGGCCAGCTGGAAAACACCTACATTGTAGACGAAAAAGGCAACAAGCGGAAGCTTGGGAAAAAGGAATAAAAAAGTACACCTGTTGTTCTGAGAAAGACAGGAGTGCCATTGGAAAAAAATCTGGAATATTTAGATATTGTGGTTGATTTTCTGTTCTGAATATGGTAGATT
>CAUWEI010000086.1:0-11656 GCA_963557675.1 uncultured Oscillospiraceae bacterium | reverse complement strand
TAAAACAGCTGTGTCCCCAAAATAAAAGGGCAGCAATGAACGATACCACTGAAAGCCCTGCCAAATCGGCAGGGCTTTTTTCGCATAAATCATTGCAATCGTCCAAATTGTTGGACTTATTTTGTAGTATGATAAAAATATAGAACATCATAAAGGGGTACCTACTATGTTACATCCCGGTTTATATGAGCAAGTCATCAATAACCAATTGGACACCGAGCTTTCGGGGATTTCGGAAGCCCGGAAATCTGTTGCGCCTATTGATAAAGCGGAGGCTTCCAAGGTGTTATCCCAATATCTAAGCGAAGTTATCGAATCTGGCCTGGACAATGTGCGGGATAACGGAGGGGATCTCTCTGCCCAAATCGAGCTGACGAATCAGATCGTAGCCCTCATTCAGAGTACGACAAAAGAAGCTGACTTTGCATCCATGGGCGTTGCCCAGCGTGCAGAGCAGCTTCTTGCGCTACTACAAGAGTCTGATCCCCGGCTGGCAGCAGGAAAAAGCGCTAAGGACATGAATCGCCCGGAGACATCCATTGCACAGAGTTCTCTATTTACCGGAGCAATCCATGAACCACAGATGTTCACAGAACTGAAGAAAGAAATTGTTTCTGCCGACCGAATCGATATGCTAGTGTCCTTTATTAAATGGAGTGGCCTGCGCCTAATTATCGACGAGCTGCAAGAATTTACGCAACGTGGAGGTCAGCTTCGCATCATTACCACGTCCTATATGGGCGCAACGGATGTAAAAGCCATTGAAGAACTGAGGAAACTCCCAAACACGCTGATTAAAGTCAGCTATGACACCAAGCGGACACGTCTTCATGCGAAAACCTATGTATTTTATCGTGACACCGGCTTCACAACTGCCTATGTGGGTTCTTCTAACCTATCCAATGCCGCAATTTCCAGCGGATTGGAGTGGAATGTGAAAGTCACCCGAAAAGATCTCCCCGAGACCATTGATAAGATTGCAGCCACTTTTGAAAGCTATTGGAATTCCAACGAATTCGAATACTACTCGGAAGATCAAAAAGAACGCCTAGCTCGGGCGCTGAAGGCAGAAAAATACTTTGGCAGCAACAATGCTGAAATGTATACTATGGACATTACGCCCTATTCCTACCAGCAAGAGATTCTGGATCGGCTGGAGGCAGAGCGGACTGTACGTGGATTCAACCGAAATCTGGTGGTAGCAGCTACCGGTACCGGCAAAACTGTTATTTCGGCTTTGGACTATAAGCGTTTCCGGAAACAGCATCCTGGGCAGAAGTGCCGGTTGTTGTTTGTAGCACACCGGGAAGAAATCTTGAAACAGAGCTTGTATACCTTTCGGGCAGTCCTCAAGGATGCCAACTTTGGCGAAATGTTTGTAGGCAACTACAAACCGGACAGTGTGGATCATCTGTTTATTTCTATTCAGACCTTTAATTCTCAGGATTTTACAGCCAAAACAGCCACTGATTTCTATGACTACATCATTGTGGACGAATTCCACCATGCGGCAGCTCCTGCTTATCAGAAACTGCTGAATTACTATCAGCCCAAAATCCTTTTGGGTCTGACAGCTACCCCAGAGCGTATGGACGGTAAGACCATACTGCCGTATTTCAATAATCGAATTGCAGCGGAGATTCGCTTGCCGGAAGCCATCGACCGGAAGCTGCTGTGTCCCTTCCAGTATTTCGGTGTTACTGATACCGTGGATCTGGACAAGCTCAAGTGGGCCGCTGGTGGCTATGACAAGACCGCTCTTTCCAACATCTATACATTCAGTGGCGCTGCTGCAAATCGGCGTGCAGACCTTGTGGTATCTTCTCTGCTGAAATATGTGACGGATATTGACGATGTAAAGGGCTTGGGCTTCTGCGTATCTGTGGATCATGCAGAGTTTATGTGCCGGTACTTTAACGAGCGTGGGATTCCGTCTATGTTCCTAACCGGAAAATCTCCAGATGAAGAGAGAAAAGAAGCCAAGGATCGCTTGGTCTCTGGACAGGTGCGCTTCCTCTTTGTCGTGGACATCTATAACGAAGGTGTGGATATTCCAGAGGTCAATACGGTTCTTTTCTTGCGGCCCACCGAATCGCTGACCATTTTCCTCCAGCAGTTGGGCCGTGGTCTCCGGCTGAGTGAGGATAAAGAATGCCTGACCGTTCTGGACTTTATCGGTCAGGCGAATCGGAAATATAATTTTGAAGATAAGTTTGCGGCACTGCTTTCTAACACTACAAGAAGCGTTACCCGAGAAATTAAGGATGGGTTTATTTCCGTTCCCAAGGGCTGCTACATTCAGCTGGAGAAGAAATCGGCTAAGTATATTTTGGAAAATATCCGAGCTTCTTATGGTAATAGTGCTGGCCTAGTGGCTCGTATTGCATCCTTTGCAGAAGATACCGGCCTTGAACTGACTCTAAGCAATTTCCTGGACTATTACCACATTGATCCCAGAGCTATTTATAAATTCTCGTCCTTCTCCCGACTCTGTGCTCGGGCAGATGTGATGGACGATTTCACAGAATCGCTAGAGGAAACTTTGACAAAAGCATTTGCACGGTTTTCCTGTGTGGACTCCAGACGGTGGATTTATTTCTTGCTGGACATTCTACCCCGGATTGATAACGTGGACCTTGCAGCCCTTGCACCGATAGAACAGCGTATGATGCAGATGTTCTATGTGACGGTTTGGGGCAAAGCAGTTACCGATTGGAATGGTGAGGATATTCAGGATAATCTGCACAGCCTTTCGGATAGTCCGGTTATGTTGGGAGAACTACTGGAACTGCTTCGGTATCAGTTTGGCCACATTGATTTTATCGATGATACAGTAGACGTAGGTTTTGACTGCCCACTGGATTTGCACTGTACCTATACCCGTGACCAACTGCTGGTAGCACTGGACTTCATGAAGCCGGATACCGTTCGTGAGGGCGTGAAGTGGCTGCCAGATCAGAAGCTGGATGTGTTCTTTGTGACGCTTAATAAGGCAGACAAGGACTACTCTCCCACGACCATGTACAACGATTATTCCATCAATGATACGCTGTTCCATTGGCAGAGTCAGAGTACCACTTCGGATGCTTCGCCCACAGGTCAGCGGTATATCCATCATCGTGAAAAAGGCAGTAAAATCCTGCTCTTTGTTCGAGAGTTTAAGTCTGACTGCGTTACAAACGGAGCGGCCGCTTATACCTATCTGGGCACGGCCAACTATGTGAGGCACGAGGGCTCCCGGCCTATGAATATCACTTGGAAACTGGATCATCCGATTCCAGCCAAGTTCTTGAAGAAAACAAATAAATTGGTGGTGGGGTAAAGTCATAAATCCACATATTCGCCATAATTAATTTCTAGTTTTTGCCTATTATGGATGAGTATCCAGCCTTCTTCAAACTCCAATCTGACATTTACCCATTCGTTACGATAGATTTTAAAGCAATCACCGCAATGAAGGCCACCATAAAACTGGCCGTTCGGAAATATAATGTCTGGACGATCACCATTTAAAAATAGCATTCCTGTCATGTATAACTCCTATAAGGTGGGATATTTGAATGAAATTATTTGAAGTAATTCCTGATGATTTATTTTCCGTTTTAGCAGCACCCAATCGGGCATTGTACTCCGATGCATTGGATGTCTTATATGCGGCATATCTGGAAAATCTGAAAATACCAGAAGATACCCTATACTCCATGCTGCGTAGTAAACTCGAACAACAATTAGCGGATGCCAATTTTGACGGAGAAGACATTGACGAAGAAGAACTACGAGATATTTCCGGCAGAGCACGATTCTTGATTCGTAAATTATGCAGTAAAGGCTGGTTTGAAAAAGAACGTGGTGACAATTTTAAAGAATTTATCACCGTCCCTGGATACAGCAGCAGGCTGCTGGAACTTTTTCATCAGTTGCGGGATGACAGCCCTATTCGAGGGTATTCCTACGTTTTTGGCACCTACTCTACGATTAAGGTAGCTGACGAGGGGGACAGTACCTATGACAAAATGGCGGCAATTTACAGTGCCTATGATAACACGCAGGCGCTGATAAAAGTGTTGCAAATGGTCTACCATAACGTAAAACATTACTTTAAAATGCAAATAGAAATGCAGGAAATTAATGAAGTGCTGGCATCCCATTTTGATGATTTTGGACAGAAGGTTGTGGAGACATACATAAGACCATTGAAAATTAAGGATTCTGTTCCTAAATATCGAGGCCCAATTCAAAGAACTCTTATTAAATGGGCACAGGATGATGCACTCCTATTAGCAATTTCTAACGTAGCATTTCAGGATAAACGTGGAAATTCACTGGAAGAATGCCGCCGTGACTTACTCCAGAAAATATACTGGGTAAAGGAACGTTATGACTGCATTGAAAATGATTACTTAGACGAAATTGATCAGCAAGTACGGCGCTATACCAGAGCAACGACCCAAAAGATAGAAAACCTAACAAACCGTGATCATAACGTTCGTGGAAATCTAAATTATCTTTTGGAAGCACTTTCCCGCAATAGACGTGCAGCAAATCTTGTAGAACAGATTCAGCCTGCATTTCAGCTTTATGAGCAGTCATTCCTTTCACCCAAAAGCCTTTGGTATCGGAAGCACCCAGGTAAACGTACTCCTAGCGAACCAGTAATGGTTGAAGATCCGGCTATGAATGATGAAATGGTAAAGCAGGCCGAGCAACTTCTGCATTCGGAATATGGAAGAAGTGCAATTGCTTCCTATATAGAAGAATTACTTGGCGTTAGTGGAATTTGTTTTTCTAAGGATATGCATTTGACGAGTGACAAGGCTTATATCATGAGCCTGCTAAGTGTGCTAGCTGCCAGCGATACGGCCGCCAAATATCAAATTAAGGAACTGGACGGAAAATATTCAGAAAACGGATATGAGATCCCACAGTTACAGATTACCCGTAAGGAGGAAGAAAAATGAATATGGATTGGCTGAATACTGTTTCCCAGAGAGAACTGGAGCAGTTTAAATCTGTCTGTAATCAGTTACTTAGCCGAACGTATATTGTTCGTACAATTTACAAACCGGATAAAGGAAGAGTTAATAATCCAGACTATACATTTCTTTCTATTCATTACGAAGAAGTACAGCAATATTTATCCCTTTTGGATTGGGATTTACGCAAAGATGATCTCAATGGATACTTTTATGTTTTGAATACAGATGAAGCTAACCGTTGTAACCTGGATAAAAAAGAGACTGCAATATTACTTGCCATTCGAATGATTTACGATGAAAATCAGGAACATTTAGGCCTTGAGCAGGATGCCATATGTACGGTCCGGGATCTATTGGAAAAAGTAGTAACTGACTATGCTGTCCTGCCAGCAAAACCGAATAAGGAAGAAGTAAAACGTGCACTTACAAGACTAGAAAATCATTCCATTATCCAAAGAATTGATGGTAAGTTTAATCAAGATACTTGTAAATTTGCGATACTTCCCACAGTCCTATCTGTTGTTTCCAATGAGAAATTGAATAGTATCGTGTCTGTTTTGAGAAAGGAGGATCGAGATGAAGAAACTGAAGAAGATTCTGTTGGTTAACTGGTTGTATTTTTCGAAGGAATTAATTGAAGTTGATGACGTTAATTTTCTCACTGGTAAGAATGGTGCAGGTAAGTCCACAGTTATTGATGCCCTCCAAATAGTCCTTCTAGGTGAAACAAATGCAAGAAATTTCAACCAAGCTGCAAACGAAAAATCACAGCGTACTTTGGATGGATATTTACGTGCAGACATGGATGAAAACAATCCAAAAAGTCGGCGAGGAAAGGATTTTTCTACCATCATTGCTTGTGAGTTCTGGGATGATGTGGAAGGTAGTCAATTTGTTACCGGAATAGCTTTTGATTGCCGCAACGATGGCACAAATGTCGATCACTTCTTTATTTATGATGGAAAAATTCCCGGGGACTGCTTTGTCGTAAACGGAATTGCACTTTCTTACACAGAATTCCGTAAAAGGTTGAAGAATGAATATGGTGTTCGTGTCAAGTTCTATGATACACAGAAGCAATATCAAAAGGATATGCTGGCAAAGTGGAATGTGCACAATGCGCAGGTAACAAGGATGATGAAGAAAGCGGTATCTTTCCGTCCCATTGTGGATATTCAAAAGTTCATCACCGAAAATATATGTGATGTACAGCAACGTCCGGATATTGAGGCCATGCAGCAAAATATTCGGGATTATCAACGCCATGAAAAGCTGGCAAAGCGTCAGGAAGACAAACTGATAGCGCTGCAGAATATTGCGAAAGTGTTCCATGATATGGAACAAGCGACCCTCCGCCTACAGCAGCAGTCCTTCCTTGTTCTTTGGGCGCAAAAGGAAGAATTAGAGCAAGAAATTGACCAGCTAAACAGAGTTAAAGCGGATTGTGAAGCGGGTGTCACCCAATCAGAAAATAAAATTCAACACATTGATCAGGAAATCGAAGAAAAAGAAAAGAGAAAAACAGAGCTTATTGCTGCGTGTGCGCAAAGTGATGTCTCTCGTGAGGAAGATAAACTGCGGGCTAGTAAAAATGTGCTGTTGAAGGAGCAAAGCAATCTTCTTAGTCAGTTACAAAAAGATGTTACAGAATTAAAGCGGGAGGCTTCTGTTATATCTGGACTATGTGAGAAGATTTATGCGTGGGACCATTCTCCTAAACTTGCCTCTCTCTTAGAATCTGCAGATAAATTAGAAAAGAGTTATGCTGTTTTCGTAGCCTGCGATTATTCGATATTTTCTAAATCTTTGGCAGTGTTCGAACGAGCAATGGATGAAACAAGTCATTTTTATAAGCTTCTGAGAGACACCGCCTATGAGGTTGAGACAATTGTTTCTTCTCTTAAATCCGAAAAAGACGAGAAAGAATCGGCACTTGCAGGCCTTAGTAAACAGAAAAAGCCATACCCAAAAGGATTGAGGCAATTACGTGATGAAATTACCCACCAGTTAGAAAACCAGGTGGGCAAAAAAGTAAGAATAGATATCCTTGCCGATGTATTGGAGATTCCCGAAAAGGAAGAACTGTGGCGAAATGCTGTTGAAGGCTACTTAAATACGCAGAAATTCTATTTGTTGATTGATCCAAATTATTATCAGAAAGCGCTTCGGATTTATAACCAGATAAAAAAGGATTATTCTGATTTCTCGTATGGTCTGGTGGATATTGGCAAACTCCGGGAGCGGGAACATTTAGATCCGTGGAATGATAGCCTAGCTATGAAAATTGAAACAGACAACGAGCTTGCTCGTAGTTATATCGATTATCTCCTGGGACGTGTTGTGTGCTGCTCTCATGTTGATCAGCTGCGCAAACATAAAATAGCAATTACCGCAGATGGCATGGTGTATCAGGGCTATGTGGCCCGCCCAATTCGAAGAGAATTGATGGAAAATGTTTTTATCGGACAGCGGGCTATTGCAATTCAGATTTCCAGATTACAAAATGAATTGCGTGAAGTGGAAGATCAGCTGCATACATGGGAACCTGTATACATGGTGCTTTCAAAGAATAAGGATCGAAATCCCCTGTTGACGCAGTTCTTTGTTCAAAATACGGTTGTCCAAAGACAATGTGACTATTTACGAAGATTAGAGATAACGGGAGAACTTGATAAAATCGATGAACAGCTTTCTCAATTGGACCTGTTCTGGTTGAATGAACAGCGTGCGATCATTGAGAAATTGAGTAGTCAGATTACAGCCCTTCGTTCCACCAAAGATCAACATAACAAGGAACGAGCACGACTGGAAGAACGTATTCGTCAGCTGGAATGTGACAAGCTACCAGAGCTCTATCAGAAGCTAGTTACCAAAGAAGACCGTCTGACTGATGAATTTACAGAAGATTTTATTCAAAAGACTGGCTTGCCCCGTTACCAGCAAGAGCTCGAGCGATTGAAGAAGCCTGCAATTGTGAGCAAAAACTTCAACGACCGACTATCGCAGACAATAAACGAGCAGGCAAATGCCCAGCGGAAATTATTCGAGGCTCGCAGAGAGTATGCAAATGAGTTTAAGCCGTGTTCCTTCAAAGTGGATGCCATGGATAATGATGAATATGCAGCAGAACAGCAATTGTTGGAAACCAGCGAACTCCCTAAATACCGGGATAAAATTAAAGCAGCCCGTGAAAGTGCAATGGAACAATTCCAGAACGATTTCCTTGCAAAGCTGAAGTCCAGTATCGACCAAGTGCAAGCCCAGGTAAAGAGCCTGAATAAAGCACTGAAGCAGGCACAATTTGGGACAGATCAGTATCTGTTCCGAGTAGATCGCAATCCTGATTTTGCAGAATATTATGATATGATCATGGCACCAGAACTTATGGAAGGTGACGCTGGACTTTTTGCACTGCCTTTCCAGCAAAAATACGGCAGCCTGATTGAGGATCTCTTCGGACGTTTAGCAACATCAGATGATACACAGCTGAATGCTCGCAAGCAAAGTGAGCTCCAGCAGAATATTGATCGCTACACAGATTTTCGGACATACCTGAAGTTTGATTTGGAAACAACGGATCAGAATGGATCTAAGCAGCTTCTTTCACAGACGCTGAATACAAAATCCGGCGGAGAAACGCAGACACCATTTTATATTGCAGTGCTGGCATCATTTGCACAACTGTATCAGGTTAACAACGTGTCCGGTCTTGCCAGCAATACCGTGCGCTTAGTTGTCTTTGATGAAGCTTTTAACAAGATGGACAGTGAGCGAATCGTAGAGAGCGTGCGACTGTTGCGTAAAATGGGACTACAGGCAATTATTTGCACTCCTCCCGACAAGCTGCCAGATATCATGCCGCTGGCTGACCGTACCCTGCTTGTCAGCAAAGAAAAATACCGAATGCACATTTTGTCCTATGGTAAGGAGATATTAAAGTAGTGAGAGAAGATGTTATTCTATCCAGACTTTTGGACAAGTATGAAAAAAGCAAACATCTATTTGAGCCTGGGGCTTCTAATAGAAGGGTTATGCTCCGTACTGAGAAAAAGGATTTTCCGGAATACAATTATCAGGACGCAGAAATTCGTGATGCTTACAATGAAGCAGCAAAAAATCTGGAACAGGATGGTCTCGTTTACATTGAATGGGTAAAGGGTCGGCCCGTTATGGTCTCCATTGCTCTGAATATTAATCATGTAATGCAGTGTTATCAGAGAATACATAGGCTGCATCCGAGAGAGCTTGCTCAAGAAGTAGAGGACTTGATTACAGAATTCCTGCAAGGAATCACGACAGAGTGGATTATTAGCTGGCGGGACCAAATTTGCAAAGATGCTAGAGAGCTTTTGAAGGTCCCTCAATTTTGTAAACACGATTTAACGCTTCTGACCAAACTTTTGATAGCATTTAAGGAATATGATCTTTTGCATGGAGAGCCCATCACTATGCGCACATTTAGCAGCCAATGTTATCATGATACCAAGTATTTCGAACGTGAAATCCGTAGCTACTTTTTAAATGTTGCCCTTAAGTATTACACGGAATTATCTGAAACGGTTGAGAGTGAAGGACTTGGAGTTCGTGACCAACTAGCTTACTTAGGAATTTATGCCCGCCCAGAATTGTATGAGTTGTCTGGAGATTGTAAGCTTACATCAGAAGTTGGTGAAATTGATTTTTCTGCATCCTATCCATATGGGTTAGGGATACCAAGTACATTCGTTGATGAGATTGTTTCTGTGGATCTATCTAAAATCAATCAGATTGTTTTTATTGAAAATAAGACAAACTACGATGAATATCTCCTATCCGAGCTGGATCATGGTACACTTGCAATTTATCATGGAGGATTTTTGAGCCCTCATAAGAAAAAACTGTTTTGCAAGATTGCAGATGCTATAACTCCAAATACAAAAGTATATTTTTGGGCAGATATTGATCTGGGTGGTTTCAGGATGTTTACACAGTTAAACCATATCATTCCCTGCTTAATGCCGATGCGAATGGCTGCTGCCGATATTGTTCATTACCAGAAAACAGGCTTAAATCGTTCAAATGACTATATGGAACGGGTAAAAACCTCTTTAAAACAGAACGAATTTCCAATGTTTACGGAATCCATTAAGCAAATACTGGAAAGTGGTGTTACAATTGAACAGGAAGCGTTTCTGAGTTAGTTTGACAGAATGGCGGAATTAACATGAATCATAAAATAACGGAAGTAGTAGCCGCCCTGATCTGGGACGGAGATAAATTTATGATCTGCCAGAGGTCTGCCAATAAGGCAAGAGGATTGCTCCGGCCGGACAATGTTCCTGGCACATACGCAGGAGCTGGTGAATCAGGCAACAGAAACTTTCCGGAAATTATGGCCAAGTGTCACAGTTGGCAGGTATATGGAAAGTATCAAGCAGCCAAATGCCCATGTAGTATGCGGCAGCATTCAAAGTGTGGCTTTGCATTTGGACAGTTTCAAGGATAATGACTTTGATTACCTCATTGTGGATGAAGCGCATCACGCAGCAGCGGATACATATCAAAAAGTTCTTGCCTACTTCAAACCTGCCTTTACATTGGGCTTGACTGCAACACCGGAACGTACGGACGACAATAAGGCTATTCTGGAAATCTTCAAGAATACCGCCCATAAGCTTGGACATTCAAACGGCTGTTGAAATTGGCGAACTGGTTCCTGTTCGCTGCATCCGAATCCATACGAATATTGACCTGACTAAGGTGCGCTTTAACAGCGTTCAGTATAACATCCGGGATCTCGAGAGTAAGATCTATGTTCCGGAGCGTAACCAGCTGACCGTGGACACTTGGTTGCAGTATGTTCAGAACAAGCGGACTGTGATATTCTGTGCTTGCGACCTTCTCAATGAAGGTTGGGACTGTCCGGAAATCGAGGTGCTCTTTATGGCACGGCCTACCATGTCCAAGGTCCTATATACCCAACAGCTGGGCCGTGGTATGCGCCTGTTTGAAGGAAAGGATAGCCTGATGGTATTTGACTTTGTGGACAATGCCAGCCAGTACAATATGCCCCAATCCTTGTACCGTCTGCTCAAGATGAAAGAGCACCGTCCTGGCCAGCTAGCTGTGGCCCCTAGAGCGCAAAAGGCTACGGATGCGGATCTATATGCCAGAGGTGAAAAGCCGGAGCCACTGATTGACTGGCCTGTGGATGCCACGGATTATGAACTGGTGGATATTTTTAACTGGCAGGAAGAAGCAGAGGGTATGATCTCTCAGATGGAGTTTGTCCGCCGGGTGGATGTGCAGACAGAAACGATTGAGCGATATGTCCGGGAAGGAAGCTAATTCCAGACCTAATTGTACCTGTGAGTAAGCACCGTACATTTAAGTATTTCAAAGAGGAAACCTTGGAATGTGAATGATATTCTAATAGTTTACCACTAACATAAAATTCCTTGTAGAATAGGGGTAACTCTAGAGGCAAGGAGAGAAAGGTATGGTAGTGGGAATGTCACTTTACTCGCAGATCCGGGAGGCCTATACTTCCGGCGAATCGCAGAGGTCAATTGCTAAGCGCCTTGGTATTTCCAGGCCGACCGTCAAAAAATATTGCGAGGGAGCAACTATGCCTGGAGTCCGGAAAGAGTACCTCCGTGCCCCGAGTATTGTTACTCCTGAAGTTGAGGATTTTATCCGTA
>CAUWEI010000085.1:0-11755 GCA_963557675.1 uncultured Oscillospiraceae bacterium | reverse complement strand
GCAACTACAATTCTATCAGGTATACGAAAAAACTCCATTGATTATCTTTTGAAATTAGTTAAAAAATTTACTCATTTCCACTATAGACACAAAAAATCCCCATTCAAAATTATGCACATTGCACAATCACCCAAACGGAAAGAGTACTTTTTGGCTTTCTGGGGTAAACATTGTCTGTTTTGTTACAATGGTAGTGGACGTATTCAGCAGTGCATCGGAGGAGTAGGTTTTTCCCTGCAACACCCTGTAAGCGGCCTCCACTCCCAGATAACCCATTGCATAAGGGTTCTGCACCACCAAGGCAGAAACCTCTCCGGTCTGAAGATAATCCACACACCGCACATGGGTATCGAAACCCACCAGATAGATCTGGTCTTTCAAATTTGCAGTATCCACAGCCTGTGCCGCACCTACTGCCAGAGGCTCATTCAGTGCCACCAGCACATTCAGGTCGGGATATTTTTGCATCAGAAGCTCCGTCTGTGCCCGGGTCACCTCCGAAGAAGTCAAAACGTTGATGGTAATAATTTCCTCCACTCGGGGATCTTTTTCCAGCACCTCCCGAAGCCCTTTTTCTCGCTGTTCTCCGTTGCGGCTTACCACCGAATAGTTGATAATTCCCACTCGGAGTCTCGGGGCCGGTGCATCGAGCACCGCTTGTGCTGCCATACGTCCAGCTTCTACGTTATCCGATCCAACTCGAACCGACACCGCCTGTGAGTCCACATCGCTGTCAATCACCACGATTTTCACGCCCTTGGAAGCCGCATAGTCCACCGTCTGTGCGTTTTCGGAGTAGCTGATGGCAGAAAATACAATGGCATCCGCCCCCTGCTCCACAGCCTCCTCTATGTAATGGTTCTGGGCGAGGAAGTCCTCTTCTGTTTCAGGTCCACGAATGGTAAGCTCTACATTATATTCTGCTTTTGCTGCGTTGGCACCTGCAAAAGCGGCCTTCCAAAACTCCGATTCTGTTGATTTGGCTATGAGCCATACCGAGAGCCGTTCTTTTTCTGCATCTCTGGCACAGCCTCCAAAACACAGAACCATGCACAGCAGCAGGATCAGAACCTTATTAAATCTTTTCATACTCTGCCGCCTCCTTGACCTTGGGCATCCGGATATACACTCTGGTTCCCTCATCGGGAGCACTGTCGATGGTAATACCGTACTGATTTCCAAAATAGATTTTCAGACGGTCATTGACATTCTTAATGCCAATGCCGGTATGGTCGCTTCGCTCCTTAGATAAGATGGCCTGTACCGTCTCCGACTCCATTCCAGCTCCGTTGTCCTCTACCAAAAACAGCAAATCATCTTCCTCTTCTTTCAGGCGGATGACGATTTCTCCCTCATCCACCAGCCCATTGATTCCGTGATAAATGGCATTTTCAATGATGGGCTGCAAGGTGATTTTGTTGCACAGGTAGTCCATACAGCTTTCCTCCACCTCAAAGCGGTAGGAAAACTGATTTTTATATCGATAGGACTGAATTTGCAGGTAACTCTCTGCGTGCATCAGCTCGCTGCGAATGGGAATCAACTCATGGCCACGGCTGATACTGATACGGAAGAGTCGCGCCAAAGCATTCACCATCTTCACCGCATCCCCATTCTTTCCCCGTTCGCACATCCAGGAAATGGAATCCAATGTGTTGTAGAGGAAATGGGGGTTGATTTGAGCCTGAAGGGCCTTCAGCTCTGTTTTTCGCAGGTTGATTTCCTCGCTTCTGACTTTTTCCATAAGCCTTTGGATTCTTCCTACCATATGGTGGAAGGAATCCGACAGAGCCAAAATTTCTCTGGTACCTGACACAGGCTGATAAACAAAGTGGTCTGCGTCCGCCTCAAACTGCCGCATGGCACCAGACAGCTCCCGGACCGGCTTGGAAAGGGCTCGAGAAAGGAAAAAGCCAATCAAAAGCGCAAACAGCACAATAAGCACTGCTGTCATTACCATAATTTCCGAAATATCCCGGATGCTGTCATCAATCAGCTCATCCATAAAGCTGACACCTACCACTCTCCACCGGCAATTGTCCAGACTCTGCACCGTGTAAATCACATTCTTTTCCACATAGGTGCCGTCCATCTGGTGTGCAACAAAATTGGTATCTTCGGATTTCAGGTCGGAATAAATCAATTGCTGCTGCGGGTGATAAATCATGTTTCCCCTTTCATCCATCAGGAAGCAGTAGCCATGCTGACCGATACCAACCCCGTTAATATACTCTGAAATGCTGTTAAAACTGATGTCGAGAGCAATCCACTGGTTTCCCTTTTCCAAGGGGGCCGTCATGGTAACCACCCAGGGATATTCCCCCTCAAACAGTGTGACCACATGGGGGGTGGAGATATGCTGTTCTCTTACGGCATGGTCAGAAAGATCCCAGGATAGATTCTGATAAACCTCCTGTCGAACCTTATGGCCCGATGTCTGGCAGTCCAGAATGGTTCCCTTTTCGTCATAGGTAGTAACTGCCACTACATCGGGGCGAATCTTCAAAAAGCTGTCAAAAAACGCATCCGAGTCTTCCGAATCCAGCTCTCCCTTCAGCAGCTCCATGGAACTTCCCATTTCGTCTACATAGTTAGACACCGTTCCACACACCTGAGAAGTGGTCTGCCGACCGATGGTTCTTGCATTTTCAATCAAAAATTCCCGGTAGGTGCTGAGAAACAGCATAATGGATGCGGACATAATCACAAGCACCGTTCCAATGAGAACCAGGACTAAAATGGATGACATACTGATTCCACGGCGTTTCATGAATCCGACTCCCCCTCACTGCGGCGGATTTTAGCCGGGGACACGCCATAGTATTTTTTGAAGCAGTAGCTGAAATAGTGCTGATCGGAGTAGCCGCACATCCGGGCCACCTCGTAAATTTTCATATTCCGAGTGGTGAGAAGCTCGTGAGCCGCCTCCATACGCCGTTTAATCAGCAGATTGATAAATGTATCTCCTACATACTTTTTCATATTGGCACTGAGATAGTTCGGGCTCACATGGAGCTGCTCACTGACAGAGGACAACGAGAGGTCTTCGTCCATATAGCCTCGGTTGATTGCTTCCATGGCCTGATTGCACTGTAGGCTCACGCCCTCCAAGTGCTGCTGTTCCAAATGCTCTCTGGTCACCAGGCACAGAGAAATGACATTGTCCGTAAAGTCCGGGCCTCCATATACCGCCTCTAAATTGCCCAGATTGCATCGGTTGCAAATGGCCTCCACCTGGGCTTGCGGCAGAGAACATTGCAAAATCCGCATAGCAGTAGCCAAGCACTGCAAAATTATATGGTAGTGCTTTCCCTCCTTATTATGGCGGCTTACAAGGCCATTCAAAAATTGTTCCAGCTTGCTTCGGCTTCCGGTTCTCAGCAAATTCTCCAACCGAGCAGGCAGTCCCGCCAAATCCAAAGGCCGACTATCCTCGCTGCTCATAAGATTGGAATAGTAATGGATTCCCGTTTCCCCGGCAAAACGCAGTGCATCCACTGCTTCCCGACAGGCACTGTTGATTCGACTGAGTTTGGAAACCGTCCGGCTCACACCGATGGAGCATTGAAGTCCCAGCACTCTGTTGACGGACTGAATCAGCTCATCCATAGCAATGTCCATTCCCTGCAACTGGTCGTCGGCCACAATAAGGGTGAGAATCCGTCCGGCAGAATAGACACTAAAGCTGGAGAAGTATTTGTGAAACACCATGTCCACCGTATGAGCCAATTCTACATCTGTTTTGTTCTTTTCCCCGGCACGCATCTGAATTGCCAGAACCGCAGCATTCAGAGTATTTTGTCCTGCTTTTAAGATTTCTTCTGCAATAAGCGCATTTTTCAAAGCCGCTTCATCGTCCCGATCTTTAGAAAATCCATCCAAAAGCAGGGACAGCACAAGCTCTCTTCTGCTCTGAGGGTGTTTTTCCTGGGGCAGAATCCATTCGTAGTGCTCCTGAATCTGCTTGTGCATCTGCACCAGAGCTTCCGTCAACTCCTTCATGCCGATTGGCTTCAAAAGATACCGAATCACATTGTATTCAATGGCCTTCTGGGCATACTCAAAATCGTCATAGCCACTGAGAAAGGCAATCTGCGTCAGGGGGTGAAGTTCCCGCACCTGCTTTGCCAGACTGACACCGGAGATAAAGGGCATATGGATGTCCGTAAGCAGCAAATCCGGCTGCTTCTGCTCCACCAGCTGTAATGCATCCAATCCATTTCCGGCACTGCCAACCAGCTTAAATCCGATTTCCTCCCAGGGAATCATTTGACAAACTGCCTCCAAGAGTTCCGTTTCATCATCGGCAACTACCACGGTAAATACAAGCTTCTCTTCCAAGCAGATGCACCTCCTTCTTTCTTTCATCATAACAACGGGGCCACCGAATGTCAAGATTCGCCATTTCTCTATGGCTTGTGAATAAAAGTGACACGAAAATCAAAAGAAATCACATTGTATTCCACATGAGGCAATGTTATAATGATGTCAATGTGGGACATGTATCCGAAACTCTTATCCGTATAGTAAAGATAGTAAAGGTGTGATATCCGATGTACGAAACCCTGAAGCAGAACTTTGTAAACCAATTTGGAGCCCAACCAAAGTGGATTTTCTCCGCCCCGGGCCGCACGGAGCTCAGCGGCAATCATACAGACCATCAGCATGGCCGTGTATTGGCTGCTGCTGTAAATCTGGATACTAAGGCCGCCGTTGCTCCCAATAGCGCTTCCTGTATCCGTGTTCTCTCGGAAGGTTATCCCATGTGTGAAATTGCATTGCCTGTAGGCAAGCCCGATTCCACTCAATTCGGCACCACCGCTTCCCTGATTGCCGGTGTTGCCGCCCGCTTTGCAGAACTGGGCCATACCGTCACCGGCTTTGATGCCTACGTGACTTCCGATGTGCTTCCCGGCAGCGGCCTGTCTTCTTCTGCCGCTTTTGAGGTGCTCATTGGCGTAATTATCAACCACATGGGAACCTGTGGCCTTACTGCTGCTGAGATTGCCATGGTTGGACAGTATGCAGAAAACGTCTACTTCGGCAAGCCCTGCGGCCTCATGGACCAGACAGCTTCTTCCGTGGGCAACATCATTACCATTGACTTTGCAGACCCCTCTGCTCCTCAGATTCAGCCTCTGGCCTTTGATTTTGCCGCACACAACCACGCTCTGTGCATCATCGACTCCGGTGCCAGTCACGCAGACCTGACGGACTGCTATGCTGCCATTCCTGCCGAGCTTCAAACCGTCTGCGCCGTATTTGGTGCCAAGGTGCTCCGAGAGGTTCCGGAAGATGTGTTCTATGCCAACATTGCCAAGGTTCGTGCCGCTGCCGGAGATCGCGCCGTCCTTCGTGCCATCCATGTCTACGAAGAGAACAAACGTGTCGATTCTCAGGTAAAGGCACTGGAGCAGGGTGATTTCGACGCCTTCCTGAAGCTGGTGTCCGCCTCCGGCTGTTCCTCCTGGATGCTGCTGCAAAATGTGATTCCCGAGGGCAGAACTGCTGCTCAGGAAGTGGCCTTTGCTCTTACGGTTGCAGAGCATTTGCTGGCCGGTCGTGGTGCTGTCCGTGTCCATGGCGGCGGCTTTGCCGGAACCATTCAGGCCTTCGTTCCCAATGATATGCTGGACACCTTCCGCACCGGAATCGACTCCATTCTGGGTGCAGGCAGCTGTCATGTGCTTTCCATCCGTCCTCAGGGCGGTGTTTTGCTGGAGGAATGTTAAATGAACCGCTATCTATTCGCCCTGGTTGAATATGGCGTAAAAAACGACCTCATTGAGCCGGAAGACCGTGTCTGGGCTCTCAACCGGATTTTGGAAATTATGGGCCTCAACGATGTGGAGCTGCCCACCGGCGAGTCTCTTTCCTGCCCTCTCCATGAAATTCTGGAAGCCCTGACCCAGGATGCCGTTTCTCGTGGTCTGGTAGACGACAACCAGGTAGCCCGGGATTTGTTTGACACCAAGCTTATGGGTGCCATCACCCCCGCTCCCCATGAGGTACGCCGTACCTTCCGGACTCTTTATGCTCAGAATCCTCAGGCCGCTACGGACTGGTACTATGAGCTGAGCCAAAACACCAACTACATCCGTCGGGATCGCATTGCAAAGGATGTAAAATGGATTTATAATAGTGACTATGGCCCTCTGGACATTACCATCAACCTGTCCAAGCCGGAAAAAGACCCCAAGGCCATTGCCGCTGCCAAGCTGGCTCCCCAGTCCGGTTATCCCAAGTGCGCTCTGTGTGCCGAAAACGAAGGCTATGCAGGCCACATGAACCATCCGGCCCGGCAGAATCACCGGATTATTCCTGTGACCATCCACAATACCGACTGGTATTTGCAGTATTCCCCCTATGTCTATTATAATGAGCACTGCATCGTCTTTAACGCAAATCACACCCCCATGAAGATTGAGCGTGCCACCTTCCGGAAGCTTCTGGATTTTGTCATGCAGTTCCCCCACTACTTTGTCGGCTCCAATGCAGACCTTCCCATTGTGGGCGGTTCCATTCTGAGCCATGACCACTTCCAGGGCGGTCATTACACCTTCGCTATGGCAAAGGCCCCCATGGAGCGTTCCATTACATTCAAGGGCTTTGAGGATGTACAGGCTGGTATCGTAAAATGGCCCATGTCCGTCATTCGCCTTCGCAGCAAGGATACCGACCGTCTGGTAGAACTGGCTGACCACATCTTGAAGGCATGGCGTGGTTATACGGACGAAGCCGCCTTTATCTTCGCCGAAACCGACGGCGTCCCCCACAACACCATTACCCCCATTGCCCGACAGTACGATGGTACCTACGAGCTGGACTTGGTGCTTCGCAACAACATCACTACCGAGGAGCACCCCTTGGGTGTGTATCATCCTCATGCCAATCTGCACCATATTAAGAAAGAAAACATCGGCCTCATTGAGGTCATGGGTCTGGCCGTTCTGCCTGCCCGTCTGAAAACCGAGCTGGCCCTTCTGAAAGACGCTCTGGTTGCCGGTCGAGAGATTCGCAGCGACGAAGTTCTCTCCAAACACGCCGACTGGGTGGACGAACTGAAGACCCGATACACATTTACCGCTGAAAATACCGAAGAAATTCTCCGTCAGGAAGTGGGTGCCGTCTTTGCCCAGGTTCTGGAGGATGCAGGCGTTTACGCCCGTACAGAAGAAGGTCAGGCCGCTTTCCTGCGGTTTATCCAATATGTTAATCAGGAGGTATTGTAAATGAACGTATTTGTACCCGGTGGTGCCGGATATATCGGCAGCCACACCTGTGTCGAGCTCATCCAGGCCGGTCATCAGGTTATCATTGCCGATAACCTGTCCAACGCTTCTGCGGATGTGCCTCATCGAATCGAAACCATTACCGGCACCGCTCCCATCTTCTATCAGGTGGATGTGTGCGACAAGGAAAAGGTTCGTGAAATCTTCAAGGCTCACCATATTGATGCCGTCATTCATTTTGCCGGCTATAAGGCAGTTGGCGAAAGCTGCCAGATTCCCGCCAAATACTACCGCAATAACATCGACTCTGCACTGACCGTTCTGGAGGTCATGGAGGAATTCGGCTGCAAGAAGTTTGTTTTCTCCTCCTCTGCCACGGTTTACGGCCCCATGAACCCCGTTCCCTACAACGAGGAAATGCCCGCTCAGGTGGCTACCAACCCCTACGGCTGGACCAAGCTGATGATTGAGCAGATTCTCCGGGACTACGCCGCCGCTCATCCCGATTTCTCCGCCATTTTGCTGCGGTACTTCAACCCCATTGGTGCTCACAGCTCCGGTCTTTTGGGCGATGATCCCAACGGCATC
Organism: uncultured Oscillospiraceae bacterium; assembly: GCA_963557675.1. Classification (GTDB taxonomy): domain Bacteria; phylum Bacillota; class Clostridia; order Oscillospirales; family Oscillospiraceae; genus Faecousia. Next base: position 3,935 of record CAUWEI010000085.1, on the reverse strand, counting down.
CCCAACAACCTCATGCCCTATGTGGCCCGTGTTGCCGCCGGAATCCTGCCTCAGCTCACCGTCTATGGCGGTGACTACGACACTCCCGATGGCACCTGTCTGCGGGATTACCTCCACGTTGTGGATTTGGCCAAAGGTCATCTGAAAGCCATTGACTACGCTATGGACCACACCGGTGCAGAAGCCATCAACCTGGGTACCGGCAACGGTGTCAGCGTTCTGGAAATCATCCATGCCTTCCAGAATGCCACCGGCGTGAAGGTTCCCTATGTCATTGGACCTCGCCGGGAAGGTGATCTGGCAAAGTGCTGGGCCAACGCCGAGAAGGCCAAGAAGCTCTTGGGCTGGAGTGCCGACATGACCATTGAGGAAATGTGCCGGGATACTTGGAACTTCACTCAGAAGGTTTCCGGAAAATAATCTATGAATCAGAACCCAAAAGTCAAAAATCCCACTGCTATGCTGTTCATGTGCGGAATTGTCATTCTGGCCGTGCTGTATATGCTTTGGCAGGTGGTGTCTGCCTACCTTCAAGGAGGCGAAGGTGCTCCCAGCCTGGCGGTGGTGATTATCGGTGCCGTCCTTCTGGTGGGAGGCTGCATCTTCATCGGTTTTCTGGCCTTCCGCTTGTATAAGCAGTCCAAGGAAGAAGCCAAAGAAGAACCGGAAGATTTATAATTCACAAGTATTACACGGGGGTCAAGCAGAATTTGCTTGGCCCCCAATATTGATCTCAAACAGGAAAAAGAAATAACCCTTGACGATTCGTTTTCTCGTAATCGTCAAGGGCTACTTCATTGCGTTCTGAGGTTCCATCCTTGGTTAACCTCCCTTTCTACAGAGTAACGTGGCTTTTGCTCTATCTATCTTCATTGAAGCTTCAAATTTTTCCTACGGAGGGGTATCTCTTTCTTTTGTTAGACTCCACCATCTGACCCTGCAAAGCCATCGTTTTTAGTTTGACCTCTGCATTGGCATCACCTCTTTGTGTCTATACTTTAACACATTCATTCGCTTTTTACAATATGGAATCTTCTATAAAATTCGCTACTCAGATTTGTATAACACACAGATTTCCTTTCCTTGGAGACATTCCCACTTGAAAGTAAGCAGCTTTTCTGTTATAATGGAAGTGTTGAGCGGTCCTTTACCGCTCTTTTTTCTACTTTTTTCCATAAAACAGAGGGGACAGCGATGCTGTCCCCTCTGTAACTTTACTTTTTATTTGCCAGATAAGTAGCACGACCGGTCTCATAGAGGTTGTTGCCTTCGCTGTCCACAATGACAAATACAGGCAGTTCCTCCACATAGAGTTTCCGCAAAGCCTCTGCGCCCAAATCCTCATAGGCGATCAGCTCTGCCTTCTTGATGCACTTAGCCAGCAGTGCGCCTGCACCGCCAATGGCTCCAAAATACACGCCGGTGTACTTCTTCATGGCCTCAATGACCTCAGGCAATCTTGCACCCTTGCCAATCATGCCACGGGCTCCCACAGACATCATGGTAGGCGCATAGGCATCCATACGGCCGCTGGTGGTAGGACCGGCAGAACCGATGACCTGACCGGGCTTTGCCGGAGTGGGGCCTACATAGTAGATGGTGGCGTTCATGGGATCAAAAGGAAGCTCTTCGCCTCGAGCCAGAGCCTCGCACATCCGCTTGTGACCTGCGTCTCTGGATGTGTAAATGGTACCGGTGAGGTAGACCGTATCTCCTGCATGCAGGGTCTTAGCCAGCTCTTCCGTTAAGGGCAGTGTGATATGCTTTTCCATTACAGCACCTCCGTTTTGTGACGGGTTACATGGCAATTAATGTTGATGGCGCAGGGCATACCGGCAATGTGGGTGGGCATGTACTCGATATTGAGCGCAATGGCTGTGGTCTTGCCGCCAAAGCCCTGAGGTCCGATGCCCAGCTCATTGATTTTGTCCAGCATTTCCCTTTCCAGATCTGCATAGTAGGGGTCCGGATTGCGGACATCCAGAGGCCGCATAATGGCCTTCTTAGCCAGCAGAGCTGCCTTATCAAAGGTGCCGCCAAGGCCAACGCCTACCACCATCGGAGGACAGGGATTAGGGCCTGCATTTTCTACTGTCTCTAGGATAAAGTCCTTGATGCCCTGCAAGCCGGCAGAGGGCTTAAACATCCGAATGGCACTCATGTTCTCGCTGCCGAAGCCCTTGGGGCCTACGGTAATCTTTACATTCTCACCGGGGACGATTTCCGTATACAGCATAGCAGGGGTATTATCACCGGTATTGCCCCGGCGAATGGGGTCACGAACCACAGACTTTCTCAGATAGCCCTTGTCATAGCCTCTGCGAACGCCCTCGTCCACGGCCTCTCTCAGGTCGCCGCCCACCAGGTGTACGTCCTGACCAATCTCCAAAAACACACAGGCCATTCCGGTATCCTGACAGATGGGCACGCACTCCCGATCTGCAATGTTGTAGTTTTCGATGATCTTGTCCAGAACGCCTGCGGCAATCTGGCCATCTTCACAGGCCCGGCAGGTCTCAATGGCACACTTAACATCTGCGGGTAGGTGGGTGTTGGCTTCAATGCACAGCTTCTCCACCACATCAGTGATTTGAGTGACAGGAATCTCTCTCATATGTTGCCTCCTTACCGCTCATAGCGGATATCGTTCGGCAGCCACAACTGCCTACCCGGACATTCTAGCATATTATGCAGTCTGGTTCAAGTTGGATGGGGTAATTTTGTAACTTTTAGATATCCAGGCCCTTAATTACGGCCTTCAAAGCGTTTGCACTGGCCTGAAGCTTGGCGACCTCTTCCTCTGTCATCGGAACGGGAACCTTGCCCTTAACACCATTGGGGCCTACCATGGTCAGGGTGCTGACACACACATCTTCAATGCCATACTCACCGTGCATCATGGAAGAAACCGTGGCAACAGAGTCATAAGCTGCTACCAGAATATTGCAGATCTTATTGACGGAAGCGGATACGGCATAGTAAGTGGCACCCTTCTTGGCAATGATTTCACCGCCGGACTTCTGCACATAGCGCAGAACCTCTTCATGGTTCACAGGCTCTTCCACCGCCTTGCGATCCATCATCATCTTTTCAAAATCCTCCAGCTTACAGCCGGAAATGTCAGCGCAGGACCAGGGAATCAAAGAGGTATCGCCATGTTCGCCAAAGACATAAGCGTGGATGTTCTTCTGTGCCACCTTAAAGTGGTTGGACAGAGAAACACGAAGTCTGGCGGTATCCAAAATGGTACCGGAACCAATAATCTGGCTTTCCGGCAGGCCGGACAGCTTGGTAAAAGCATAGGTCATGATGTCCACCGGGTTGCTGACAATGACATACAGAGCCTTAGGTGCCACAGCCACAATCTGCGGGGTAATTGCCTTCAGAATGTTTACATTGGTCTGTGCCAGCTCGATACGGGACTGACCGGGTTTGCGACCAATACCAGAGGTAATGATGACAATGTCCGAATCTGCGGCATCCTTATAGTCACCTACAATGACAGAAATCGGCTCCCGGAAGCTGGTACCCTGGACAATGTCCATGACCTCGCCCTCTACCTTTGCCTGATTCACGTCGATCAGCACCAGATTCGATGCAATATTTCCAAGAGACAGGGTGTATGCAATCGTTGCACCCACGTTACCTGCACCAATAATTGTTATCTTTCTACCCATAATTGAAACTCCTTTCCTTTTGCCCAAGGGATTCCCCCTGAAAACAAGCTTTTTGATGTTCGATTATCGATATTTTTGTCCCGATTTGTATTATAGTACGTTTTCCCGGAATGTCAATGGTCTTTGCTAAACGAATGTAAAAAATCCATACTGTATTATTTATTTTTTCTTTTCAATCATTGTCGCATTGTGTCAATATATGGAAGAAAGGGGCTGTACAAAAATGGCCCCGACTAAAATTCAGAGGTCCCGAATCGG
>CAUWEI010000084.1:0-12088 GCA_963557675.1 uncultured Oscillospiraceae bacterium | reverse complement strand
GCCAATGACTCTTAAAAATCCCCCACCCGAATATTATAAAAATGGTAAATATGAGGGTCTTATGTACCGAATGAATCGGATGCTGAAACGGGACGATGCAAAAGTTCACTGGAAAAAGCTGGAACCATTGGTAACACAGGGCGTCTGTCCGGAATGTCATGGGGCAAGATTGAATCCTACTATTTTGTCCTGTAAGATCGGCGGAAAAAACATTGCCGAAGTCACCAAAATGCCTTTGGGTGATATTCTGTCCTGGTTAGACGAGATCCTCGATCCCATTGCTGTAGATATTATCGCCTCTCTCCGAAGCCGGATTCAGGCTCTGATTGACATTGGGCTGGACTATCTCACACTGGACCGTGCAATGGGAACCCTTTCCGGTGGTGAAGCACAGCGGTGTAAAATCGCAAAATATAACAATTCCTCTCTTTCCGATCTGCTGTATGTACTGGACGAACCCAGCGTTGGTCTGCATAGTCACGACATTCACCGGCTCAGCGAAGCAATCATTGGGCTTCGGGACAGAGGAAATACGGTTTTAATGGTCGAGCACCACAAAGAAATGATGGAAATTGCAGACCATATCATCGACATGGGGCCGGGGGCTGGTGCATCCGGCGGCGAAGTATTGTTTGAAGGTACCTACCCGGAACTTGTGGCCGGAAATACTTTAACGGGAGCGTTACTGCGTCAGCATAACGGCTTGAAGGAACACCCTCGTACCGCCACGGAATGGTTCTCTCTGGAACATCTGAACCTGCACAATCTAAACAATATATCCGTAAAATTGCCGAAGGGACTGTTTACGGTGATCGCCGGTGTTGCCGGCTCTGGTAAAAGTTCATTGATGCAGGCTTTTGCTGCACAGTCTAATGAAGACGTAACCCTCATTAGTCAGAAGAACATCGGGATTAGTCTGCGTTCCACCCCGGCGACCTATCTTGGGGTAGCCGATGACATTCGTCAGATGTTCGCCAAAGAGAGCGGGCAAAAAATAGGGATGTTCTCCTTTAACGGAGCCGGTGCCTGCCCTGTCTGTCAGGGGAAAGGCGTAATCGTATCGGAAATGGCATTTATGGACTCCATTGAAACGGTATGTGAGGCCTGTGGTGGTCTGCGCTATTCCGACGAAGCATTGCAATATAAGGTGGATGGTTTGAACATTGCAGAAGTGATGGATATGACGATTCTTCAGGCAATGGAGCGATTTGCAGGAACTTCCATTGCCAAAAAGTTGAAGCCATTATCGGATGTAGGTCTGTTCTATCTCCACCTGAATCAAGCCTTGTCTACGCTGTCGGGCGGTGAATTGCAGAGAATGAAGCTGGCCTCCCACCTTAGTCAAAAAGGACAGATTTTAATTCTGGACGAGCCAACAGACGGACTGCATTTGCAGGATGTTCAGGATATTATCGCCCTGTTTGAGGGGATCGTTGCAGAAGGAAACTCCGTATTTTTGATCGAGCATAATCTGGAAGTTCTAAAGGCTGCGGACTATGTAGTAGAGATTGGCCCCGGCGGTGGCACAGAGGGTGGTCAGATCCTGTTTAGTGGAACTCCTGCCCAGATGTTGGACTGCAAACAGTCTGTTACTGCTCCATATCTGGAAAAGGCGTTGGGCGAACCATTGGAACGAGGATAAGTACCACTGTAAACGTAAAACGAATCGAAATATTCCATCAAAAAGCAAGCACCTCGTTGCGCTGCAATCCAGCAAAACGAGGTGCTTGTGGTGTTGTATTTTGTTACAAACCCGGAAATCGTTTCCAAGATGTCACGAATTCGCAAGGTATTGGCTCACGTTCTCCAGCATATCTGTTCCTTCAAACCGTTCTGCCACAACGCCCTCGGACAAGACTAATATGGCAGGCAAAGAGGAAACGCCGTAGCTTTTCAGCACTTCGTTCAGTTTATTGCCACAGGCCAGCTCATCCACACGGGCATCATACAGCCGCATGGTAATATCCGTTTCGGAAATCCAATCCTGCAAGGCTTCATGGAACGACACATTTTCTTCCTGGCCCGATGTGGTAATGTACACAATTCCGGTGTATTTCTCTTCCTTCATTGCCTCAAGCTCTTCCATAAAAATAGGACGAAAATGCTCCGTGGTCCACTCCAGATGCGTTGTATTGACATACTCCTCACAGACCTTTTTCTGATGATGCAAATTGGCACAGGCATGCCCGGACACTACGAAGCTTTCCACTGCTACCGCCAAAGCCACAGCGCAGCACACCACCACGGTACGCTGCCAGCTCTTTTTCAACGTTTTTCCCTTCAATCCAGCAAACAGGCAATAGCAGACAAGCAGAAGCACCATCGGCCCCAGAAATGCAGCCCACTGGGCGTAAGGGGGCCATTCATTCCAGGCGAACGCTATACCATATTCGTCCGCTGCGATTCCCAGTTGTACGATAATGTATCCTGCAAAAAGGGTAGCCAATGCCAGCAAACCTTCTGTTATCCAACGAAGCAAACGGAAATGTTTCATAAAATACCTCCTATCGTATCCGGTTGGGTCTTTCCTGCCTATACGGTATGTGGCGGTGCTGCTAGCGGGATTTTCTCCATGCCAGCCTCCTATAATTTAATATATTACCATACAAATTAAATACTGTCAACCATCCGGCAAGCCCTCTCTGTTTTCCCCAAAACCACTGAAAAAGGGCTTGCAAGTTATGAAAAACTGTGTTACAATTCGGTGTATAGTATTAAAAGCTGAGAACGGGCTGTCCTGTCATGCCCGGCGTGGTCAGAGAGAGCGGGATGGTGGAAGCCGCTTCACGCCTGTGTCAGGGCCTTCTCCCGGGAGCTGCCGCCTGAATGAAGCAGTAGGGTGAGTCGGTAGGCCTCCGTTATGGGTCAAAAGTGCGCCGTATGGCGAATTGCGGGTGGTACCGCGGAAGCGTTTTGGTCTTTCGTCCCCTTTTGTGGGAGGAAGGGCCTTTTTCTTATGCATTTTACTAAAAGGAGAGACGTAAATCCATGAAACAGCAATTGGAACAAATCCGTCTGAACAGCCTCCAGGCTTTGGATGAAGCCCAGACTCTGGCCGCCTTGGAAGAGCTTCGAGTGAAAATTCTGGGCAAAAAAGGTGAATTGACCGCCGTCCTGAAGCTCATGGGCAAGCTCAGCCCCGAAGAACGTCCTGTTATGGGCCAGTTGGCAAACAGCGTTCGGGCAGACATCGAAAAGAAGCTGGAAGAGCGTAAGACCGAGTTGGAGGCTGCCGCATTGGAAGCAAAGCTGGCTGCCGAAGCCATCGATGTAACCATTCCCGGCGAAACCGTAACTCTGGGCCATCAGCATCCCATGAATCAGGTGCTTCAGGAAATCAAGGACATCTTTGTGGGTCTGGGCTATCAGGTAGTAGACGGTCCTGAGGTGGAGCTGGCAGAATACAACTTTACAAAACTGAACATCGAAGAGGGCCACCCCTCCCGAGATCGCAGCGATACCTTCTATTTTACGGATGATGACTCTCTCCTGCTGCGTACCCAGACCAGCCCCATGCAGATTCGGGCCATGGAGAACACCAAGCCCCCCATCTGTATTCTGGCTCCCGGTCGTGTGTACCGCAAGGACGAAGCCGACGCCACCCACTCCCCTATGTTCCATCAGATTGAAGGTCTGGTGGTGGATGAGGGCATTACCATGGGTGACCTCAAGGGTGCTCTGGTGAGCCTCATGAAGCGGATCTACGGTGAGGATGCCGTGATGCGGTTCCGTCCCCACCACTTCCCCTTCACGGAGCCCAGCTGCGAAATGGATATGCAGTGCCACAAGTGCCACGGCACCGGTGAGGTAGACGGTCAGGTGTGCTCTACCTGCCACGGCGAAGGCTGGATTGAGCTGCTGGGTGCCGGTATGGTTCATCCCAAGGTTCTGGAAGGCTGCGGCATCGATTCCACTAAATACTCCGGCTTTGCCTTTGGCATGGGTCTGGAGCGTATGGCAATGGGTCGTATGCGTATCAATGACCTGCGCCTCATTTTCGACAATGATGTGCGGTTCCTGAACCAGTTCTAAGGAGGCAGCAAAGATGAAACTCAACAGAAAATGGATCAACGAGGAATTCGTGGACCTTTCCCACGTTTCCGATAAAGAATATGTAGAGACCATGACCGTCTTTGGACAGAAGGTGGAAACCTATGAATCCATGAGTGCCGACATCCGGAATGTCGTTGTGGGCAAAGTCATTTCCATGGTTCCCCACCCCAATTCCGACCATATGTTCATCTGTCAGGTGGATGTGGGCAAGGAAGAACTGGTACAGATTGTCACCGGTGCCCAGAACGTCCACGAAGGTGATCTGGTTCCTGCCGCTCTGCACAACTCCTGGCTTCCCGGCGGCGTTCACATCACCAAGGGCAAGCTCCGTGGCGAAAAGTCCAATGGTATGCTGTGTTCCTTTGAGGAATTGGGTCTGACCCAGAACGACCTGCCCGGTGTCTTTGCCGACGGTATCTGGATTCTCAATGACGAGGACTGCAAGCCCGGTGACGACATCAACCTGGTCATTGGCAACGACGATACCGTGGTAGATTTTGAAATCACCAACAACCGTCCCGACTGCTACTCTATTATGGGTCTGGCCAGAGAATCTGCCGCTGCATTCCATCTGCCCATGCGTCACCACGAACCTGTGGTAAAGGGCAGTGAGGCAGGCTCCATCTTTGAAAAGCTGGATGTAGAGGTTCCCGCCGAGGAGCTTTGCCACCGTTACACCGCCCGGATGGTAGCCAACGTGAAGATTGGCCCCTCCCCCAAGTGGCTGCGTCAGCGTCTGCGTGCCAACGGTGTGCGTCCCATCAACAACATTGTGGATATTACCAACTACGTCATGCTGGAATACGGTCAGCCCATGCACGCCTTTGATTATCGGTATGTGTCCTCCGGCACTATCGTGGTACGTCAGAGCGTGGAAGGCGAATCCATCACCACTCTGGACGGCAACGTTCGAAACCTGAAGCCCGGTATGCTGGTAATTGCTGACGGTGAAAAGCCCATTGGCCTTGCCGGTATTATGGGCGGCGAAAACTCTGAAATCACCGAAGACACCACCACGGTAGTCTTTGAGTCCGCCAACTTTGATGGCACTTCCATCCGTCAGACCGCCCTCAGCCTGGGTCTTCGCACCGAGGCCTCCGGCAAGTTCGAGAAGAATCTGGACCCCATGCTTACGGTTCCTGCGGTGCAGCGTGCCTGTGAGCTGGTGGAGCTGCTGGAGTGCGGCGATGTGCTGGACGGCACCATTGATGTACTGAACTATGTCCCCGAAGAAAAGACACTGCCTCTGGAAGTCGATGCCATTAACAAGCTTCTTGGCACCCATATTTCCAAGGAAGATATGGTCGAGTATTTGAAGCGGCTGGAAATTCCTGTGGAGGATGACACCATCTATGTTCCCTCCTGGCGTCCGGACCTGAACCTCATGGCCGACATTGCCGAGGAAGTAGGCCGTTCCTTCGGCTACAACGAGATTCCCACTACCGAGTTCAAGAACTCCACTCAGGGCGGCTATACCCCCCAGATGATTTTGGAGTCTCAGGCCGGTCAGCTGTGCCGTTCTCTGGGCTACAGCGAGATCATCACCTATTCCTTTGTGTCCCCCACAGTCTTTGACCAGATCCGGGTTCCTGCGGACAGTGTGCTTCGTCGGACCTTGAAGATTCAGAATCCTCTGGGCGAAGACACTTCCATTATGCGTACCGTGGCCCTGCCCTCTATGCTGGATATTCTGTCCCGAAATTACGCCTACCACAATAAGGCTGCAAAGCTCTATGAGCTTGCTAAAATCTATCTGCCTCAAGAGGGACAGCCCCTTCCTCAGGAGCCTAAAATGCTGGTACTGGGCACCTATGGTGCCGGAGAGACCTTCTTCACCCTGAAGGGTGAGCTGGAAGCCATCTTTGCAGGTCTGAGAGTGAAAAAGGCTTCCTATACCGCTGTGACGGACAACCCCACGTTCCATCCCGGCCGCTGTGCCAAGGTCAGCGTAGATGGTGTGGACCTGGGCTATATGGGCCAGCTACATCCTCTGGTAGCCCGGAACTATGGTCTGGATATGGAAGTTTACTGCTGTGAACTGAACTTCACCGCTCTGTTCGACCTGCGGAAAGATGCCCCCACCTATGTTCCCCTGCCCAAATATCCTGCCGTCAGCAGAGACCTGGCCCTCATCTGTGACGAAGCCATTACTGTGGCCCAGATGGAGCAGGTCATGACCAAAGCCGCCGGAAAGCTCCTGCGGGACATCCGCCTCTTTGACATCTATCGGGGCAAGGGCGTGGAGGAAGGCAAGAAGAGTATGGCCTTCTCTCTGACCCTCCGGGCCGATGACCGCACCCTCACCGATGCCGATTCCGAAGGCGTGGTTCAGAAGGTTTTGGCCGCTTTGGAGGCCCAACTGGGTGCCACTTTGCGGTAAAATATAAAGATTCCGTGAATTTTTTCGGGAATACTTTACTTTGGTTCTATTTTGTTGTATGATATTGTTGGTCTTACGGTAAAATAGACAGATAGAGGAGGGGTCCTTTGTGGATCACAGCACCATTAAGTTCACCGTCCCCAGTGACGACAGCAACAATATGCGCCGAATTCTCCGTGCAGTGTTCGATGCCCTTAGCGAAAAAGGTTACAATCCCATTAACCAGATTGTGGGCTACCTCCTAACCGAGGACCCCACTTATATTACAAATTACAATGGCGCACGTGCCATGATTTGCAAACTGGATCGGGACGAGCTTCTTCAGGAGCTTGTAGAAGATTACCTTTTCGACCAGAAATAACTCGCACACTGGGGTTGCTGCCTTTGCTGCAACCCCAGTTTTCTGCCTATGGCACCCATTTTTTACATACCATCCCTCCGTCTTACTCCTCCATAACATCCATTTTTACCCATACAACGGACCTTTTTGTAGCAAACACCGCAAATTTTAGTAAAAAATCAGCCACAAAGACTTGACAAATTTGTTACGGCGTGTTACAATTTGGTTACATTTTCGTCAGGGAGGTTTCAAATGTCTGATCAAAATGCAGGCCTCACCTATAAGGGTCGCCCCCTTATGCGGAAAGGCAATATGATCTACTACGGCTCTATGGCCGATTCCCACATCGTAATGCTCCAGATTCTGGAGACCAAAAAGGTGAATGACCTGGATGTGGCAACTCGTGTTTCTGTTCAGCTTCTGCTGAATGACCCGGAAATGAAAACCCGGGACCGTGTCGTTAAGAAAACAGAAAAAGACGGTCTGTACGCAGCTATGGATGTTGGCTGTGTCTGGCTGGAGCGCACCATTGTAAAGTAAATATTGTAAGACGGAGGGTAATGTATGAACAGCACAAAACGATTTCTAAGCTTGGTATTGGTCCTTTCGGGTCTGGTCAGCACCTTGGTCCTTACCACTAACGCATCCGACTCTGTAAAGGAAGCCATCGGCATCGTGGATGCCTCCGCTTTGCGGCTCCGTTCAGAGCCTAATACCAGCAGTGAAATCATGGAAGTCGCCTACGATGATGATTATGTTGTTGTCACCGGCAAAGAGGGGGACTGGTATAAGGTCATTTATAACCTCACCGAAGGTTACATGTACGGCGAATACCTCAACGTAAAAGAGCGTGAGAACGTCGAACTTGGTTATGGCCGAATCAATTGCAGCCTGGTAAACATGAGAAGCGAACCCAACACCTCCAGCTCCATTGTGGATCAGATTTCCGGTGGTGACGAAGCTTACATCATCGGCTTCAATTGTGGTTGGTATAAGGTCATCTATGACGGTCAGGTCGGTTACATCCGTTCCGATCTTCTGGACCTCACCGAGATTCCCTATGAGAATACCGGTTCTACCAACAGCCCCAAGTACTTCATCAACGGCGATCCCATTGGCAGCGTTCCCGATTCCGGTTCTGGCTCCGATTCTTCTGACTCCTCTTCTTCCGGTTCCTCCAGCAGTGCTGCTGGCGATGCCATTGTAGAGGAAGCTGAGAAGTATCTGGGCGTTCCTTATGTTTGGGGCGGCTCCTCTCCTTCTGGCTTTGACTGCTCTGGCTATGTCCAGTACGTCATGCGGGCCTGCGGCTATTCCATCAACCGCACTGCTTCCGATCAGCTGGAAGACGGCTATGCCGTAAGCTATTCCAACCTGCAGCCCGGCGATTTGGTGTTCTTCCACAGTACATATAACACCGATGCTCCTGCTTCTCACGTTGGTATCTACATTGGAGACGATCAGTTCATCCACGCTGGTGGCAGCTATGTGCAGATCAGCAGCCTGGATTCTGACTACTACTCCAGCCGCTACCTCTGCGCTCGCCGCATTGCTTAAACTAGCATAGAGCATTTACTACTTATCCGGTAGTGTTAAAAACAGCAGTCACAGTTGTGGCTGCTGTTTTTGTATTCCAAGGGGGCATGGATACACTGCGGTGATATTACACTTCGATTCGTAAGCAGTAACAATTCTACAAATCTCATCTAGAAATCTATTCTGCTGTGTGATACAATCAGTCTAAATTGAGGAGGGATGTATTTATGGCAACATTAAATCAAGAAACAGAAGAAATAATGGCTGAGCGTTTTGGTAAAGATACCGTTATTGCATTGGCGACAACAGAAAATGGTGTACCTTATGTGCGATATGTAAATGCTTATTATGAAAATGGCTCGTTTTATGTGATTACCCATATGCTCTCAAACAAAATGAAGCAAATAGAAAAGAATCCGACTGTCGCAATCGCCGGTGAATGGTTTACTGCACATGGAAACGGCATCAATTTGGGTTATTTTGGCAAAGCAGAAAACCGTGTTATTGCGGATAAACTGAACCAGGTATTTCGGGAATGGATTCAAAACGGTCATAACGATTTTAATGACGAAAACACTGTCATTCTGCGTGTGGAGCTTACAGACGGATTATTGCTTTCTCATGGCAGAAGATATGCCTTCCCATCCTTCTGATTGGAAAGTCCATTACCCTTCCTAAAATTTGTTGCTATGTCCTACAAATTATACATCAAATTCATGCATATTTTTGTTGAAATTTCGAGTTGCATCCGTTACAATATAGGGCAGAGAATGATTGCGTAGGAGGGTATATCCATGGATCCAACCAGTACACCTGTATCCACCGGCACAGAAACAACCCGTCAAAAAAAAGCGGTCAGTGTTGAAGCTTTTGTTTTCTTAGGGGTGTTTCTTCTATTTTTTGCCCTGATCGGGCGAAAAATGGGACTAATCAATATGCTCAACACTATGATGTCCACGTCCTTTGACCTGCTCATCAATACCGTTTTCTATATCATGGGCATTGCTGTTCTGGCTGGTGCCATGGGCGCTCTATTGACAGAATTCGGTGTTGTGGCACTGATTAACAAAATTCTGTCCCCCATTATGGGCGTGGTCTTTGGCCTGCCTGGTGCTGCCTCTGTTGGCATTGTCACCACTTATCTGTCTGATAACCCCGCAATCTTGACTCTGGCGGATGACCACAGCTTCCGCCGCTACTTCAAACGCTATCAGCTCCCTGCCCTTACCAACCTGGGCACGGCCTATGGTATGGGTGCTGTCATTTCTGCCTCAATTCTTGGTATGAATTTGAGCGGTGGCTCCGGCTTTGGCATTGCCGTTCTGGTGGGCAATCTAGGTGCTTTTCTGGGCAGTATTGTCAGCACACGGCTGATGCTGCGTTTTACCAGAAAGGTCTATGGTACAGAAGCCTGGTGCGACTGCGAGGGCAGCGGCAAGCACGAAGATGACAATACCCGTACCGTCCGTTCCGGCGGTGTTGGCTCCCGCTTCCTGTCCGCCCTCATCGACGGCGGTACTGCCGGCGTCAAAATGGGTCTGGACATCATTCCCGGCGTGCTCATCATCTGCACCATTGTGAACCTGCTGACTCAGGGCCCCGGCGCAGCTGGTGTTTATACCGGTGCCGCCTATGAAGGCGTTGCATTTCTGCCTTGGATTGGTGAGAAGCTTTCCTTTATCCTCACTCCCCTGTTTGGCTTCTCCTCTTCTCAGTGTATCGCCGTTCCCATCACGGCCCTTGGTTCCGGCGGTGCTGCTGTCGGTATGGTACCCGGTCTGCTGGCAAACGGTATGGCTACAGCTCAGGATGTGGCTGTATTCACCTCCATGGCCATGTGCTGGAGCGGCTACCTGTCCACCCACGTTGCCATGATGGCCAGCCTCAAGTGCAGCTACCTCACCGGCAAAGCCATTATCTGCCACACCATTGGCGGCTTGTTTGCCGGTATCAGCGCACACTGGATTTTCTATCTCATCTCTCTTTTATAAGTACGAATCGCACCGCCTGTCTCTGTTATGAGGCAGGCGGTATTTTTTATTATGTATGATTTTTCTTTTCACGGTCATACTAAGAAAACGTGAAAGGAGGAATTTCATGGCAAAGTACAATCAGGGCAAGCAAAGCATTCTCTTTCCCAACGCCCCTACCATTACATCCTGGGCCAGTGTGGCAGGCAAAAAGGAGTCGGAAGGCCCTCTTGGCTCCTACTTTGACCAAACCTCACAAGATACCTATTTCGGACAGAAAAGCTGGGAAAAGGCAGAATGTCATATGCAAAAAACCGCCCTATCTCTTCTTCTGGACAAGGCCGGAAAATCAATGGAAGATCTGGATTTAGTCTGTTCCGGTGACTTGCTGAACCAGTGCATTTCCTCCAGTTTTGCCTTGCGGAATCTGAACGTTCCTGCTTTGGGTCTGTACGGGGCCTGTTCTACCATGGCAGAATCCCTTCTGGTGGCCTCCATGGCGGTTTCTGGTGGATTTGCCGACCATGTGGTAGCGATGACCTCTTCCCATTTTGCTTCCTCTGAGCGGCAGTATCGCTTCCCACTGGGTTATGGCGGACAGCGTTCCCCTACCGCTCAATGGACGGTGACAGGGGCAGGAGGGCTTCTTTTATGTCCCTCCGGCTCTGGCCCTCAGGTGGAGGCCGCCACCATTGGCACCATTGTAGATTTGGGCATTACCGATTCCGGCAATATGGGTGCCGCCATGGCACCTGCTGCAGTATCCACCATTCAGGCCCATCTGGACGATTTGGGCAGAAGCCCGGAGGACTATGACCTCATTGTAACAGGAGATTTGGGTAAGCTGGGCATGGACATTGTAGCAGACCAATTTTCCCGGATGGGGGTTCATTTGGGAGATCGGTATTCAGACTGCGGCGTTCTGATTTTTGACCGGGAAGGGCAGGATGTTCACGCCGGAGGTTCCGGCTGTGGATGTAGTGCCGTCGTTCTGTGCGGCTATCTTTTGGAACATCTGCATCAAGGGCGTTATAAGCGAATTCTCTTTTGCGGCACCGGTGCCCTTCTCTCCCCTACCTCCACGCAACAGGGCGAGTCCATCCCCGGTGTCTGCCACGCCCTGTCCATTACAACAGAAAGAAGGTAAACTATGGACTATCTTTGGGCGTTTCTGATTGGCGGCAGTCTGTGTCTGCTGGGACAGATTCTGGTGGATAAGACCAGTCTCACACCTGCCAGAATTTTGGTGGGCTATGTGGTGCTTGGGGTGATTTTAGGCGGTATCGGCATCTATCAGCCTCTGGTGGACTTTGCGGGGGCAGGTGCCACCGTTCCTCTTACAGGTTTTGGATACAACCTTGCAAAGGGTGTCCGGGAAGCCGTGGACGAAAAAGGCTTTCTGGGGATTTTTACCGGCGGACTTGGGGCCTGTGCGGCAGGTATTGCCATTGCCATTTTTATGGGTCTATTGGTGTCCCTGATTTTTAAGCCAAAGGACAAATCCTGCGAATAATCCCCCATATCCGGGACACACTATCTCCGGGGACATCCCCAAACGAAAATAGAGGAGGTTTATGCTATGAATAAGCAGAACCAGAAGCAGAACAACAAGAATCAGTACCAGAACAAGATGGATAACCGTACTGAGAACAAGACCGAGAACCGTACTGAGAACTGCAACCGAACCGAAAACCGTACCGAGAACAAGAACCAGTACTAAGGCGAGTCGGGCTGTCCCATCTGTGTTGGGACAGCCCGATTTTTATGAGGAGATATTACAATAGCTTTTTGTTTTCGGATGTGATACAC
>CAUWEI010000083.1:0-12090 GCA_963557675.1 uncultured Oscillospiraceae bacterium | reverse complement strand
CTGTACATTTGCGTACAGCCGGGCTTCCTGCATGGGCTTTTTGTACAGCCCCTTTCTGCATCTAATGTTTTTTATCTGGTTATAGTTGAAGCTTCCTCCCGGTGTTCTAAAAAACATCCTTCTTCATGGGAGTAAATGACTCCTACCGCCTGCAAGTAGGCGTACACAATGGTAGTGCCTACAAACTTCATTCCACGTTTTTTCAAGTCCTCCGACACCACATCGGATAAGCAAGAGTGTGTCTTTCCCTTTTCGTACAGGACTTTCCCATCCGTCCAGCTCCATAAATAATTGGAAAAACTCTGAAATTCCCGTTGAATTTCCCGAAAAACCTTGGCATTGTTCACCGCCGCCTGAATTTTTCTTCTGTTTCGGATGATGTTCGGATTGTTCATCAGAGCTGTGATTTTATTTTCGTCATACGTACAAACCCGCTCCAAATCGAACTGGTCAAAGGCTCTGCGAAAGGCCTCCTGCTTATTGAGCACACATTCCCAGGACAGTCCGGCCTGAAAGGATTCCAGAATCAGCATTTCAAACAGCTTATGGTCCTCGTAAACGGGAACGCCCCATTCCTCATCGTGGTATTGAATGTAACGCTCATTTTTGGGGTTTGCCCAGGAACATCTGCATTTCTGATCCAACCACTCCATTGCTACTCCTTTCAACGCTATGCCTTAATAGGCAGAATTGCACATGGATTCGTTTATTTGTACTTCTTCCACCGGAAGGGTAAAGGTAAACACCGCACCATGAGGCACCCCATCGGATACGGAAATACTGCCCCCATGGGCATTGACAATGGAGCGGCACAGCGAAAGGCCCAGTCCCAAGCTGCGTCGACTGTCCGCAATCTGGTTGGTTCCGGTATAAAACATCTCAAAGATTTGCTTCTTGCTTTCATCAGGAATTCCGGGACCGTCATCCGCTACCGAAATCACCGCCCAGTTTTCCTGTCTCTTTGCAGTGACTTGAATTGTGGAACCTTTCGGGGTGTATTTAATGGCATTGTCCACCAAATTGATCAAAACCTGCACAATCAATCTTGCATCCATTTTTGCAAGCAGAAATTCATCCTGATTTTCTACCACAATGTGATGCTCTGTGCGAAGCCGATTCACATGGCGCATTGCTTCGGTTATGACATCGTCTACCAGTTCTGCGGCAATGTGGAGATTGATCTGCCCTTCATCCAATCTTGTAACAGAAAGCAGATTTTCCACTAAGTTGATTAACCACATGGAATCGTCATAAATATCCTGATAAAGAACCTTCTTTGTTTCATCGTCGAAGGATTCCCCATTGGATAGAAGATTGCTGGCGTTGCCTGAAATAGAGGTCAGAGGCGTTCGCAAATCATGGGAGATCGAGCGAAGCAAGTTGGCTCGCATCTGCTCATTTTTGGCAAGAATGGTGGCTTCTTCCTTCTCATGTGCATTTTTATCATTCTCCAGAGCCAAGGCACATTCTCCCAAAATGGAAAGCAGAATACTGTTTTCAAAGGCATCCATCTGCTGCTCCCCTACCGCAATTCCCACCACGCCATAAACGGTGTGATTTACACGAATTGCCAAATACAGACACTTCGCATTGGGCAGGGTCTGTGTGGTAGCTCCGGCGTGCTTGTTGTTTTTGAATGCCCACATCGCTACCGCCTTTTCCTCTTCCGTAATGCAGTCATCCATTTTGTTTTCTTTGGCTACCGGAAATACAATCGGTTCTTGCAGTGTGCCGTCCTTGGCAAAATACACGACAATGTTTCTGGAAAGCAACTTTATAAGCTGCTGCGCCGTAGCGGATACAATCTCATCTTTATTGGTGGCTTCCTGTAGAATCTGGTTTGTTTCAAACAGTACCTTGGTTCGATAGGCGGCCCAAGCCGCTTGCTTTGCACTGCCTTTCAGCTTCGCCGCAAGGGTTCCTGTTAAGAAAGCCGCCGTAAACATCACTAAAAATGTCACCAGATACCCTTGATCATAGGCCAGCAGCGTAAACTTTGGTTCCGTAAACAGGAAGTTGAAGATCAGGACGCTTACCGCCGACGCTATCAAGCTATAGATTCTCTGTGTGGTGACAATGGAAATGACCAATACGCCCAAAACATAGACAACAATAATATTGGCTTCTGCCAATCCCAATTGTCGGAACACCTCACCAATACAACTGACCAGCAGAAAAATTAAAATGGACTTCAGGACATCCCTTCCAGAAAAGACAAATCTGTTACCTTTTTTCATTGGATGATACCGGGTCGTATCCACGATCTGATCTGGGATAATGTGAACGTCCAAATTGGGCACATTGGCAATCAATTCTTCTGTCAAGGTGGGTTTGCTGAACGTGTGCCTTCTGGTAACTGCACTTTTTCCAATCACAATTTTAGACACTCCGGATAGTCTGGTAAATTCTGCAATCTGGTGTGGAATATCGTCACCGTACACCGTTTCAATGGTCGCTCCCATCTGCTGGGCCAACCGCATATTGGCACGCAAACGCTTTTTGTCCTTTTCCTCCATGACCGCAAAATCCGAGGTCTCTACAAACAATGCTGTAAGGCGCCCCGAAATGCATTGGCCATTCGAGAGGCCGTGCGGATGATCTTTGCGTTGGAGGGCGAAGAGGACAGGCAGACCAAAATGTGTTCATCGGTATGGTAATCCCCATTGCTTTTCATACGGGCCGTTTCCGTCCGTTTATTTACACGGTCTGCACAACGGCGCAACGCAATTTCCCGCAGGGCCGTCAGATTTTCAACCGTAAAAAAGTCCCCTGCTTCCCGATTTTCCAGATTCTTCTGGTATATGCTTTCTGCCTGCAAGCGTTCAATCAATTCCTGCGGCTCAATATCCACCAGTTCTACCTGATCGGCTTCATCCAATACAGAATCCGGAATCCGTTCATGCTCCATAGCCCCTGTAATTGAGGCCACCATATCATTCAGGCTTTCGATGTGCTGGACATTCACCGTTGTATATACATCAATTCCCGCTTTCAGCAGTTCCAACACATCCTGATACCGCTTCATATGCCGACAGCACTGTGCGTTGGTATGTGCAAGCTCGTCAATTAGAATCAACTGTGGTTTTCTTTTCAATGCCCCATCCAAATCAAATTCTCTCGCCAGTGTTGGCAGCACCTCCAAACCATCCATAAGTGCAGATGTCTTCGGACGTTCATGGTGTTCAATATACCCCGCCACCACATCTACTCCATGTCTTTGGGCTGCATGAGCTGCTTTCAGCATGGCATATGTTTTTTCCACTCCGGCGGCATAGCCGAAAAAGATTTTCAAGCGACCTTCCCGTTGTCTTTCCGTTTCCTTTGGAAAGGCATTTCGCAGAGCATCGGGATTTTTCCGCAACTGCTCCATACTCTCACCTCTGATTTCGCTAGATTCCTACATCCTACCATATTTTTCTCTTTTTTCATAGCACAGATCCGTTTTGATTGTGTTATCTGTAAATATTAGATGGGACAAAAGCACCCTGCACAACCTTTGTGCAGGGTGCTAACTTATACCGAAACCACTTTTCTTCCATTACCCATAGGTTTCATAGTTGTGCGTATCTGTTACTCTTCCGGGCGAAGTTCTCCTTTGCTGAGATAATATCTACGGTCCGCCATTTCCGCAATGTCGGCATCATGGGTCACCACAATAACCAGCTTTCCATAATCATGGGCCAGACGGAGCAGACATTTCATCACTTCCATGGCGTTGTCATCGTCCAGATTTCCGGTTGGCTCATCTGCCACAATCAGACGTCGATTGCCGGCCAGACACCGTGCAATGCCCACCCGCTGCTGTTCACCGCCAGACATATTCGCCGGAAGGCGGTTATGCAGTTCTGCTCCAAGACCTACTGAAGTAAGCAATTCTGCCGCTTCTTTTTTCGCCTGCTTTGGGTCAACTCCTGCAAGGTGCATGGGATAGCATACATTTTCCAGTGCTGTGCGAGTGGGAAACAGAAGATAGGACTGGGCAATCAGGCCCACATCATTCCGCCGGTAATCATCCAATCCATTTTTTGTCAACGGTTTTCCATCCCAGACAATGGAGCCGCCAGTAGGCACATCCATGCCTGCCAGCAGGTGCAGCAAGGTGCTTTTTCCTGCACCGGAACGGCCACGAATCGTGCTGAGAATTCCGCTTTCAAAACTTACACTTACACCGTTCAAAACATCCCGTTCCGATTTGGGATAGTGATAACGGACCTCATTTAGAATCAGCTCTGCCATTTTGGATACCCCTTTCTAATCACCTTTGGATTTCTGATACAACTGTACCAGGCTTCCACGCAGAGAAACGGCCAACACAAGCAGCGATATTACCATACACATGCACAACTCCACTGCAAGCAATTGACATGCCAACGCAATTTCTCCTTTTGTCCCATACAGTATTCCCATTGCAACTGCCGCAGGAGCCGCAGTCAGCAGAAGCTGACCAACCAGAATCAGCCATTCAGAGAGCAGCACCTTCTTTTTGCTTTCCCCGAAAACAAGCCGAATTAACAACTCACTCTTTCTTCCCATGCTGTCAAAGACAGTCACAACAACCGTTCCCAGCAAAATAGACAGCAAAATAGGCGGCTGTAGGGTTTCCATGGTCTGCACTCGACGTTCCAGCATGACCACAGAATTTTCAAGCTCTCTTGTAGTACCGTACAGGGTATAAGAGCCTAATGCGTTCATAATTTCCAGAAGCTTTGTCTGAAAATTCACATAATCCCGGTTGTATTCTTTCTTGAGCGCAAAGGAGTAATAGGTGTATACCTGCCACTGCTCTCTCATTGCAGTATTGTATAGAATCCCGTCATACTCATAGAAGCACTGCTCCGGAACCAGTACCGCACCGGTTGGAGCCGTTGTTCCTGCACAGGAGTAGATGCCAGCCAGTTCAAAGTCCACATAGGCAACGTGCTCCGGGTCTAGCTGATATTCTCCCAAACATCCGGCAATGGTGATGGTTCCACCTGGCTCCAAGCCGAAGCTCTCTGCCAAACTCTTTTCCATCAGGCAGATATGCCGACCCTCTTCTTCAAAATCCGCTGCACCATAGCCAGAACCCCACTCTACATTCAAATCATGTCGAGTGACAAACTCTTCAATACCACCTACGGCACTCACCCAAGAAAAGGTAAGTAGACCATTGCCGGACAATGCAACCGGACAATCCATGCTTCGGCTGATTGCTGTACTTTCCGGCGCAGATTCGATTGTTTTGTCGATAATCGGAGATACTTTTAGCGTGCTGGACCCGTGAGGGCCGGGCAGAATCCGATAGACCACCTCTGTATTTAAGTAGAGATCCTCCACTGCCTGTTTATTCTGAGCAATTCCAGCTTCCAGAAAAACAGCCAATCCTGTTCCTACAAGAAACAGCAGGGCCAGCAACATTGGAAAAAGCGGACGCCTTTTGATTCGCTTGACTACCATTTTCTTCACCTCCGTTTACAATGTCAGGACAGAAGATCTACAAGGCTTTTCCGCTGCACCAGTGCTACCATCAGGCGCAGCACTCCATAAGCAGCCAGAAGCACCAGCACCGCAACTCCAATCAAAAGCAGTAGCATCGTGCCATTTTCCGGAACTTGTCCCGGTGCAAAGGTCTGTGCTTCCACTCGCAGCTTGGTACTATAGACAATCCAGCAAACAGCAAGAGAAATCGGTGCCGCTGTAACAGCCGCCACAAGGAACGGAACGGTAAAGCTTCGTTTTGCCTCTTTCCGATTGGCTCCAAGAACTCTTCGCAGTGCAAATTCTTTCTGATACAGCACCATAATCAGCATGGCAAAAATCAGAATGACCACAACCAGCGCAATCCCTACGCCAAGAAGGGTCAAGCCTTGCCGGGTTTCCATCTCTGTATAGATTCCCTTGACAGAGTCCCAATCCGATTCGGAGACCCGCAGTGCATATCCCTGTTCCATAAGGGGCGTTTCTACATCATTCAAAAAGTCTTCATAGTCAGCACCGGCGATACGAACAGACAGCGTATACGGGCGTGCCCCCCCTAAGGTGTCCTGCTTTGTTTCAAAGGGGATGAATACGTCATTGTATGAATAGGTATAAACATCCTCCATCATACTGCGTTCTATAAAACTGTAAAGGCCAACGATTTCATATTCTCGACTGTCCCCATAAGGAAGCAAGCCATCTGTCTGCGTAAACGGAACGCCACTTTCCACGCCAATATCGTTAGAGCCGATGGATTCACCTGATGTATAACACTCCTCAGCAAGAGCCAGAGAGACATGATCGCCAACCGTCAGTCCATTTTGATCGGCCAGCTTTTCACTCATGACACACACCGGCTTTCCATAATCCTCTGGGCGAAGTCCTCTCCCCTCTGTATAGAACATCTTCTCGTCTATCACAGGAAAAAGCGTATCCATATTATTGGTACGAATTGCTGTGAACATATGCTCTGTCTCATTCATAACAGCAGCATACTCATCCAGTCCCTGCTGCTCCAGATACTTTTGCACCCAAGCATCCAGTTCTTTCCCTGTCAAATCTTTCGGGACCAACGTTAAACCGGTCGTAAACAACGTCCAGTCGTATTGGGCATCCTGTGGAAATATTTCCCACGGATGGTCATACCACACATTGATTTGATCCGGAAACACCATAGTCCGTTGGTCATGGCCATAAAAGCCAATGGCTAAATACTGTTCCCCACTCTTAGGTGCATCCAGCTTCGATTCCAAGGTCCGTACGGCCTGCGTTAGAACGACGCCTTCGCAAGCTTCCAAATCAGGAAATCCTGCATAAATCTTATCGACACGAAATTCCGCAACATCTGTTGCATACAGAGGATTGGTATCATGTTTTACCTCTCCTTCAATTGTACCTACAAAAATATAGCAGGAAGCCAAATCGAAAGCGAGGTGAAGGTCTGCTGCACGCTGTAAGTCATTTGCTTTCGCTGAAAGCGTCACACGGCGGTCAATCTGAGAAATATAGGGTGTTTCTTCCAGAATCGCAAGAGCTTCATCTGCCAGAACATCCAGTCCTGGGGTCTTAGAATACGTAGACTCTATGGTAGCGCAATAACTATAATACTCTCGTGCATAATCTAGTCCCAAAGAATCCATGGAGTATTGCAGAGACAACAGCAAAGATGCCGTCAACGCCAGTGCCAACAGCAAGCAAAGCAATACGATTTTCATTGGACGGCGAGACAAAATTTTCAGTTCCATAAGCACCCTCCGTTTACTAAAATATCCGCAAAAAATCAGCGCATATTTCCTGCAAATTCTTGAAACACTGAATTTTCTGGTTTGCGTTACCCTTCGGTATGAGCCAATTTTCCTTTGCCGTGATGATACAAAAAAACGGAGGCACTCAAACGTATCACTCCGCTTCACTCAAACAATCATCACAATGCGTTCCCATCATCCCCCCACATGACGAAAACTTGTAATTTTGCCATTTATTTTACAACTGTGGCTACAGTATAGCTTTTATTACTATTTTAGTCAAGTATTATAATACACAAAAGCACTACATCCATTATGTATACAAAGACGAAGGACGAAAACCAACATGGAATCCCAAACAAGCCATATGGATTGTTTCGTCAAGAAATATTTGCAACTTTGTCCGGAACTTGCTATAATATACGGAACAAGAAGCTCTATGGATGGAGTGAGCATGCGTATGAATCAGCAAGAGCACGTAGTGCAGCTCTTAAATGAGCTGATTACTACCTATCGTTTTAATATCAATACCCTTTCCAAATACTTAGAATTGCCCCCAAGTCAATTGGAGCGTCTATCTCAGGGGGATTCTGGCTTTTACCCCAAAGACCCGGTTTCTCAATGCAACCTATTCCACAAAGTTCTGCTTCTCCACGCAAGTGCAGCAGAAAACAAGGACCAGAAATTATGCGCCTTTTTGAAAGTGCTGATTTCTTATCACGGTTTATCCTTGGAGACAATTGCTAAAATGGCAGGGGTGGAAACCAAAGAACTGGAACCTCTTCTGTCCGACTCCCCCGACCATGTATCCGAAGGAACAAAATATAAAGTAGCCGTTACCGTTATGGCATTGCGTTTTTTCCTGAAGGATTGTGAACCCACACTATAAATGAATTTGCTGCCGTTGTAGGAACTTTCGTTCCATCGATGGCAGCTTTTTATGATTGGAATTCTATGCACTTACGGAGGTAATCACGAAAACCAAAACACCTCCTTCTATAAAAATGCAAGGCTGCCACAAACTGGGCAGCCTTGCATTTTTCTATCCTATCGCATTGCGTATGTACAATGACCTTATTCTACTCTATATGCTTACAATTGTCGCCCCAAAGGGAGACAGAGCCAGCTTCGCTATTTTGAAGCATTGCAGTCCAAAGGGAATTCCAATGATGGTGCAGCATAGCAACACACCATTCAGCAGTGCTGCCAGTGCCAACGGAATACCGCTGAAGAGCATCCAAAACAAATTGGCAATAAAGGACATCGTACCGCTTCCGTACTGCACATCTCTTCCAAAGGGGCAAAAGGCAAGAGAAGCCAACTTAAAGCATTGCCGGCCAATGGGTATTCCAATAATTGTGATACACCACAAAATGCCTGCAAGGATCCATGAAAGGCCCTGCCATAATCCTCCACATAAAAACCAAATGATATTTCCCAAGCAACCCATTATATTTCACCTCCTGTTTCAATCTATGTGTGCCCGGTAAATCCTTGCGGTCCAGCACTCATCTCCCCTATTATATCACAATCTGCAACCATGCACAAAAAAGATTGCACAATCCCGAAATTTTTACAGCCCACATAAATTGTCTATGTAAAAATTGAGCGATAGTCAAAAGCAATCAGATGTGATAGAATATAGGAAATCGTGTTTATGTGCAATGAAGGAGGCAACTATGCTCTTATCGGTAGAACATCTTTGCATCGATTTCGGTATGCGCCGACTACTGAATGATGTAAATTTTTATTTAAACAACGGGGATAAAACCGGTATCATTGGCATCAATGGCACCGGAAAATCCACATTTTTGAAAGTACTGGCAGGCGTTCTTGAGTCTGATGTGGGAACCGTATTCCGCAATCCCAATATACAAGTCACTTATCTTCCTCAGAATCCGGTAATGCAGGACGATGCCACGGTGTTGGAACAGGTTTTCCTTCATATGCCAGCAGATTTTAGGGAAGTCAACGAGTATGAAGCCAAAACCATGCTAAACAAGCTTGGCATTACAAACTTCAATCAGCTGGTTGGGACGCTCTCAGGTGGACAGCGCAAACGTGTCGCACTGGCGGCTACCTTGATTCATCCGGCAAATGTGCTCATTCTGGACGAGCCTACCAACCACCTGGATGCCGAAATGACTGCCTGGCTGGAAGATTGGCTTCGTCGATTCAAAGGCGGTCTTGTGATGGTCACCCATGACCGATACTTCTTGGAGCGGGTCGTAAATCATATCACAGAATTGTCCCAAGGGAAGCTGTATCATTACGAAGCAAACTACTCCAAATATCTGGAGCTGAAAGAACAGCGTCAGGAAATCGCAGAAGCCAGCGAACGCAAACGCCAGTCCATTCTAAGAGTAGAACGGGAATGGATTATGCGTGGCTGTAAGGCACGTACAACGAAGTCCAAGGATCGAATCCAGCGTTATGAGGACCTTCTGAATCAGGATGCTCCTGAGTATGACGACACCGTACAGATGGCCGCATCATCCAGCCGTCTTGGGAAAAAGATCATCGAGCTTCATGACATCTCCATTTCCTTTGACGGTCATCCCATCATTAAAGGATTTTCTAATGTACTTCTGCGGAATGATCGGATTGGCATTGTTGGTCACAATGGTGCTGGTAAATCTACTTTACTCAACATGATTGCCGGCAGTTTGGTCCCAGACAGCGGCTCTGTGGAAATTGGCTCTACTGTAAAAATCGGTTATTTCACTCAAGAAGGACGAAACTTAGACCTGAATCAGCGAGTATATGACTTTATTCATGATATTTCGGATGAAGTTCGTACCAATGAGGGCACATTTACTGCTAAACAAATGATGGAACGCTTCATGTTCCCCAAAGATATGCAGTCTGTGCCCATTGGCAAGCTATCCGGCGGTGAACGTCGAAGGCTGTATTTATTGTCCGTGTTAATGGAGGCACCGAATTTACTGCTGCTGGACGAACCTACAAACGACCTGGACATTATGACTCTTTCGATCCTGGAAGATTACCTGCAAGGGTTCCCCGGGCCAGTTCTGACGGTTTCTCACGATCGTTTCTTCTTGGACAAACTGGCAGAATCCATCTGGGAAGTTCGAGGCGATGGAGATGTGCTGCGTTATACCGGCAACTGGTCGGATTGGGCCAAAAAGAGGAAAGAAGAAACAGCCCCGATCAAAGTAGAAAAGCAAAAGCCGGTTGAGCGGCAGCGAACACAGGCTTTGAAGTTTTCCTATAAAGAGCAGCGGGAATTTGACACTATCGATCAGGATTTAGCCGATTTGGAAGAGCAGATTGCCGCATGCGAAGCAGAGCAAAATCTTTGCTGCAGTGACTATGTAAAGCTTCAAGAATTGCAGCAGAAGCAGGCCGAACTGGAAAAAAAGTTAGACGAAAAGACGGAACGTTGGATGTATTTAACCGAACTAAAAGAAAAAATCGACGCCCAAAAGAAATAAATATCTACTCTATGGAGCGGTTTCTTCCATATTTGAGGTAGACTACACTGTAAAAAATTTCTCCCACGCTGAAGCATGGGAGAAATTTTTATTTCATCTTATGCAGATGCCATTCCTATTATGTACTCATATCCATTTAACGTGGGATTTCACCCGACAAAGTTTAACAGAAAAGGCTTTTAAGCAATCTGCAACCACAAGCGTATTCACGGAATCTGTATTTTTTGCCAACATCCAAGAAGTAACCGGTTTGTGTGGTTTTATCTACAGCAACTACGATGTCCGTCGTATGGCATCTCCCATCCCGTTCAACATCCTCAGCGATGTTGTTTTTTCCAATCTTTTTTAGAGATTGGCGATCTGTCTCATTCAGCTCATCCATATAAACTACCAGAATAAAGCAGCAAGATATTACCCCTATTCTAGTAGCATCAAACTGATTTTTCTCCCGCACGGCTGTATCTTCCAAACTAGCACTATCTACAATTCGGACAAAATAGGAGACAAGCCCTCTGAATAAGGAGAGCTTTCTTCTTTTGTAGTATCCGCTGTTTTTATGCTTAAACTTATTTAATAAAAGTTGTCGCTGCATCTCGTCTTTAGACATTGGATGCAGGGAAGCCAGCTGACAATCCTCCAATTTTCCAATGATCTTCTTCATTTCCACCGGAAGGATTGCAGCGTATGATTGGAGCATTAGAACAATCGATGTAATACTACATCCTAAAAACACAAAAATTACCATAGGCTTACTCAACACACGTCCCTGATCTTCTCGAATGCCTCCCCAAACTAAAACAGCAAATCCAGCCAAAATTGCCAGAACACCAAGTATGAGTTGGATTTTTGCTTTTTTTATGTACATTCCACTTGGGTTCTGTTCGCTCTTTGCGTTATTTTTCATAATCGGATTCTCCTTCTCGGTCTATGGCATTGCCCGACATAGAAAAGGCCATATTTTATACGCAACCGACTCCAGACTGTTCCTTTATCCGTCGGCAAATGTGCTGCTCCAATTCTCCCTCTTTACCAACGCTTCATATTGGTTTTGAATTTTTCGCTGTATGTTTTCTTTAGCTCTTCTGCCGTAATTCCGTAGCAGAGCATAACATCATTATAATACATAAGGACGTCTGCCAACTCCTCCACAAGATCTTTGCGAATCGCAGGATCTTCGGTTGCCTTTTTTGCCCCATTTTTCTTCACGACGTCAATCACTTCGCCAATTTCGCCGATCATCCAAAGCAACTTATTTTTTCCTGTATCCGGACAAATGGGTTCCCACTTATCCTTGTACTGCTCTTGTAATGTCTTCTGCATTTCCTGCATCTCATTTATGCTAAAATCAGTCATAAAGATCCCCCTAAAAAATGTATTATTGGGGTTTATTGTATCATGCCGGCAGGATACTTTCAATGGAATCCACCCGGTAT
>CAUWEI010000082.1:0-12280 GCA_963557675.1 uncultured Oscillospiraceae bacterium | reverse complement strand
TAGCACAAGTCCTTGGAGAGGGACTCTAAAAACTACTACTCTATAATACAAGGAATATATAGATTATTACAACAATAACCGGATCCAGAAAAAGACAAAATGGATGCCCCCTGTAACATACAGGGAAGCATCCATCTGTGCAGTATAATTCAATTTTCAATGTGTCCAGGATTCTGGGTACATATCACTTAGGTGGTGCCTGTCTTTTATGGATAAAATCGCATTATCCGAGGCTTTCCAGAACGTCTTGCAGCTCCACATTAGCTGCCTCAAACGTACCAATTGCCATGGACAGCCGCTTCTGGGCCTTCTCCGGCAGAGAATCCAGCAGATTTGCCAGCTCTTCTGCGTGGTGCTCGTTGTGGTCTACCATGTAGGCCAGCAGTGCCTTTGTCTGCTCAATATCGTTGGGGGCGGACTGGGGATGGGTATGATCGTGAGAATGTCCATCCATGTGGGTATGAGGATGATCGTGAATATGGTCCATAAATAACAACTCCATTTATAAGTATCGTTGACTACAAAGCCGCTGGAATTCTTTCCGGTGTCCGTTCTGTTTTGCAATAGGCTGATTCAGTCTATTGCAGTACACACAACATCAAAGATAACACAAAACCAGTCGTTTGATAAGCCCTCCAGGGGGTTATTCCAAAGAAAAACACCACACTATTTCTTCCCCAAATAGTGTGGTGTTTTCCGTAACAATAGAAGGATCGTGTACGGATCGATGGTTCTATTATATCAGTTGTTTTCCGAAATGGGAAGCGTCCCCGGGGGATATGAAATTCCATTTTCTCTTCATGCAGGATAGTACGCCATTTTTTAGAGGCCCCCGAGCATCGGCTGTCTTTCGGACCGATACCCGGGGGCTTTTTCGGCAGTCTTTGGGCCTGCCGGAAAAGCACTCAGCCGCAGGGGGGAACGGCTGAAATGCAGTTGGACAGATAAACAAAAAAGAACGGCTACCGTGCTGCTCCCAAATTGGGAATGAACATCACCATAACCATTCTTGATAACATTCTGACGATCACAGTAGGTCTCCCGGCTCGTGTCTCAACAGATTCCTGCCCTGCCTTCTCAGGAGAGACTCCCAATGACTGGCTTTCACCAACGGACAAGATCCTAAACACACACGGTATTGGTCAATGCGGGGCTTTCTCCCCATTCCCTTGTTAAGCTCCAATGCCTGACTTGCGTCGTTACGGCTCCAGAGCCACTGTTCGTATTTGCTAGTATCAGTATAGTCCATAGATTTATAAAAAGCAAGTCCAATTTTGAAAAGAATGTTAAACTGCTCATTAAAACTATTTTGCCACACGGCTTTGTTATCGATTGTAACCAAGAAATGGCACATGGAATCGACGGAAAATTGGCTGCAAAAGCGCATATTGCATATTACAAAATACCACATTCTGTGGTAAAATGGGCCGAGTGTGACAGCGTCGGTATCGGATTCTGTCAATATGTTTAGAAAATGGAGTGATGGTCTTTATGAAACAGAACAAGGTCGGCCCATTGTGGGTATTTCTGTCGGCCCTTTTGCTCAGTACAGGCGGTCTTTTTATCAAGATGAGTCCCTGGAACGGCTTCAGCATCAACGGAGCCAGATGCTTTATTGCACTGTTTGTAGTCGGAGCCTATCTTTTGATTACAAAGCACAAGTTGAAACTGAATCGCTGGGTTCTTCTGGGAAGTTTTTTTGTAGGCGGCACCTGCCTGCTCTATTCTTTGGCTAACACCCTGACCACAGCGGCAAACGCCATTGTTTTACAGTTTACCGCTCCCATCTTCGTCATTGTCCTGTCTATGATTTTCTGGAAAAAGCGGCCCAAGAAGATGGAACTGATTAGCTGCGCCGTGGTGATCGTAGGTGTTGTTTTCTTCTTTGTCGATGGCATAGGTGCCGGTAATATGCTGGGCAACCTTCTGGCCCTGTGTGCCGGTCTTACCTATGCAGGCGTATTCCTTCTGAATGACCTTCCCGATGCAGACCCCATTTCCTCTGTATTCTTTGGAAATTTAATCTGCGCTGTGGTCGGTATTCCCTTTGTCATGCAGGAAACAGACTTCGGTGCTCAGGCTTTGCTTAGTGTGACTTTGTTGGGTGTGTTCCAGGTCGGTCTTGCCTATGTGATTATGTGTATCGGCCTCAAGAATACTCCTCCCCTCACCGCAAGCCTCATTACAGGCATTGAGCCTATTCTGAATCCCATTCTGGTTGCCATTTTCTTCCACGAAACCATCGGCCCTCTGGCCATGGTCGGTGCTGTCATTGTTATTGGAACCGTACTTGTGTACAATGTACTCAGTGCAAAAGCCGCTGCTCCTGCCAAATAGCTCTTTATATCGATATAACGAACTCCACCGGCTCTGCCTGATGCAGAACCGGTGGAGTTTTTTGAGGAGATGGAACAGAGATCTATGACCTCTGAAAAACAAGAAAATGTTGTGTGGTACTTATCGGATAAAAGCCCACTTTTCATAGATGCGGTAGATATTGTCAGGGTTTGCACCGGCACCAAATTCACACTGTGCGATACATCCGCCATCCTGCCAGAGGGTGTCGTATACCTTCTGCACCGCCTCATCAATCTGCTGGGGCGTACCGTTGGGAATGAGGTGCTGACGGTCAATCTCTCCCCAGAAGGTAATCTTTCCCTTAAACTGGGCCAAATTCTCCACACCCATGCAGAAAATCTGACTGTTGATGGCATCCAGGCCCAAATCAATGAGCTTGGGAATGATTCGCAGAGTATTTCCGTCGGAGTGCATGAACATCTTCTTGCCATGGGAATGGGCAATGTCGATGTAATCCCGATACATGGGCATAAAAATTTTCTCCCAGATTTCCGGGTTAATGAGCAGATCATTCTGAGAGCCCCAGTCATCCATCATGCCGAGGGCATCCACATCGGTCTTGGCCCACTTGGTCAGCAGACGGCAGTAATAATCATGCATCTTTTCAATGAATTTCAACATTCCTTCCGGGGGATCCATCAAGTCCATGTAGAGGTTCACCGTGCCACGGATAAACTGCAACTGCTCAAAGGGACGGGGGCAGGCTCCTGCTACCAGGAATTTGTCCTTCATTTCGGCACAGGATGTATTTACCTGGTCGATGTCGAACGAAAGAAGCTCTTCCGGAATATGAACATTGTCAGCATCTTCCCAGTCATCGTCATTGACAATGGGATGCTTCACTTCACCAATAATGCCCCGGTGGATGTTGGTAAATACGCAGCCCCATTCGTCCACATATTCTCCCACTTCGCAGGGATCGCCTTTGGTGATGGGAAGCTGTGCATACTCTGTGACAGGGCCTGCAAAGTCCCATTCAAAGTCCTTTGCCAGTTTTTCCAACATCTCAGGATAGTGGATGTTGGCCCAGGGCAGCTGCCAGAGCTGTCTGGGAACACGTCCAGTTGTGTTACGGAATTCCAAAGTGCTCAGAACCAGTTCTTTGGATGTCATGGTTGTTCCTCCTTATATGTATAAGTTCGTAAAGTTACTTGCAATTATTTTCACCATTAGTATAATAAGTATAAATCCATTTTGCATTTAAAACAGGACACAGTACGAATTAAAACATACATCAGGAGGAAACGAAGATGCTTAACGTTGTGGATTCCCATTGCTGGGAGGAGCACCGAAAAATTCTGACTTCCAAAGAAACCGGAATTGCAGCACTGCGGAGCTTTGGCATCTATACCAACAATCAGGCGGGACAGCCCCTTCCGACCCACATTCACAAAGACTGCATGGAAATCGTCTTTCTTCTCAAAGGGTTTCAGGTCTATGAGGTAGAAAATACCCATTTTAATCTGTCGGGCTATAATGTCTTTGTGGCCTATCCAAATGAACCCCACAGCTCCGGCAATTACCCGGAAAGCATCTGCGATCTGATTTGGATGCAGATTGACCTGAACGAAGCCCTTCCATTTTTTGGGCTGGACAATGAAACCGCCACCGCTGTGCGTCAAATTTTACGTTCCCTGCCTCGTGTGTTTGGTGCCGATGCCGAATTGTCCTCCATGCTGACCTCTGCTTTTTATGCTCTGGCAAGCAAAGACCCTTTAAGCCACCAGCTTGGGCAACAGCAACTGGTCTGTGGACTGCTGCGGATGAAGCAGCTATCCCAGCGGGTTTCTTTGCATCAGGTGGAATTTATCGACAACGCCGTTCCTTACATCCACGACAATCTGAAAAATCCCATTCCGTTGGAGGATGTGGCGGCCTGCTGTGGCCTTTCCCTCTCCCGCTTCAAAGTAAAATTCAAGGAAGAAACGGGAACTACCCCCAGAGATTACATCAACCGGGTTAAAATTGAAGAGGCCAAACGGTTTTTGAAAGCCGGAAAATCCGTGACCGAAACGGCTCTGGATTTAGGGTTTTCCACCTCGAATTATTTTGCGGTACTGTTCCGAAAATACACCGGACAAACTCCTACTCAGTATCGGCAGGGTCTGACCTGCCCCGACAGCACCCTGTAAACAAGGCCGAAATTCGACTCTTGCAATTCTATGGGGTTGGATGTAGAATAAGTGTGAAAATTGCATGATGGGGAGCTTGTGAACTTGTGTTTCGGACAGGCTGAGAGGAAGGTGCTACCTTCGACCCACGAACCTGATTTGGATAATGCCAGCGTAGGGAATCATCGTTTATTTGCAGTCTATGTGGGAAATTACCAAGTCGGTAATTTCCCACTTTTTCATACAGGAGAGATTCTATGAAGCATCGTCAATTATCCATCCGCAAAATGGTCTTGTCTGCTACCTTAGCAGGGCTTGCATTTGTATTAAGTACCTTTGTGTATTTTCCGTCTATGGCTCCGTTTCAGCATTTTGTAAATGTGCTGGCAGCAGTATTTCTGGGGCCTTGGTATGGCTGTCTTGCTGCATTTTTGTCCGGCGTGATGCGGATGCTGTCCGGACGTACCATTCAGGCCATTGCAGGTGCTGTCTTTGGCCCCGTTCTGGGAGGCCTCATCTACCGAAAAACAAAAAATATCTATCTCGTGTTTGTGGGTGAGGTCGTTGGAACCGGTATCATCGGCGCACTGGTGTCCTATCCCCTTATGAAGTGGTTTTACGCTCTGGATGCCCAGTCCCCCTTTTTCTACATCCCCTACTATGCTCCTTCCGCTGTGGTAGGTGCTGCCATGGGTGTACTGGTACTTCTGATTTTGAAACGCAGCGGAACGTTACACCGTCTGACGGAACAACTCAACCGCTGAAAGGAGGATTCCTATGGAATTGGGACTGGCTTTGCATAACATCCGTTTACAGGCTCCCTTGGTACAGTGCATCACCAACTTTGTTACAGTCAACGACTGTGCCAATATGATTTTAGCATCTGGCGGTTCTCCCTCTATGGCCCATGACATTCGGGAAGTGGAAGAGGCAGTCTGTGGGGTTCAGGCTCTGGTGTGCAATCTGGGGGCCATTGAGTGGGTAGATTCCATGGTACTGGCTGGAAAGAAAGCCAACGAATTGGGAACGCCTGTAGTATTTGACCCGGTAGGTGCAGGAAGCACTACATTGCGCCGCAATCTGGCAAACCGTCTTTTAGAGAATGTACAATTTTCCGTCATTCGGGGCAATGCCTCCGAAATTCGTGCTCTGGCAGGACACAACGGCTTGAATACCGGAGTAGATGTCAGCCGCTTGGATGTGATTACAGAAGAAACGCTCACAGACTCTATGGAAAACATTCGTCTGTTGGCTCAAAAAACCAGAAGTGTCATTGCGGTATCCGGTAAGCTGGATGTGATTTCCAACGGAGTTGAGACCGTTGTGCTTCGCAATGGCTGTGCCACCATGGCAAGAATCACCGGAAGTGGCTGTATGCTAAGTGCCCTCATAGGTGCCTTCTGTGGTGCCATGCCGAACGATCCCTTTACTGCTACCTGTGCCGCTATGGGAGCCATGGGGGTCTGTGGAGAACTGGCAGAAAAAAAGCGGCTGAAACAAGGCACCGGAAATGCCACCTTCCGCACCGATCTTATTGATGCCATGTTTAATCTAACCGAAACCGATTTGATGGAGGGAATCAATTATGAAATTTACAAGTGAGGAAATTCGAGCCTCTATGCTCCTGTATGCCGTTTCCGACCGTTCCTGGCTCAAGGAGGGACAGACACTGGTGCAAGTCTGCGAAGAAATTCTGCAAAACGGTGTCACCTTTCTCCAGGTTCGTGAAAAAGACTTAGATCAAGCCGCCTTTGCAGCCGAAGCACAGCAGTTAAAGGCAGTATGCGCCCGGTATCACACCCCATTTGTGGTCAATGACAGTTTAGAAGTTGCTATGGAAATCGATGCCGACGGTGTCCATGTGGGACAGTCGGACATCATGGGCCGAGACATCCGTTCTATGATTGGCCCGGACAAAATTCTGGGAATTTCCGCCCGGACCGTGGAAGAAGCCGTTGCCGCGCAGGAAGCCGGTGCGGACTATATTGGCGTAGGTGCCGTCTTTGGCAGCACCACCAAGAAAAATGCCCGGAATCTGTCGGTGGAAAAATTACGGGAAATCAGCAACTCCGTCACCATTCCCGTTGTAGCCATTGGCGGCATCAATGCCGACAATCTGCCCCAACTGGCGGGCAGTGGAGTGGATGGCGTGGCAGTTGTTTCTGCTATTTTTGCCGCAGAATGTCCCGGCCGTGCGGCTGCAAACCTGCACGAACTATCGAAAGGAATGATCTGTCATGGATAAAAAATTTATAATCTTCGATATGGATGGCACCTTGGTAGATTCCATGGGCTATTGGACCCGGCTTGCCGAAGAGTACCTTCACAGCAAGGGAATCTCTTCTATCTCCGAGGACGTGCAGGAGAAAGTTAAGGTCATGACGGTTCCGGAATCCGCCGCCCTGTTTGAAAAAGAATATGGCTTTTCCTGTTCTGTTGAAACCCTTTGCAAGGAAATGAATGACATCATGGAGGCCCACTATCAGCAGGATATTCCCTTAAAGCCCGGTGTTTCCGACTTTTTGAAAAAGCTGCATGAGCAGGGCGTTCAGATGTGCGTGGCTTCTTCCACAGCGGCTCCCCTGATGGAAGCCTGTCTGAGACGGCTGGATGTGTTAGACTATTTTCAGTTTCTGCTCTCCTGTGAAGAAGTGGGGGCAGGAAAAACACAGCCGGACGTTTATCACCAGGCCTGTGAAAAACTTGGGGCTTGCCATGCCGAAACTGCGGTCTATGAGGATGCGCTCTACGCTGCCAAAACCGCAAAAGAGGCAGGTTATTATGTGGTTGGCGTCTATGAAGACAGCGACAAAGCCCATTGGAATGAATTAGTACAGCTTGCGGACGAAACTATTTTAACTTACACGTCTTTATAGCGGACTAACAGCGGCAGATTGGGGGCACCACCTTCTGTCGCTCTATAAAAATAATGCGAATAAAAGGAGAATGACTATGAAAACAGCATTATCAATCGCTGGCAGTGATTGCAGCGGAGGCGCCGGTATTCAGGCCGATTTGAAGACGATGACCATGAATGGTGTTTTTGCCATGAGTGCCATTACTGCACTGACAGCACAGAACACAACCGGCGTTCGGTCCATTATGGAAGTGACTCCCGAATTTCTGGGACAGCAAATTGATGCCGTATTTGAGGATATTCCTCCCCAGGCGGTGAAGATTGGCATGGTCTCTTCGGTTTCCCTCATTGAAACCATTGCACAAAAGCTTCGATTTTACGAAGCAAAAAACATTGTAGTAGACCCCGTTATGGTGGCAACCAGCGGTTCTGCACTGATCGAATCCAACGCAGTCAGTGCCCTCAAAAAGCTGCTGCTACCTCTGGCCTGTGTGGTAACGCCTAATATTCCGGAGGCTGAAATCCTGTCTGGTCTTCGTATTTCCGGTGAATCGGACATGGTAGCCGCCGCCAAGGCAATCAGCGAAGAATATGGCTGCGCTGTTTTGTGCAAGGGTGGTCACAGCATCAATGATGCCAATGACCTTCTGTATGCAGACGGGGAAGCCCATTGGTTTCTGGGCAAACGTATCCAAAATCCCAACACCCACGGAACTGGCTGCACCCTTTCCAGTGCCATTGCCGCCAATCTGGCCAAGGGCTATTCTCTGGAAGACTCTGTAAAACGAGCCAAGGACTATATTTCCGGTGCTCTGGCTGCCATGCTGGATCTGGGTGCAGGAAGCGGCCCCATGAATCATGCCTTTGACCTCGGTGGAGAGTTCAGCCGATGACAACTAAGTTTTTCGCCGCTCTCTTTACGGTCGCTTATCTGGGATTTACCGTGTACCAATGCCGTGGACTCCGATTGAATACCAAATCCCTGTGTCTTGGTGCCATTGCCATTGCCATGACCTGTATTCTGTCCTGCATTTTGATTCCCTTGCCTACAGGTGCTTCCATCAGCTGTGGTTCCTGGCTTCCGCTCATGGTTCTGGCTCTTGTCTATGACCATCGCCTGGCTATCGTGTCCGGTATGGTCTGCGGCTGTCTGGCTCCTCTGATTTTGCCCGGCTGGTCCCTGGTCCACTGGGCTCAGTTCTTTCTGGAATATCTGGTGATTTTCTCTTCGATGGGATACGCCGGTATCCTTGGTTACAAACGCCGCAGCTCCATTATTTTAGCCACTTCCCTCTCCATCTGTGTCCGAATCATCGCCCAGATTCTCAGCGGTGTCATTTTCTTTGGACAGTACGCTTGGGAAGGCTGGGGGGCCTGGGGATATTGCCTGGTATTTCATCTTACATCCAAGATACCGGAAGGAATTCTCACCATCTTGATTTTGATTTCCCTACCCCTTTCCCGGTTATCCAAACTAGCCACAGGAGGACATGAAAAATGAGTTTTGTTGCAAAATGTGTGGAAGACAGTATGCCCATCTGGAAGGAATGTCTGGAATCTCAATTCCTGACCGCTCTGGAAAATGGCACACTGGATGAAGCCTGTTTCAAAGGGTACATTGTAGACGACAGCCTCTATTTGCGGGAGTACGCCAAAGTCTTTGCCTATGGTATCACCAATTCCCAGGACATGGAGGCCATCCGTACCTTTTATTCCTTCCTCTCCTTTGTCAACGAAGGAGAAGGTGCCACGAGGGTACAATATCTGCACCGCTATGGACTTACCGATGATGACATCCAGACTCTTCCCCAGCGTCCCCAAAACAAGGCCTACACCGACTGTATGATTCAGGCCGCAAAGGAAGGCGTTGCAGAGTGCATGATGGCAAGCCTGCCCTGTACCCTCAGCTATGGGTGGATTTTCCGCAAGCTTTTAGAGCGTTCCCCAGAGGTCCGAAATACCATCTATTGGCCCTTGGTGCAGGACTATGCGGACGATTCCTATGAGGTCATCTGCAAAAAGTGGGTGGACTTTGCAGACCGGGTCTGTGAGAATCTTCCTCCCCAGCGGCTGGCCCACTGCATGGACATTTTCAGAGCCTGTTCGGAGCTGGAACTGCATTTCTGGGAAATGAGCAATGAACCCAGAACGGATTTGGCAAAATAAACACTTTATGGATAAAGGTGCTGTCTCGCTTGTTGCAAGACAGCACCTTCTTTTAATGTCATAGTGCCTAGGTCTTACAGAATCAAATGCTTCTCATTTGGTGCATCCATATAAACACAGAAGTACCCCGTGCAATTTGTTGACTTTTGTCATTTATTATGATACGATTCCTTTATAATTAAATTTCGCTAATATAGGTTTGGATAGACGGCCCAAACGTTTCTACAGTACAGCCACAGGTACGACTATTAGCTTCCTCGGATGTTGATTTTTTCTCGAATTCAACATTCCGAATTTTTGAAATGTGGTAGGCTTAATGGATTTAAGCCTGCTCTTATTTTTTAGGAAAGATGGTGAAAAATTTGAAGTCTTTGGAAGAAAAGATTTTGAAAGAGGGAGAAATCCTTCCTGGTAACATCCTGAAAGTTGGATCATTTTTAAATCACCAGATTGATGCGGATTTCATGATGGAAATGGGACGTGAGATCGCCCGGCTTTTTGCGAACGAGAAAATTGACCGCATTCTGACCATCGAAACCTCTGGTATTCCCCTGGCTTTTGCCGCTGCCGCGTTCCTCCATGTTCCCATGGTATTTGCAAAGAAGAATCGGACCGGAAATCTTTCTGGAAATCTCTATACCACTACGGTTCACTCCTATACCAACGGGGTGGATTACACTGTAGTCGTAGAAAAGAAGTATGTCCCCGCTGGGGAACGGATCCTCATTATCGATGATTTCCTTGCAAATGGCAAAGCCCTCATTGGTCTGAGTCAAATCGTGACTATGGCTGGCTCTGAGGTGGCAGGTGCTGCTGTCGCCATTGAAAAGGGCTTCCAAAAGGGGGGCGATTCACTCCGCCGCCATGGTATGCGGGTTGAATCTCTGGCTCTCATCGATTCCCTGGACGGAGGCGTTCCGACCTTCCGGCACTAATTTTGTGACATTATCCTATTATACTTAAACAGGCCCTGTGGAGATTTCCACAGGGCCTGTTCTTGTTTTTTGCACTAATCCAGATTTTCTTCAATGCCTCGGTAGTTGCTTTCCAACGGACTGGTTTTGCTTGCTTCTCCGGCATATCGATTGATAATTCTGGTGGCGTGTTCCACATTGAGAAGCGTACCGGCACCGGCAACACAACCACCTGGACAGGCCATTCCCTCCAAAAGATATCCTTTGTACTTTCCGGCCTTTGCCTGCTGCATGAGCTTGCGGCAGTCCCGCAGACCGTCGGCACGAGCGATTTTTACTTCCATGTCTGGGTTTGTCTCGTGAATCAAACGCTCCACCGCACCTGCTACACCGCCAGAAACCGCAAATCCTCTTCCGGTAGCCGTGGCCTGATCCATCTCAGCAGAGTCATCCAGCTGCTCAAAATCGATTTCCTTAGCTTCCAACATTCCCTGAAGCTCCTCGAAGGTTAGGACAAAATCCACATCCGAACGAATATCCTCCCGAATGGCCTCCAGCTTCTTTGCTGCACAGGGTCCAATAAAGACCACCTTACAGCCGGGATGTTGCTTTTTTACCAGACGTGCCGTGTAAACCATGGGGGTCAAAGTCATGGAAATATTTTTGCTCTGAGCAGGGAAAAGTTTGTGAACCATAGACTGCCAAGCCGGACAGCAGGAAGTAGCCATAAACTCCTGCTGGCTGGGCACCTTCTCCAAAAAGTCTCTGGCTTCCTCCATGGTACACAGATCGGCACCCACTGCGACCTCCACCACCTGGTCAAATCCCAGAATCTTCATAGCCGCAATGAATCTGCCAGGGGTAGCATGCTTTCCAAACTGGCCTGCAAAAGCAGGGGCCACAATGGCTATGACCTGTTCGCCTTTGAGAATGGACTGAATCACCTGGAAAATCTGGCCCTTGTCCACAATGGCGCCAAAGGGACAGCTCACCAGACACATTCCACAGGAAACACATTTGTCCTGGTTAATAACCGCACGACCATCCGGGCCGGGGACAATGGCATCCATACCGCAAGCGGCCTCACAGGGGCGTTCCAGCTTGATAATGACATGATAGGGACAGGCATTGGCACATTTTCCACATTTAATGCAGACATCCCGGTTAATGACACTTTTTCGATTCACGAAGGAAATGGCATTGACGGGACAGACCTGCTGACAGGAGGCCGCTAGACAGTTCTGACAGCTTTCTGTCACACGATACTGCTTTGTGGGACAGCTGTGACAGGCATAGGGAATCATATTGATTAGGGGCGGTTCATAATACTGCTCCGCTACTACAGCGGCATCCATGCCGTCTGTCATAAGCGTTCTGGACTGAATGGTACGAACGCCCAGACCCATAGCCAGACGAACCCGTTCGCCTGCAATGGCCCGCTCCAGGAAAATAGACTCCCGGTGTTTGGGTTGGTCCCCCGGCACAATGACATAGGGAAGATCTTCCGCTTGGTGGTAATCTCCAC
This sequence comes from uncultured Oscillospiraceae bacterium, assembly GCA_963557675.1. Lineage (GTDB taxonomy): Bacteria > Bacillota > Clostridia > Oscillospirales > Oscillospiraceae > Faecousia. The sequence goes on along the minus strand of CAUWEI010000082.1, from coordinate 349 downwards.
CGGAATAGCTCAGACGTGCAACCTCGGTGAATACCGCTTTTCGTACATCGGTAATCAGGGATGGAATTCCTCTCATAGGCTTCTCCTTTTGTGTGTAAGATCATGTTAGAAGTATACCAAAAACAGCAAAAATAGCAACCATTATTCTTGAACTGGAATAATTTTCTAATTTTTTCTAAAATCCCTGTCTTTCCGAAAGCCCCTCTGTATTGACAATCTTCCTTCTATATGGTAAAATCCATTTGATTAGACGGGATCTTGCGTCCCATTTATGCTATGAAATACCAAACTATACTATGGATTGGAGATTTAATTATGGAAAAGATTAAGACTCTTGAGACTCGTAACC
>CAUWEI010000081.1:0-12330 GCA_963557675.1 uncultured Oscillospiraceae bacterium | reverse complement strand
TACAGTGTAGCACATAGCCCTTGGAGAGGGGCTTTAATAACTACTACTTTATAATACAAGGAGAACATTATGGATCTCAAACTACTGCAAGAAAAAATGGACGAAGCGCACTATGTATATGATGACACCCTGCTGACTGTTTTGGGGGTCTCTTTGGAGTTGGGCCGTCCTCTGCTGATAGAAGGTGCCGCCGGTGTAGGCAAGACGGAAATTGCCAAGGTGATGGCTCAGGCACTGGATCGAGAGTTGGTACGGTTACAGTGCTATGAAGGTCTGGACGAAAGCAAGGCTCTGTATGAATGGAACTACCAGAAGCAGCTTCTGTCCATTCAGGTGAATATGGGTACCGAGGACAAAGACGCTCTGACCCGTGGCCTGTTCAGTGACGAATATCTGCTGGAGCGTCCCCTGCTCAAATCCATCCATTCCGAAAAGCCCGTTGTTCTGCTGATTGATGAAATTGACAAGGCAGACGAAGAATTTGAGGCCTTCCTTTTGGAGCTTCTTTCTGAAATGCAGATCTCCATCCCTGAGGTAGGTACCATCCGGGCCAAGTCCATTCCCTTTGTGGTTCTGACCTCCAACCGGGCCAGACCCCTTTCCGAGGCTCTGCGCCGCCGCTGTGCATACCTCTATATTCAGTATCCCGATTTGGAAAAAGAGCTTTCCATCCTCCGGGCAAAACTGCCCCATGTGGACGACCGGCTGTGTGCTCAGGTGTCCCTTGCCGTCCAGAAGCTCCGCTCCAATGAAAGTGTTATGAAGAAGCCCTCCATTGCAGAAACTCTGGACTGGGCCGCTGCACTGGATGCCCTTGGAATCCGGGAGCTGACCCCTGATGCCATGCGAAAAACCGCTGGCTTTGTTCTGAAAAACAGTGAAGATTTTTCTGCTCTGGAGGAATGTCATGTCTGACCCCAAGGTCTATCTGGAAAAGCTCGCCCTCTTTGGACGGATGCTGCAAAAAGAAGGCCTCACCGTTAGTCCGGCAGAAACCGCAGATGCAGGAAAAATTCTGATTGCTCTGGGCTTTGAGGATCGAAACCAGGTAAAAGCGGCACTGCGTGCCATTTATGCCAAAACCCGAGAGGAGCAAACCACCTTTGACCGGGTCTTTGACGGCTTTTTTCTCTCCAAAGAGGCCATGGAAGAGCTGGCAAAGAAGCACCAGCAGGAGGAAGCCTGTCAGGAGCAGCAGCGTCAGGAGGCCAAAGAAGAACTGCAATTAAATGGCAGTCCCATGGAGCTTAGTCAGGAGCAGCGGGAAATTTACGCCACCATTCCACAGTCCCAACGGCAGAAGCTCCAACAATTTATGGAGAAATACAAGGAAAGCTCCCAGAGAAATCCAAATCTCTATAACAACTTTATCCACTCCGTTTTTACCAAGGCCATTTTGGAGCAGCAGATGCGTATGGACTCCGCCGGGGCCGACTGTATGGAGATGGACCCGGAGCTTGGGATTCTTTATCGGGACATCACCAAGTTTCGTGATACCGAGATTCCCAAGGCTATTTCTGTGATTCAGACCATCACCCGGCAGCTTAACGGCGAACTTTCCGCCAAACGCCGCCGCCACGGTCACACAGGAACCCTGGATTTTCGCCGCACCATTCGCAAAGGGCTTCAGACGGGCGGCAGTCTGTATCAGCTTTCCTACCGGAAAAAACGCAGCCGTCGGCGGCATCTGGTGCTTTTGTGCGACGTGTCCGGCTCGATGATGCAGTTTTCGGAATTCGCCCTTCGGTTTATTCAGTCTCTGAATCAGGTGGCAGAAAGTTCCGAAACCTTCCTTTTTTCTCAGGATTTATACCAGGCTGATCCATTCAGTCTGCAAAATATGTCCCTGTTTCGGGATTATGTAAAAAAGTCCGGACTGTATGGCAGAGGCACCGATTTGGGTACCGCTTTGGAAAAGCTGATGGCCCGTCGCCCCTGTCCCCTCACCGGCTCCACTACTCTCCTCATCCTTTCCGATGCCAAAACCATCGACCAGCCCCGTGCTGTAAAAGCTCTTTTGGAGGCCAAGCGGTTGTCTGGGGATGTGCTCTGGCTCAATCCCATTCCAGCCTCTCAGTGGCCTTATCTGAACTCCGTACAAACCATGTCAGCCCTGTGCCCCATGGTATCTTGCAGCACCCTTCAGGCTTTGGCCGCCGCCTGTCGGAAACTGGCCGTAGGCAATCGAGGGTAAACACACGCAGGAGGTATCCTATGAAGCGTTTTGCAAAAGTTTATGTGGAGATTTCCAATCTCTGCAATCTTCGGTGTGCTTTCTGTCCGGGCACTAAACGTCCGGCCCGGGCCATGAATCGGGAAGAGTTTTCCTCCCTTCTGCCTAAGCTTCGCCCCTACACAGACTTTCTCTACTTTCACCTCATGGGAGAACCTCTGTGTCACAGAGAGTTAGAAACCTTCCTTGCTCTTTCCCAAGAAGCTGGATTTCGTGTGATTCTCACCACCAATGGCACCTTGCTTGCCAAGCAGCAGGAAATTCTGCTGGCTGCCCCTGCTCTTCACAAGGTCAATGTATCTTTGCATGCCTTTGAAGCCAATGACCTCACCATTCCCTTTGAAACCTACTTAGAGCAGTGTTTTTCCTTTGGTCAGGCGGCGCAGGGGAAGAAGCTGGTGAGCTATCGTCTGTGGAATCACGGCGGGCAGAACACCAAAAATCAGGAGATTTTGGCCTCTATGGAGGCGCATTTTCCACAACCCTGGGTGAAAGAACGGCGTGGTACCCGGATTGGAAACCGGATTTATCTGGAATATGGGGATAAATTCGACTGGCCGGACCTCAACGCCCCGGAAGGCGGCAACCGGGTATTCTGCTATGGACTCCGGGACCAGTTGGGAGTCTTGTGTGACGGAACCGTGGTTCCCTGCTGTTTGGACCATGAAGGAGACATCCCTTTGGGAAATCTCTTTACGCAAAATTTAGAAGAAATTCTGGGATCTCCCAGAGCCAAAGCCATTTATGATGGATTCTCTCAGGGAAAAGCCGCAGAAGAGCTGTGTCGCAAATGTGGCTACGCCCGGCGGTTTTCCTGATGTTCTATGAAAAGCGGTACGAAAGCAGTCAAATTTGCAGAACGGTTGGCTGGAATATGAATTGTCTTCCTTTTTCCTGTTTATCGTCCTCTATTTTGCAGGATACGGCCTGATTTGGCTGTGCATTTATGCATCCATACGGACAAAAGTGAAAAAAATCAATCAAAATCTTCACGCATAACAAAAATCTGCTGCAAAGCCGAAGCCTTGCAGCAGATTTTTTCAACAAATTTCGTATGTAATCACAGGAGCTTGGGGGCCAAACTGTAGTTCCATTTCCCCGCAGCTGCACTCTATCACCCGCTCTTCCAAAAGCGGCTCTCCATCTACCACCGGAACGACCGGCGGATGGTGCGGCACAGGACACTTGCACTGCTTCTGAGAATCAACCGGCTCTGTGGGTTCCGTAGCCTCCGTCGATTCTGTTTCCTCTGTAGTTTCTACCTTCTGCGTCTCCTGTACGCTCTCCGTCTTTTCTGTGGGAGCAGGAGCGGTCGTCGCAGCATTACTGGATACAGACTTCTCCACAGGCTCTTCTTCCGTTTGCTCCATTGCTTCCTTCTCCCAATAGAACAGGGTATCCCACACGCTGCTGGAATTCCCCAAGCTGGACAGGCCATTGGATTCTACCACAGTCTCCCCTTTTGCCGGGACATAGCTGCCATAGCGTTTCCAATAGTTCTGTGCAGACCGACCACGGCGAGCACCGGCTTCTTCCATACCGGCAGGGCGTTCGTAATTGACGCACCAGTAATAGGCCGCATCATAAGCACCTTGCGAATCATTGGACATACGGCGCAGATTCTGGTAAATCCAAGGAAAATTATTTCTAAGATCAAAGAACAGGAAATTGAGCTGTCCTTCCAGACTCCGGTAATCATAGCCACGAGAACTACAGAAGGTTTTGAGACAGTCAAAGCGGTCGTTGTGCCATTGGCACAGACCAAAACTTGTCCCTTCGTCGCCGTAACAGACCAGTCTGAAATTGGACTCTGCTTCCATATTCGCCATAATACCACAGGCTGCTGCCTGATTGAGGCCCATGTTCTTGGTCAAAAATTCAAAAATTTGATGTTCGTCGCCATACTCCGAAGCCTCTACCCCAGGCACCAGAAACAGAGCCATTCCCAGAAGAAGCACGGCTACTAAGATACGCCGAAAAACCGGTTTTATGTTCATAAGGTCACCTCACTGAACTATGTTACACTTCGTCCGAATCCGAAAGATTCAGAATATTGATGGAATGTCGAATATGGGTTGCCATGGCATACTTTGCACCCTGACTGTCCCGCTGGCGCAAAAAGCCCACAAGAATCTCATTGTCCCGAATGGTTGGCTGCGCCAAAAGGCCACTTACATCCATGGTTGCCCACGCATCATGGAGGGCATTGTGGATAATGGGAAGGAGTTGCTCCATATAGGGGTTATGCGCCGCTGCAACAAAAGCCTGGTGGAATTCCTCTTCTGCGCTGTCAAAATCGAGCCCCTGCCGAATGGCCTCTGCCACCGCTTCTGCTTTTCGTGCAATTTCGTGCAGTTCTTCATCTGTCCCTCGCAGGCAGGCCAGTCTTGCTACCTCAGGCTCAATCATCATACGGATTTCATACAAATCCTTCAGTCGAGCCTGAACCGATTCCAGCTTCTGCAAGCCGATGTCCACCTCAGTACTGCTGCGGTCCAGCACAAAGGTACCGCTGCCACGCCGCACTTCCAGGTATCCCTGGGCTGCCAAGGAGCGAACTGCCGCCCGCACTGTGGTACGGCTGACCCCAAAAAGCTCACACAGCTGCACTTCCCCCGGCAGTTTCGCCCCGGGAATATAGTCCGGGTCTTTGCGAATCATACCCAATAACCGATCTGCTGTCTGGTCCATGAGCCTTGGAGACTCCTTTTGTGCCATGGCGTCAACCGCTCCTTTCGCATTTCCACCATTATGCCACATCTTACAAAAAATTGCAACCCAAGCGCCAAAAGAATCAGCACTTTTTCCATGTGTACGCAAAAAGATGCTGCCTCACAACTCTGTGTGAGACAGCATCCATTCATTTTTCCCTTCCCGGAGGCTAAACCTCCGGGAAGATAAAGTATTTACTTGGAATAACGCATCAGAACCGTTGCAGCCTGTGCACGGGTCGTTGTATTTGCAGGATACAGACGGCCGTCCATGCCTTCCACCAGTCCTTCTGCAACAGCCCAAGCCATTGCATCCTGTGCGAAGGGACGAACATCCTTATGGTCAGCAAACTTGCTGAGGTCTGCGGATGCGCTGACATCCTTACCGCTCCACTTTGCGTAACGGTACAGGAAGGTCACCATCTGCTCTCTGGTCATGGGTTTGCCAGGTGCAAAGGTTGTATTGGTAATCCCCTCAGTGATGCCGACTTCGGAAGCCCATACAATCGCATCGGTGTACCACTTGCCGTTCTGCACGTCGGTGAAGTGGTTGCTGCCGCTCACTTTCGGAGTACCAGCCAGACGATAGAGCATGGTCACCATCTGTGCACGGGTAACCTTGCCATTGGGGCTGAAGCGATTCTGGTCAACGCCAATCATAATGTTATTTGCCAGAACATAGTCCACACCCTCATGGTACCACTTGGTGCAATCCAGATCCGTAAACTCCTTGCAGGGGCAATGCTCTGCACCAGCGGGAAGGACTCTTGTCTCAGTCTCTCCACATACAGAGCAGGTTCTGGTCTCTTCGCCATCGGCAAAGCAGGAGGCCTTCTTGGAGACTTCCCACTCGCCCCAGGTGTGACCCTTAGCAGGAATCACTTCGCCCTTGGCAATCAGCTTGCCGCAGTCTGCACAGTAAGTGTCACCTGTGTAGCCAGGCTCGGTGCAGGTAGCTTCTACTGCATCCCGAACCTCGGTGTTCTCGTGGGTGAATTCCACAGTCAGCTCCTCAGAGCCGCCCTTCTCGTTATTCACCTGGAGGGTTTCCACCGTAACGGTGGAATCTTCTGCTGCCAGAGCCTTAAAGGTCAGAGTTGCTACGGGCTTTCCGGCAGGAATTTCCTTCATAGAGACATAACCGAAGGTCACCTTACCGTCTTCCTGAACCTTGGAGCTATACTCGCCACGAACTGCAACGCTCACCAGTTCCAGCTTGGAAGTGTCATAAGCTACGTTCATGAGAGCATTGTTGGAAGCAACGTCCGCACCTTCGGCATCTTTTGCCGTAATGGTTACGGTGACGGTCTTCTCGCCATTTTCTACGCCAGCAGCAGAATTCAGCTCTGCCTTGGCTTCCATTGCTTCCTCGGTAAAGTCAAACACCTTGTTGGCGGTGTCATTCTGCATAGCCTCAACAGTAGCCTTCATCTCAGCTGCTGTAACGGTCTCAGCTGTCACCTTCTCGGTAGCCTTGGGAAGATTGCTGGGATTATTGGCGGTGTTGCTGGTCACCTCTGTGAGAATCACAGGCCACACATTTTCGCCAAAGTTGCCAAACAGCTCCGCTGTGTACATTTCGTTGCTCTCATCGTAAGCCATGCGATACATGTCATTTGACTCGCCGTTGAAGTAAGACAAGTACAGGGCACCATCATCACCGGCAACCATGGAACAGAACATTCTTTCGCCGTCATCGTAGCCTGCAAAGGGCAAATCCAGGTTGCTGGGATAGCTGCTAATCCATGCACTCATGGCATCGCCGTCCTCATAGACCCAGAAGTGAATGACTGCGCCATTATTGCCCAGCACCACAATGTGCTCTGTATCCAGCATCTCTCCGCTATCCACATCCTGGTACTTCTCATATCCCAGAGAAGTAATGGCGGTGGCATAGTCACAGCGTCCCTGAATGTTGAATGCATCGCTATTCAGGTTCATGGGGTCCATGGGAGACAGGAAGTAAACACCGTAAATGGAAGAAACCTTGGGGGCTTCCTTCGTGGAGAAGTAGGTGCTGTAGGCCATATCCCACAGAGGAGCCTCTGCACCATTGGTCGTAGAGGTTTCAACCGTAACGCCGTCCTCATTGACCTTGTGCATCAGCAGATTTTCAGATTCTTCCTGAATGTAGTAGGTCTTGTTCAGGGGATCAAAGGTTGCAGAAACCATGTTGGTATCCACTGCCTTGCCAGCGGTCCACTTCTCTTCCTTGGCTGTATCCCAGGAGAAGAACTTAGAGTTACCTTCTGCATCCTGAAGTACACCCTTTGCAGTGACATCCAGAATGTCAACCGTCACCTTGCACTCAGCGGATACATTGGGGTCCAGTTTAGAAGTTGCAGTCACGGTAGTCGTACCGACACCAACTGCTTTCAGCATACCGCTCTGATCCACGGTTGCAACGCTGTCATCTTCAGATGCCCAGATTACATTGCGGTCTGTAGCAGTCCAGGGCTGAACCACAGCAGACAGCTGCTTGCTGGCACCTTCCAGCATATTGACGCTATTGCTGGACAGTATCACATCGGTAACCTGATCGGTAGGATCAGCCCAGCCGCCGCCGGAAGTATTCTCGGGAATAATCAGAGCGCAAACTTCTTCCCACAAATCGTTATAGACCTTTGCCTCACCGGTCTGAGAGTCCATCTCGATGTAGTAAGAGTAGCCGACCTCGATAATCATACCCATAATTTCCTTGGTATAGGTATAGTAGGAGTTCCAGCAGAGCATATTGTTGTTGGGATTGATCTCCATGGACTGGATATACTTGGAAGTCAGCTTAATGCCGCCATCCACAGCGCCCAGAAGTGCGGGAGCACCAATGGTGTCCAGAGTAAACTTGTAAACCTTAGCTGTGCCAAGCTCGTTGCAGTAGAAGGTACCGTTGGCATCACATGCCAAGGTGTTGGTATTAACGCCGATTGTGCCCACCTCGGTGGTCTTTGCGGTAAGCTTGTCAATGGCGTACAGTTTTCCTTCGCTGACACCGTAAACCTTACCATCTGCCTTGTTGTAGGCCATATCGGTGATCAGCATGTCTACATCGCCAACCAGATTTTCTTCAGCCAGATCACTCTCAGGCATTGCATAGAGCTTTCCATTCTCCGTTGCGGCCAGAACCACATGGTCTGCAATGGTAGCTGCTGCGATGGAATTGTCGGTACGGCTGTAGGGGGTGAGACCATGCTCTGCATCAAAGTCATATTCGGTGTTCTTGTCAAATCCGAACCAGTACTTTGACTTCATGGTGTATGCCATCATCTCGGGAAGAGTCTGCTGTTCGCCCAGATCCATCTCTACCATATAAGTAGTGGTGTTCATGGCGTAGTCCATGACCTGCAAAGCAAAGGTCTTGCCATTCACTTCAGACAGGTCCAGAACATGCTGGGTTGTTGCGCCGGGCTCTGCATCCTTCACGGAACCGGCAGCAGCGTAAACCTTAGTACCGGTCTTGTTAAACAGAGCCACAGCGGCGACATACTGGTTGTCGGAGGCTGTAACCGTCATGGTATTACCAGTCAGGCTCATAGATACATCCTTGAGCACAGGAGCGGTATTATCTACCACCAGAGGCAGGGAGAAGTTGGTACCATCGCCCAGAGCTTCCCAATCGATGTTGCCTTCGGCATCCATGTAGTACTCAGGAGCCAGTGCCAGATTCAGCAGCAGCTGGTCCCCTTCCTCTGCATCCTTGGGAATCAGGTTGGTCTTGATTGTGTTGCTGGGATTGGCCCAGCTGCCTGCTGCGGGGTAGAAGTATGCTGCACCCACACCGCCGCTAATGGTATCCGCCAGATCTGTGCCCTTTGTCAGGTTCTTAGCAATAAAGCGGCAAGCAGCAGCGTTCCGGATCGCGGTGAACTGCACTCTGCTTACAGTATCGCCATTCACAGAGTTGATGGCGTTACGCTCAGGCATATAGGTTTCATCGGGAACCATGGGGTTACCGCCCAGAGGATACAGGTGCTTGGGTTTATTGGCATAGGTCACCAGATAGGTGTTGGAAGTGATCTCGCCAAGGTAAGGAGTGCGGTACTCTGCACCGGATGCATACTCACCAAAGCTGCCCACTTCGTACATGGAAGGATCGGACCAGTTTCCGCAGAAGCCCAACACAGGGATGGAATGGACTGTGCCTTCCACGCCTTCTTTCGTTGCCATGCTCTTTGCAAAGACATAGCCTTCTACATATACACCGTTGGTGGCAATGTCCATGTACTCGTCCCATGCGTCGGTCAGCTCGACCTTCACATCGGCCTTAACAGAGCCATCCGCAGGAACCTCGATGGTGCTGGTGCCCAGTTCCTTAAAGAACAGGTAGGCATCATAAGTATCTACATCGCCGTCTTTGTCGATGTCAGCCTTGTCCTGATTCTGGATGAACTTTGCATTGCCCACAACGTAATCCAGAAGAATCTGACCATCGACGGAATTGACGGTACCATTTCCGTCAAAGTCCATGCCTGCAACCAGATCGCTGGGTTCCAGAACCTTACCGTTTACTTCCCATGTCACATTGACAGGCAGAGAAACGGTGTTCGTATCCATGTAGAATGCAGTCTGGTTTGCATCCTGATTCTCATTGGCGTAGTCTTCAAACAGATCCTGCGTGAAGAAGTCAGCAGACAGGGTAAATGACTTGTTGGCAGCTTCCATATTATTGACGTTAAAGGAGAAATTGTACACGCCAACACGGTCCGGGTCATCGCCCAGCTCTACCTTTACTTTGCCGTCTGCAAGAGACTTGGTTGCATTCTGCTCCATGGTGATGTAGCTGTCTGCGTGTATAGCGTTGCCTACATTACCCAGGCCAGCACCCTGCTGAATCACAGGGTAGTAAGTGCCGGTTTCACCGCATACGATAGGCTCAGCAGTAGACATGAGCAAGCTCTGAGCCAGCTGACGGGGAGTTAAGCCGGTCTTTGCAGCCAGATCATACTTTTCCATGTGCTGTGCAAGCAGTGCTGCCATGCCGGAAATCTGAGGGGCAGCCATGGAGGTACCGGACATGTTCTCATACTGGTCAGAGCCGCCACCCTCGGGAGTGGTGCCAAAGACCGAGTAAATAGAGCCGCCAGGAGCGGTAATTTCAGGCTTCATCTCCAGAGTGCCGGGGACACCCCAGGAAGAGAAGTCACTCATGGTATAAAACTCGCTGTTGAACTGAGTGCTTCCTGCACCGGAAGACACCGTCATGGTGCCGGTGTAGTACAGGACCTTACCGGATTCATCGGTAACAGGCTTGGAGTTTTCACGGATTGCATTGGCATCGGCCTGAGTAATGGAGATAACGGGAGCCTTTTCGGTGTAATTACTCAGATCCATGTTGATGGTGCCAGCCTGGTTATTGCAAATAATGGTTGCAATAGCACCTGCTGCAACGGCATTGTTTGCCTTTTCAGAGAAGGGCATGCCGCCACGGGGGCACAAAGCAATCTTGCCTTCCAGCACATCGCCAATAGCAGCCCAATCTTCGGCAGTACCGTTGCTATCGATGAAGATGTACTCCTTTTCACCAGCCAGGGTTGTCATAGGCTCGTTGGAGTATTTGCTTTCTGTGTAAATAGCCTGCACGTCATTTACGCCAACGAACACGCCGGTAACACCGTCGTTGTCCACAGAGGCTACACACAAAGAGTTGGTATAAGATCCGGGAGAACCGTTGGTCTGCATGCTTACATCATCGGCATACAGGTATCCCAGATTCTTGGCATTATCCACCCAGCCTCCATTGTTGCCGGCGGAGATGCTAACTACCACACCAGACTCAGTCAGGTCATCCAAAATAGCTTGAAATTCCTCACTGGAGTGACGAGAGGTGCCAGGGCTGCCGGAGCCTAGGGACAGGTTCACAGAATCACAGCCCAGGACAATGGCGTCCTCAATAGCAGCCATATAGTCAGAGTCATAAGCACCACCACTCTTGCCAAAGACCTTCATGGTGATGATCTGAGCATCGGGTGCAACACCCTGCACCTTTACAGAATCCAGTGCCTTGGAGAAGGTGCCGTCTTCTTCGGGGATGTAGGCGTTTGCGCCAACGATACCACTGACGTGAGAACCATGCTCAGACTGGCTGTCCTCTGCGTGAGTGACATAGTAGTCCTTATCTACATAGTTGTAAGCAAACGGAAGCTTTTCGCTGACAAAAGCAGAATCAGGATCAATCTTAACGTTCAGCTGATCGGACAGAGCCTTCACTTCTTCTGTATCCAGAAGATCCAGCTTTTTCATGTACTCGTCCGGAGTCAGGTTGTTTTATTTGGCCAGCTGGGCCAGGGAGTATTTGTAGGCGTCCCCATCGGAAGGACTGATGCGTTGTATCGATGCCAGTATCCACAACTGCAACACACATACCTGCACCAGTATAGCCACAGGACCAGGCAATGTTGGAACCGATCTGCTCAGGAGAGGTTGCCATGTTGGGATTATTTTCTTCTTCCCGATCAACGACAGCAGGCTCATACCGGGTCTCGATCAAAACCTTCTCAACACCGGGAATCTCTTCAATGGCCTCGATCTGGCCATATTCCACATCGGCAGAGATCAGGTTTGCCGCCAGAGTCAGGTTCCAAGCCACGTCCAGCTTTTCACCCAGACGTTTTTCAATAGAGGCTGTGACCTTTTTCTGCTGGCTTTGCAGTTCCTGACGATATGCCATGGCAGATGCGTTATGAGCTACATCTTTCATTTCAAATCCAGCAGCTGCGGTAGATTCTTTGTCCAGAACAACAGACACACGAACCACATCCGTGGGGGCGTATGTCTCTTCTTGTGATGAAGTAACAGGCTCGTGTCCCGGAAGTGTTTCCGACACGACACTGTTATCCACCTGCTGGAAGTGTACGGTAGCTGATTGCTCAGCAGCTCGTACTGGGATAGCAAACCCAAGCAGGATTGCTGCAACCAGCATCAGGGAAAGCAAGCGATTTAACAAATTCTTTTCCATCATGTATTCTCCTTTTCCTTCCTCTGCCGTAGGGGGCAGGCACCATAATGGGAGAATTGAGACCTCCCTATCTCAATCTCCGACGACCCTCGTCACATTTTGTCCGTGCCAAGAAGTCTAATCACAATAATACAGTTATATTTTCTTCTGTGTATACATTTTCAACAACTATTTTACAATTCATTTTGATACAAGTATTTTACGCTGTATCTTTGATCGTGACTGTTTTCATCGGTTGTATCTGTCCACAGAGTCAATACAATAAAACGAATTGTCACTCCATGCTGTTTGAGCAAAAAGTGATTGCAGCATAAACCGCCCCTCTTGCTGTTTTATATAAAACAGCTGTATATAATGGTAAAAAAAGATGCTGCCTCATCCCATTGAGTGAGACAGCATCCATTTGTTTTCCCCTACCCGGAGGCATAGCCTTC
>CAUWEI010000080.1:0-12424 GCA_963557675.1 uncultured Oscillospiraceae bacterium | reverse complement strand
CCCGATTCGGGACCTCTGAATTTTAGTCGGGGCCATTTTTGTACAGCCCCATTTTGTTGTTTACTTGGAATAACGCATCAATACGGTTGCGCCCTGTACATGGGTCGCCGTATTTCTGGAATACAGGCACTCATTCATGCCTTCTGATACAGCCCAAGCCATTGCAACCGCTGCACTAACGTCCTTTTCGTTCAGCTTTGCATAGTTACCATCTGCTCTCTGGTCATCACTCTGCCGGAGTCAAAAGTTGTTTCCGTGATATCCTCGGTAATCCCAACCTCAGAAGCCCACACAATCCCATCGGTGTACCACTTGTCGGCCCTCACATCGGTGAAGTGGTTTTCGCCCTTCACTTCCGGTGTATTGGCCATCCGGTACAGCGTGGTAACCATCTGTGCTCGGGTAATCTTTCCATTGGGGTTGAACCGTTTCTCGCCTACGCCCTTCATGGTGCCATATTCCAAAACAAAGTCCACACCTTCACGGTACCACTTCGTGCAATCCAGATACGTGAACTCCTTGCAGGGACATTGCTTGGTGTTGGTGAGAATGGCTTCTGTCTCCTTCTCTTCGCAAACGGAAGAGGTTCTAACCTTTTCGCCTTTGACGAAGCAGGTGAGTTCCACCCCATTGCGAGCCTCGGTGTTCTTTCCACCAGTACTTCTTCCTTGCCACCCTTCTTGTTGTTCGCCCGGAGAGTTTCTACCATGAGGTTGGAGTCTTCCACGGCCAGCACCTTAAAGGTCAGCAGCCGCTGTTCCCACTAATCATCGGTTCCGCCGTAGACATCGGGAGGCTTTGGGCCAACTGTGGGGGGCATTTGGGTCTTTTCGGCCAACTTGTTTTCACGGATATACTGTGCAACCAAAACAGCCATACCGGAAACCTGCGGAGTTGCCATAGAAGTTCCGGACATGCTCTCATACTGATCAGAGCCGTCGGGAGCTGTAATTTCAGGCTTCATCTCCAAAGAGGTGGGAACACCCCAGGAAGAGAAGTCGCTCATAGTATAGTATTCACTGTCAAACGAAGCAGAACCAACGCTATCCGACACTGTCATAGTTCCGGTATAATACAGGATTTTTGCTTCCAAAACCCAAGATTTGGACCATCAAAACGATGCATCTATGCAGAAAAACGGCCCTCAACTGCACTGCTAACACAACGTCAGTCAGGCAGGAAGTCTTTCAAAATTTCCCGTTTTTTCATAAAAAAATGGCGTGACCGAAGTCACGCCTACCCAACAATGAAGCTTTGATAATTTTGAATTTTCCGTCTTATAACCACTTTTTCCTTGTGGCATAACGTCTTTCGAGAAAATCAGGGGTGTTGCAGAAATCGATCCACTAAAAAACGTTATTTCCGCCATATTTTCCTCTTATTTTTCCACGGGCTGACATATTTAGTGGTTTGGCGGAATAAATTTATGCAATATGTAGTGTTTCGACAAACTGTGCACAAAATATGTGTTATGTTACTGTTGACGACAGGGGCCGAAGACAAATTGCTACCGCTGTCTGATCGTCTTCTTGGATTTCAGGACCTGCAACCAGCATAGATGCCAACGCTTTTGTGGACTGGCCGGTGTAATCCGCAATTTTGGTCTGGGTCTCCTCTCCTTCCAGACCGTCACTGACCAGAACCACTACCTCCTGCCTCTGTAGGGACAGCCGAATCACCTCTGCCCGGTGGGTCTCTCCAATTCCCACACCGGGAGGTGGTGCGGCTGTCCCCAGTAGCCGCACTGCGTGGCGATGTTTCAAAAAGCTTGCCGCTGCTCCCCATTTGTACAAAATCCCTCTGCCTGTATCCAGATGAAGCTCCAAAAGATCTGCCGTGGAAAAGCCTCCTGTGTCACGAAGTACATACAAATCGTTCAGAGTCTCCAACGCTGCTTTGGCAGGGTATCCTGCCTGAAGCATTCCCTGTAAAATCTCCGTGGCCCTCTCACTCTCCCGGGCCGCTCCCACTCCGGCTCCCATGCCATCACAGAGCACAACATAGTAACGACTTCCCGGACCAGGAAAATGCACTACAGCGTCACCGGAGTCATTGGGCCCGAATTTTCCTCTGGCTCCAATGCCCAAATCCGGTTCATACTGTTTTTCCCCCTCTCGTGGCAAAAACAGCCCCTGAGCTGCTTCACGGAGGTACCAGGCAAGAAACGCATACTGGTGTTCCAGTGCCTTTCGACTCTCCTTCTGCCTTGCCTCATACTGAAGCCGAAGCCGCATTTCCTCCATGGTCTCATACATCGCACGGAGCATTCCATCCGGACGGCGGCATCGAGCACGAAATTCCTCCGGCAAATCACTGGACTGAACTTTTCGCCTCTCCAGCATCGGCAGAATACACCGTTTCAGCTTGGCTCGGTTCTCCTCTCCCTCCATAATCCAGCACTGCTCCCGCCTTCCACAGCCCTGACAGGCACGTTCAATCACCTGCTCTAAAAAGACCTCTCCACGGTACATGGGAATCCGATCCTGAGACAATAGGTTCTGCAAGTATTCCATAGACTCCGCAGCCTGTTCCAACCGCTGGGTAATCTGCGGAGATGGCTTCGGTGCCTTCTTTTTTTCCACAGGGAAGAACGCAGAGGCCATGCCTCCTATACCCAAGGACATGGGAATCATTGGGTCAAAGGTTCCTGCCAAATAAAGAAATGGGACAGACCACAGTGCAGTCCCAAACACCCGCCTTCTTTTGCCCTTTCCCGTCAGGCTCTCTGTAAGTAAGGATAGGCACAAAACCGGAGTCAGCATAACCTCCGTAATGCCGGACAAATCAATCGCCAATCCGCAGCACAAAGCCCAGACAAGCCCGGTGGTTCCTTCGTGGAGCGACACAGCCAAGGCTGCCGCTGCGACTCCCAAATCCAGAACTCTGCCAAAGCTCACCTGGCACAGGCCCAGAATCACAGCACCCCACCGCATTGGCGGAATGGGTGGATCTCGGAAGATAACCGCTCCCACACCAGCCCACAATGCACGGAAGAAATAAGCCCACAGCTCTTCAACTGGCAAGGTTGGACGATTCAGGAGAAAAGGAAAGCCTAGAGCCGCAGTAATTCCGGCACACATTGCCGGAAGAAACCAAGAGCGTTCTCTAAGCTCTGTTCCCGTAAAAATAGCAGTACCCAAAAGGACTGCAATGATTCCCGCCAGAGGTTCCAAAGATGCCTGTCCACCCCAGAAATGGAAATAGCCCAAGGCCGCACCCATTGCTCCCACCAGAGAAGACCAGTCCGCCTTGCAGTTGGCAACGAACCCCATACACACCGGAATCGGATTGGTCCCTAAGGTAGCTGCGGATAGAATGAAAGCCATTGCTCCATCCCGAACCAATTCCATAAGGCGTTTAAGAGGTTCCATGCGTCTCAGTCTGTGTCCCACCGCCTGCACCGCCGCAGGGGCGAAATGCTCCATATACCACCGCCTCCCTTTGCTCCTATTTTAGCACAGGGGTGGGGCAGAACCTGTCGGGAAGTGACGGCTCTTTGAAAACTTGTCTGACGCCATAGCATAAAAAGAGGCTGTCTTGCATACGCAAGACAGCCTCCAATCGAAACCTTATAGGCCCATTATGAACCAAACCACTAGAACAATGAAAAGAAGAGCAAAGATACAGGCGGGCAAAATGGTGATGAGCGCCGACACAATCATTGCGGGGAGATCGCCTTTTTCCAAAGCGCCGTCATCTTTCTCAATCAAGTCCTCCATAGGAGGCAGATCATCAGAAGTCTCGTACTCCGGCTTCTTCTTGCTCTCGGCCTCACGCTGACGAACCTGTTCTTTCTGCCAGTCAAAGGCTCGGTTCACTTTCCGTTGCAGGAGCACAGCAGAACCTCCTTACTTTTCGTTCAGTACATGGTGGCAAGCTACGAAATGGTTGGGACGCAGTTCCCGGAACTCAGGCACAACCTGAGTACAAATCTCGGTGCAGTACTTGCAACGAGTGTGGAACTTACAACCCTTAGGAGGTCTAACGGGGCTGGGAATATCGCCTTCCAGAACCTCGGGCTCCCGGTTGCCATCCTCATCAGTGGTAGGAATTGCATTCAACAAAGCCTCCGTGTAGGGATGCATGGGATGTGCAAACATATCATCAGAAGGAGCCAACTCCACCATGTTGCCCAAGTACATAACACCGATTCGATCGGAGATGTACTTAACAACAGACAAGTCGTGCGTGATGAACATGTAAGTCAGGTGCTGCTTTTCCTTCAATTCCTTCAGCAGGTTGATAACCTGAGCCTGAATGGAAACGTCCAGAGCGGAAACAGCCTCGTCACAGACCACGAACTTGGGCCGCAGAGCCAGGGAACGGGCAATACCGATTCTCTGACGCTGACCACCGGAGAACTGGTGGGGGAAACGGTGGACAAAGTAGCCAGCCAGGCCACACTCCTCCATGACCTTAACCACTTCCTCCTGCATGCGCTCGTCATTCTTACGGAAGTACTTATGCGCAATCATACCCTCGCCGATGATCTGGCCAACCGTCATTCTGGGGTTCAGGGAGGAATAGGGGTCCTGGAAAATCAGCTGCAAATCGCTGCGCAAATGGCGCATCTCATCATAGGTCAGACGAGCCAGATCAATACCGGTGGAACGGTATGCGTCGTACTTTGCAAAGTCGGGGTCCTTTTCGTGCTGCTTACGCAGAGCATCAATACGAACACCAACCTCAGCCAAACGCTTACGAATCTGAACGATCTCATCGTCGCAGGCCTTCAACTTAGCCTCAGCCTTTTCTGCCTTGGCCTTTGCGGAAGCTTCGGGCTTGCCTGCTTCTCTCAGCTCTTTCAGCTGATAAGCAGTGTCCTTCACGTCAAGCTCCAAGTCCTGACGCTTGTATGTAGCCTTGGACAGCTCACGGTAGATTTTGTGCTCATCCAGATAGACCTCTGCAATAGGTTCCATATCGGGTGCTGCTACCAAGCCACCGATCAGAGTGGCCAGGTCCAGCATTGCGTCATTGGCTTCCTTCTTGAGGTGAGTCAGCTCTTCGTGCTTGGCATACTGCTCTGTCTCGGACAAAGCATCGTACTCAGCCTGAAAGGCCTCATACTTCTTCTGATTTTCCAGCATTTTTTCCTTCCGCTTGCCCATGTTACGGAAGGTCTCGTACACATACTTAGGAGCAATCTCAGCGAGCTCACGACCAAAGTACATGGTACGGCCGTCGGTCTGCTTGTACAACTGCAACAGAGACCGACCCAAGGTGGACTTACCACAGCCGGACTCACCAACCAAGCCAAAGGTCTCACCTTCATAAATATCGATGGAAATGCCATCGTTGGCCTTAACTGCCAGACCCTTTCCCACGGGGAAGTACTGCTTCAGATTAGAGATTTGCAGCAGTACCTTGCGTTCCTTATTTTCCATTGCGGGCCTCCTTATCCGGATAGAAGCAGCGGATTTCCTGGTTTGGTGCTACAGAAACCAGCTCGGGCTCTTCTTCCATACAGCGCTGGGTGCAATACTTGCACCGGGGTGCGAATTTACAGCCCTTGGGCAATGCCAGGGGATGGGGAACTGCGCCGGGGATGGCGTCCAAACGCTCGCTATGGGTATCCAGGCGAGGCATGGAGGCTAGCAGGCCCTCCGTGTAAGGATGGGAGTACTTCACCGACCGGGAGAACAGCGTCCGGGCGGGGACATGCTCCACAACCTGACCACAGTACATAACAGCAACATCATCTGCCATCTGATTGATAACACCCAAGTCGTGAGTGATGAACATGATGGAGGTGCCGTGAGTACGCTTCAGTTCATTCATCAGGCGCAGGATCTGAGCCTGAATGGTAACGTCCAGAGCGGTGGTGGGCTCGTCCGCAATCAGCAGCTTCGGCTCACAAGCCAGAGCAATAGCAATCATAACACGCTGACGCATACCACCGGACAACTGGTGGGGATACTGGTTGAGAACTACCTCAGGGTTGGGGATTTTTACGTCGGACAGCATCTTGAGGGCTGCCTTTGCAGCCTCCTTCTTAGACATCTTGCGGTGAATAATGAAGGGCTCAGAGAGCTGCCGCTTCACAGAGAAAACAGGGTTCAGTGCGGTCATAGGCTCCTGGAAGATAACCGAAATATCATTACCACGAATGGCGTACATCTCATCTTTGCTGCACTTGGTGAGGTCAACACCATCGAAGAGAATCTCACCGGAGTCAATGTAACCGTTGCCGTCCAGCAGCTGCAGAACGCTCATAGCGGAAACGGATTTACCGGAACCGGACTCGCCTACAACGCCCAACGTCTTGCCTTCGTCAACGGAGTAAGAAACGCCGTTAACTGCTTTTACGATACCCTTCTTCGTACGGAAGAAGGTATGCAGATCCTTTAGTTCAAGTAATGCCATAACTTCTCCCTCCTTTACTTATCACGGTCGGACTTGGGGTCCATGACGTCACGCAGGGCATCGCCAACCAGGTTGATACAAATACAGGTAATTGCCAGGAACAAAGAGGTGAACAGCCACTGCCACCAGAAGTTCTTAATAATGGTAGCATTATTCGCACCATTCAGCATATTACCCCAAGTAGGTCTGGGATAGGTAACACCAAAGCCCAAGTAGCTCAAGGAGGACTCAGTCAACATACAAGTTGCGAAGTTCAGAGTCAGGTTAACGAAGATAACGGAAACGATGTTGGGCAGGATGTGCTTAAATGCAATCGCACCTTCCTTTACGCCCATTGCCTTAGCAGCGGTAACGTACTCATTCTCTCTTGCGGCCAGAACCTGACCACGAACCAGACGAGCAAGGCCGGTCCAGCTCAAGAGGCCCAGAATGACCATCAGCACGAATATCTTCGAGTTCTCAGAAATATCCATCTGTGCCATAACAGCAGACAGAATCAAAGCAAAGGGCAGGAACGGAATAGCAGCGAAGACCTCAGCCACACGCATCAGGAACATATCTGCCTTGCCACCGAAGTAGCCGGAGATACAGCCGATGACAATACCAATCACAGAAGAGATGATAACGGCAACTGCACCGATGGTCATGGTCATCTTACCACCCTGGATGATACGCTGAAAGATGTCAGCACCGTAGCTGTCGGTACCGAAGATGTAGCCCTTGAGACCCCACTTTGCCACGAGCTCATTGTTCTCATTTACTGCGTAGCTCTGGAAGGAACCACCGTAGATGCGGTCAGCACCCTTGGCATTCGAATCCACATCACACTGGCCCAGGACGTTGCCGCCCCAAGAGTAAACATTACCCTTGTCGGTCAGAGCAGTGTAGTGATAAGTACCAGCCTTTACATCAACGATCTTCTCGTCCTTCATCTCAGGCATGTTCACAGAACCTGCGGGGAAGTCACCAGAGAAGCACATGGAACCATCATCCAGCAACATACCAACGTTGGAGCTGGTAGCGTAGATACTTGTGATCTTACGGCCATCCAGGAACTTGCTAGCAGGGCTGGCACCGCCCGTCATGTTTGCACGGTACTGGTCCAGCAGACCACGCTTGCCGGTAATCAGACCATTGCCCTTTTCATTCAGACCAACAACGTAGCTCAGGGTGAAGTCAATGTCTACAAGGTCGGTCCGATCGACGAAGCTATCGATGTTGGAGTAGGTGTTCTTATTACCCCAGATATACAGGGTACCGTCATTCATCAGAATAGCGGAGCACTGATAACCACAGGTAACCTTCTTGATGTTGTTCACATCAATTGTGCCGTTCAGTAGCTCATCCGGCATGGGCAGGACGGTGGGATACTCAGCAGGATCAAAGTAACCGTACTGACCCAGCTTGTTCACGCCCCAAGCATAAACCTTACCATTCTCATCAATTGCAATGGCATGGTCCATACCGGCAGCAATCTGCACGATCTTGGCATCCTTAATTTCCTGAGGGATGTCCTTCATATCAACACCGCTAGTGCCCATCTTGGTAGAACCCCAAACGTACACCTTACCGGCATTGGACAAGCCGACGCTGAAGCTGCCGAAGCTGTCAATCATCTTGATGTCGTTCTTCAGCTCCTTTGGAACACTCATCATGCTCATCGTAGGAGGAACGTTTTTCTGAGTAACTTCTGTGTAAGAGTCACTATAGTTCTTCATGAACAGAGGTCCAATGAACACGGTCAGCATCATCACAACGACGACAATCAATGCAAAGACAGCCAGTTTACGCTCCATAAAGCCCCGGATGATCTGCCTAGTAGGACTGACAATTTCCTCAACATCCTTAGTGGGGTCTTTCTTGTTCTGCTCCATCTGGTCTACCAATTCAGCAGAGCCGCCTCTAAACAGGCGACGGCCCCAGCCGGCGATGGTACCGAAGAAGCCCTTTTTCTGTTTTTTCATTCCTGCGCCTCCTTACTTTCCGACTCTGACTCTGGGGTCAACAAGGCCGTAGATGATATCGATGATCAAGTTACCCAAGAGAGACATTCCAACGTAGAACAACTGCAGGAACAGAACTACGTCAAAGTCGGTCTTACGCAGGGAGTCGATCATAATCTTACCCATACCATTCAAGCCAAACATGTTTTCAAACACCAGAGATCCGGCGAAGATGCCCAAGAACCAGCCAACAACCAGAGTTACGATAGGAATCAGAGCATTGCGCCATGCATGAGAATAGATAACAGCCTTTTCCTTAACGCCCTTTGCACGAGCGGTGCGGATGCAGTCCATACTCAGTGCATCAATCATAGAGGCACGGACGTAACGGGTCATACCACCCATGGAACAGAAAGTCATGGTGATAAGAGGCAGGGCCAGATACTTCAAAGTATCCTTCCAATATGCCCAGCCCTCAAAGTTACTGCCGGGGGTTTTCATACCGCTGGGCGGGAACCAACCGAGCAGCGAACAGAATATCCAAATGAAAAGAATTGCCGTAATAAAGGTAGGCAAACTATATCCTATGATTGTGAAGATCTGAACACCACGATCAAACTTGCTGTTCTTCTTCACTGCACACATAATACCCAGAGGGATTGTAACACCCAGGGCCAAAATTGTGGACAAAA
Source organism: uncultured Oscillospiraceae bacterium (assembly GCA_963557675.1). Taxonomy (GTDB): domain Bacteria; phylum Bacillota; class Clostridia; order Oscillospirales; family Oscillospiraceae; genus Faecousia. The sequence continues at coordinate 3,423 of CAUWEI010000080.1, read as the reverse complement.
TATTGATGATAATTGTGTTTTTCATAGGCTCTTTGATGACATTGATAACATCATCCTTGAGCTCATAGGAGTAGCCGAAGTTACCCTCCAGCAGGCCATTAAAGCTGCCGTCGTACAGAGGATACACGCCGATCCAACGGCCGTAACGAATCAGCATATTGTTGGTATCAGTACCGTAGCGGCGCTGATATTCAACATAACGTCTTTGGAACCACTCTTGACGTTCTTCTTGAGTGAGACCCTTCAGTGCTTGCTTTTGGCTATTTTCATCTGCTTTTGCATCTGTATAAGCACGGTTATTCGGGACAAGGTTATAGATCAAGAACATAAGAAGCGACAATATGACCAGAACAACAAGCATATAGCAGATTCTCTTTAGTACATATTTTCCCATATTATTCTCCCATCTGTCGCCCGCGCGACAGTGTATTTGGCATGGCATGAGGCTTTGGATCACCCCCTGCATGCCATGCGGGGGTAATTTGCGAATTTTGGTCCTACCTGTCCGGCCAAAAAAGGCCGCACACTGGAGAAACGAACAGTGTACGGCATTTAGCGCCGTGTTGTGAATCATACCATCCACCGGAGGTAGGTGGTGTTACTCCCCGCTGTCCCACAGATGCAATGCTTTCGCAGTATGACCTGCAATCACAGGGTGGGCAATCCCACCCTGTGACCGCAACGTCACACCTTACACATGGGTGTTAAGCTAGGGGTTTTGAAAGTAATAAATTACTGCAGCCAGTAAATATCAGCAGTATCCTTGATGAAGTTCATGCTGTAGTTGCTGTACATGCTGGGATCAATAGTCATATTGAAGGAGTAGTCATAAACAGCGGCGTTAAAACCAGTAGCCAGGTTGAAGCAGGTGTACATGGGAGTACCGCTGTAGTAGCCGTAGATCTGAGCCTGCTGCAGCTCATCCAGCATGGGGTTGAAGTCACCAATGGTCTTGTAGACAGCGAAGCCTGCGGCCTTGATGTTCTCAGACTGCTCAAAGCCGACAACCAGCAAATCAGAGAAGTCATTGTTGGTGGTACCGTACCAGTTCAGAACCAGGGGCATGTAGTAATCGCCATTGATCTCAACGGTCTTGTAAGCACCGTCAACAGACTTGTAAGCCTTGTCGAACTCAGTAGCCATGTCGCCAGGGATCTTCTTGTAACGAACGCCGTCGGTGTACTCGCCACCCTCAGCATTGTAGATCCAGCCATCGGCTTCCAGAACAGCAATAGCAGAGTCCACAGAGGTATCGTAAGCATTCAGACTCATACCCTGCTCGGTAGCAGCCTTGTACATCCAGGAACCAGTGTAGTAGGGGCCATCAACAACGCCGCCGTAGCCGCCAGTGAAGTCCTTAGCAAAGGCGGAACGGTCCATGCAGTAAGCAATAGCCTGACGGACGGCAGGGTACTGAACGGGGCCGTAGTCAGCACGGAAGCTCAGCTTACCATAGCCAGCACGGCTGTAGTTGGTGTAAACGTAAGCACCATTGGAACCATCTGCCAGAGCAATGGCTTCGGCAGTGGGGGCACCACCAGTGATATTGTGCAGAACATCAATGCCGCCGGCCTTGAAGTCTTCCAGCTGAGTCTCAGTAACGATCTTCTTGTAGACAACCTTCTCGATGCTGGGCTTTACACCCTCGTAGTTGCCCTTGAAGTTGGGGTTCAGCTCCAGAGTAGCTTCCTTGCTGGATGCATCGTACTTAGCAACAAAGTAAGGACCGGAGTAGGGGTAGGTGGTGTCAGTATTCTGAGAAGACTTCAGAATGTGAGCAGCGTGGGTGTAGTTCTCGCCTTCCTTGGCGTAGAAGTCACCAGTGATGTAGCAGCCCTTGCCGTCATCAGCAATGTCAAAATCGCCCATCCACAGATCCTTGTAAGTAGGATCGAAGGCAGCGTAGATGATGGAGTAGTAGTAGGGCAGGTACTGTTCATCGATAGTTACGGAGAACTGGTAATCGCCCAGCAGACGAAGACCGGGCATCTCCTTGGTAACGATGGTGCCATCCTCGAGTGTAGCACCTTCGTTGGTGCCATCGTATGCATTGTAACCATTGAAGCCAATGTAGTTCATGCAGGTCGTATGGTCCTTACCAGCAGCCTGAGCAGCTACAGGAGTGGAGAAGGTCATTACCTGATACAGGTAGTTCTTAGCAGTGATGGGGGAACCATCAGAGAACTTCAGGTCTTCATGAAGAGTGATGGTGTAGGTCATAGAACCATCCTCGTTGTTGGTGCTGGTCAGATCCTTTACGACCTGATCGTTGACAACGAAAGCACCATCCTTGTTCGAAACAACAGTCTCCAGACCGTTGCACATAAAGGAAATATCGAGGTCAGAAGCAGAAGGGGTGGTACCACCGAAGTTAGCCATACGGAACTTGCCGGACAACTCAGTGGCATCGCCAATAATAATAGAGTTGTCTGCCTTCTCGGAGGTCCACTCGAGCAGAGCCTTGGCAGTGGGCCAGTAGGGATTGGTGGGATGCTCCTTAACGCCCTTGATCTGTGCGTTGTACAAATTATAGTACTCGTTGGAGTACAGGGGAATTTCGGGCATCAGCATGTTCCAACGGGTGATGTAGTATTTCCACCACTCAGCGTAAACCTCATCCTCGCTCTTGTACTCAGTGCCTTCGATGGAGGTGTTGTAGACCATAGCCATGGACAGGAAGTCCAGGCCCAGTTCTACAGACTCACCATCAACATCCAGGTAAGCCAGACCAGTGTCGGGGTCTTCCTGAACATCAGCGATGGAGACTCCCTTGCCCATGTGCTCGTACAGGGAGATGTAATCCTTGCCGTACTCCTTGCCATCCAGCAGCTGAATGGAAGAAGGCTCACCGTCGGTGTTGACGGGCTCGGTCTCGCTTCCACCGGTGCCCTCAGGAGCAGTGGTCTCACCAGAGACAGAGGAGTCAGGGCTCTTGGTCTCATCGGTGTTGGGTTTGCTACAAGCAGTCATCAGGGAAGTTACCATGACAGCAGCCAGCAGCAGCGCAAACAGCTTTTTCATTTCTTTTCCTCCTTAAGAGATAATTGGGTCTTGCGACCTATTTAATACTTGCCGTAGAAGCGACAAGATATTAACGTTAGATAGTATACTACCCGTTTGGTGAAAATGCAATAGTCACATTGTATTTTTGCATGATTTTTGTTCATTTCGTCAATATCCCCATAGCGCGACCAACGGTTGTCCGTCCAGTGCGGAATTTTATGCAAGGTGCTACAGGGCAATTATGCGATTTGTACACGAGCAGTGGAGTACTGGCCGTGAGCCACGTTTGGTATTGAAACTACACAATCCTGTGCTTTCACTGTACTATACCACATTGCTCACTAATAATCAACTGTTTTCTACCGCCCGCATTTTTCCTCAACAGAAATCATGCAATATTTATAAATTATGTATATATAT
>CAUWEI010000079.1:0-12519 GCA_963557675.1 uncultured Oscillospiraceae bacterium | reverse complement strand
GAGGCCCGATTCGGGACCTCTGAATTTTAGTCGGGGCCATTTTTGTACAGCCCCACAATTTTTTACGGCGTTGTCCCACAAAGCAGTGAGACAACGCCGTTCTTTTTTAGATTTCGTTTGGTTCTACGTGCCAGATTTCATCGGCATACTGCCGAATGGTACGATCGGAGGAGAACTTGCCGGCGGAGGCAACGTTCATCAGACACTTCCGACCAAAGGCCAGACGGTCTGCATAATCCCGGTTTGCACGGAGCTTGGTCTCCAAATAGGAGTCATAGTCCTTGAGGACAAAGTAGTGGTCCGGACGATGCCAGGAAGCACCATCCAGCAGAGCATGGTACAGCTCTCTCTGCTCGTCATCGGTGGGCACGGTGCCATCCACCAGAGTGTCCAGAGCACGGCGCAGACGGGGGTTGGTGTCGTAAATGCCACGAGCCCAGTAGGTATCCTTGATGCTATTGAGTTCTTCCACCGTAGCACCGAAGATATAGTTGTTTTCCAGACCGGCTTCCCGCACGATTTCCACGTTTGCACCGTCCATGGTACCCAGAGTCACAGCACCATTCAGCATCAGCTTCATGTTGCCGGTACCGGAAGCCTCGGTGCCAGCAGGAGAAATCTGCTCAGATACATCCGCAGCCGGAATGATATGCTCTGCATAGGAGCAGTTGTAGTTCTGAACAAAGACCACCTTCAGCAGATCCTTTACAGCAGGATCGTTGTTAATCATCTTTGCCACCCGGTTAATGAAGCGGATGATGGCCTTGGCCCGAGCGTAGCCGGGGGCAGACTTTGCACCAAAGATGTATGCGGTGGGATGGAAGTCCTGAAGGCTGCCGTCTTTCAGGCGGTAGTAAATATCCAGAACGGAGAGAATGTTCATGAGCTGCCGCTTGTACTCGTGCAGACGCTTGACCTGCACATCAAACATGAAGTCGGGATTCAGGGTTACGCCCTCGTTCTTTTCAATGACCGCTGCCAGCTGCTCTTTCTTGAGCCGCTTAATGGAATTGAACTGACGGACCATGTCATCGTCAATCAGAGGCTTCAGCTCACCCAGCTTATCCAGATTGGTGAGGAAGTCGCCGCCTACCCGATACTTTACCATCTGGGTCAGCTCGGGATTGCACAGGCCAAGCCAACGACGAGGTGTAATACCGTTGGTCTTATTCTGGAACCGCTCCGGATATACCTTGTACCAATCCTTAAACAGATCATCTTTCAGAATCTGAGAGTGAATCTCTGCAACGCCATTGACGTAAGAGGACACATACACAGACATATAAGCCATGTGAGCAGTGTTGTCCCGGAGGATATACAGCTCAGGATGCTCGCTCTTGAGCTTGGCATCGATGCGGCAGATAATATCGCAGACCTCAGGCACAACGGAGCGGAGCAGATCCATGTTCCACTTTTCCAGAGCCTCGGTCATAATGGTGTGGTTGGTGTAGCAGAAGGTCTTCTGTGCAACTGCAAAGGCCTGCTCAAAGGTCATGCCCTCCACCATAAACAGACGGATGAGTTCCGGAATGGAGATGGCAGGATGGGTATCATTGAGCTGAATGGTGACAAAGTCCGCAAAACGGCTCAGGTCGGTGCCATGGGTATCCTTATAGGCCCGCAAAATATCCTGCAAGGAGGCAGAAGACAGCACATACTGCTGCTTCACACGCAGACGCTTGCCTTCCCAAGTGGAATCGTTGGGGTACAGAACACGAGTGATGTCCTCGGCCTTGTTCTTTTCGGCCAAAGCCCGGGCATAGTCCTGTGCGTTGAAGGCATCAAAGTCCAGCTCCTGCTCGGCCTCGCACTGCCACAGACGCAGAGTGCCGATGTTCTTGGTGCCATAGCCAATGACCGGCACATCATAAGGCACTGCCAGAACCGTATGGTCCGGGAACGCAATGCGAACTGCATGGTTATAGCGGCGGTAGGACCAGGGATCCCCATACTTGGTCCAATCGTCGGCAGTCTCTCTCTGGCTGCCGTTTTCGTCGAACTTCTGCTTAAACAGGCCAAAGCGGTAACGCAGACCGTAACCGGACAGGGGCACATTGCAGGTAGCAGCGGAATCCAGGAAGCAGGCTGCCAGACGGCCCAGACCGCCATTGCCCAAGGCTGCATCTTCAATCTCTTCCAGACAGGCCAGATCTACGCCGGCATTCAGGAATACCTTCTTGAGTTCTTCCAGAATTCCCAGATTGTACAGGTTGCTGTATACCAAACGACCGATGAGATACTCAGCGGAAAAGTAAAATGCCTTACGGCCATTTGTACGGCCATGCTTGCTGGCAGACCAGTCATCGCTGATGGCCACCATAACCGCACTGGACAGTGCCTCGTGAAGCTCCTGAGGGGTGGCCTCCTGAAGGTTCACATCGCACTGATATTTTAACTGTGCTTCTGTCATTTTCAGAATGTTTTGGCAATTCAAATTCATAATCAGTCTCCTCTATTGGAATCGCAGCCGCACGGGAGCGGTCACGGGATTTACTTGTTTCTGTCTCCATCCCGGCCATACATATGGGTCAGGTACTTGATTTTTTCTGCCAGAGCGTCTGTAAACAGTCCCTTCTGTACACGCCAAGTCCAGTTATCCGAAGACAGAGAACCGGGGAAATTCATCCGGCTATTGGCCCCCAAGCCCAGATAATCCTGAATTTGGGCCACGAACCGGTCCGAAACCGAAGCCATACCGCTCCGAATCACGCCCCACGCATAGCCCTCCCGGTCGTTGAGGCCCATATACTCTCTGGCATACTCCATCTTCTCCGGGGATGCCTCATCCAGCCACTGCTGTAGCGTCTGATTGTCGTGGGTTCCGGTGTAGCACACCGTATTTTTGGTATAGGCGTGGGGCAGATAATCGCTGGGCTCCCGAGAATCAAAGGCAAATTCCAGCACCTTCATGCCGGGATAACCGGAATCCTGCTGAAGCTTGCGAACCTCCGGGGTAAGATAGCCCAAATCCTCTGCAATAAACTCCAGATTGGGCAGATTCTCGTGAATGGCTCGGATAAAGTCTTCGCCGGGGCCGGGAAGCCATTGTCCATTTTTCGCCGTGGAATCTTCCGCCGGCACAGCCCAGTAGCTTTCAAAGCCACGGAAATGGTCCAGACGAATCACATCGTACATATGGCTGGCCGCTTCCAGACGGCGCATCCACCAGGCATAGCCGCTTTCTTTCATCCGGTTCCAGTCATACAGAGGATTTCCCCAGAGCTGACCGTCTGCCGTAAAGGCATCGGGCGGAACACCTGCCACCATAGTGGGTCTGCGCTGCTCATCCAGCTGGAAAAATCCGGGATTTGCCCACACGTCCGCCGAGTCCAGCGGTACATACATGGGCACATCTCCAATAATGCCGATGCCCTTATCCTTGGCATAGGCCCGAAGTTTTGTCCACTGTTCAAAGAACTTAAACTGGAGGAAATACTGGAAAACAATCTTATATTTCAGTTTTTCCCGATATTTTTGCATTTCTGCGGGGTTCCGCAGACGAAGTCCCTCCGGCCAGCTGAGCCATTCGGCACCGGAAAACTCCTCTTTGAGGGCCATAAACAGGCCATAGTCGGGAAGCCAGGTATTGGATTTTACAAACTGCTGGAAGGCACGATTGGGCATACCGATAAAACGCTCATAGGCCTTATACAGGACCTTACAGCGGTTTTCGTACAGAGCCCCAAAATCCACCCGTCCAGGATTCTGGCCCCAGTGGATTCCTTCCAACTCCTCCTGACGCAAAAGTCCCTCTTCTACCAGGGTATCCAAATCAATCAGATAATGATTCCCGGCAAAGGCGGAAAAGGCCTGATAAGGAGAATTGCCGCAACCCGTGGGGGACAATGGCAAAACCTGCCAGTAGGACTGGCCTGCCTTCTCGAGAAAATCCAGAAACGTTCTGGCTTCTGCGCCCATGGTGCCGATTCCATAGGAACCGGGCAGAGAGCTGACGTGCATCAGAATTCCACTTGTTCGCATGGTGTTCACTCCTTATTGCCCATTATTGCCCAAGCTTTGGGCCATTCTTTCCCGCCAATAAAATGGTAGCCAATCGAAGAATGGAATATTCCCCACTGTTTCTATTGTTGTCCACAGCAGGCGCATCCTCCGGTTCTTACTTCAATCCGATTGGGGGTCTTAATCGCTTGCCGCCCACCCGAATTTCCTACATTGCAGGCCGTGATTGCCCCATAGCTACAAATAGCCCCCCGGGCATCCCTTTGACGTAGCCTGTCAGAGAAACACGGGGGTTCTTGCAGGGATCGGGGCAGCTTTTCCAAGAATTAGTCCATTATTATGGCAGAAACGTTTCAAAGTAGCTTCATTTTACCAAAATGCCGTGCCCATTTCAATCGTTTTCCACGTCTCGCTTCTTTTTCTCTTTTTCTCCCAAATCTTCGACATAAGTTTTATGAAATTTGTACATGCATTTTCACAAGCAGAGCCGTACATCCCCTCTGTTTTTAGTCAATCCTCATAAACCAGTCAATGCACCGTGCTATTGATAAACCAGTTTATTCTATGCTTTGCATTTTTAACTTGAACTTTCATTATGATATTCTATTGACAAATTAAAACACCGGTGGTACAATGTCCGTGTTCCAAGCACATTCTGGAGGAAGGGAGAAGCAACCATGAAGAAATTGCATACAATCGTTATGAATATGATGGAAATGTGCATGTGCTCCATGTGCATGCTTTGCTGTGCCCTTTTTCCGATGCGCTTTCTGTCATACCAGAGATAAGCGGCAGGCTTGAGCCGCAACTGCGTTTGTATTACAGAGGGATGCTTCATCGGAAGCTTCCCTCATTTTTTTATGGAAAGGAGCGGTCTCCATGAAAACCATGGCAAAGATCCTCACCCGCACCACCCTCACAAATCAGCGAATGTACCCTTGTGTTTTGTCTGTCCTGTACTAAATCTTATGAAACACAACACACAAAGGAGCTTATTTATTATGAAAAAGGTTATTTCTCTGATTCTCACCACGGTTCTCGCCCTGTCTCTGATTTTTACATTCACCGGTTGTTCCAAGGATGGCGCAATTGTCATCGGTATTCCCAACGATACCACCAATGAAGCCCGTGCTCTTCTTCTGTTGGAGGAAAACGGCATTATTACCCTGAAAGAGGGTGCCGACATTACCGCTACCATTCGTGACATTGAAACCAAGCCCGAACAGGTGGAGTTCAAGGAAATTGAGGCCGCTCAGCTTCCCTCTACTTTGAAGGATTTAGACTATGCCATTATTAACTCCAACTATGCTATCGATGCAGGCATCAATCCCATGACCCAGAGCCTCCTTACCGAGGGTTCCGCCTCCGCCTACAGCAACATTCTGGCTGTAAAGGCGGGCAACGAAACTTCCCCCAAGGTTCTGGCTCTGAAAGCCGCTCTGGAAAGCCAGCAGGTAGCAGACTACATTACCAACAACTATGGCGGTGCTGTCGTCAGCACCGTAGAGGCCCCCACCGACGGCTATGATTCTGCTGTCGATTATTCCGCTCTGGCAGGTCAGACCATTAAAATCGGTGCTTCTCCCGCTCCTCATGCGGACATTCTGAAAATCGCACAGGAAATTTTGGCTGCAAAGGACATCAAGCTGGAAATCGTGGAGTTTACCGACTACGTCCAGCCCAATCTGGTGGTAGAAAGCGGCGAACTGGATGCCAACTACTTCCAGCATCTGCCCTATCTGGAGGACTTCAACGCCCAGAACAACACCAGTCTTGTGAGTGTTTCTGCCATTCACGTGGAGCCTATGGGTCTCTATGGCGGCAAGCAGAGCAATCTGGATGCTTTGAAGTAAGAAACGATTCCTTTGGGCCGCTGTTAGGCGGCCCAAAAACCTAGTTGGAGGTTCCTATGATTGAAATAAAAAACCTGACAAAAACCTTTCCCGGCGCAGACGGCGGCGTGGAAGCATTAAAAGATGTATCGCTCACCATTCAAAATGGAGATATTTTCGGCATCATCGGTATGAGCGGTGCCGGCAAATCCACTCTGGTACGGTGCATCAATATGCTGGAACGCCCCACAGAAGGTGCTGTCCTCATTGACGGGCAGGATGTGGGGGCCTTGAGTCAAAAGGAGCTGCGGAAAGTTCGCCGGAATGTAACCATGATTTTCCAGGGCTTTAACCTGCTGCAACAGCGGACCTGCCTCAAAAATGTGTGCTTTCCTTTGGAACTTGCAGGCGTTCCCAGAGCCAAGGCCAAAAAGCGTGCGCTGGAACTTCTGGAAATCGTAGGACTTCCCACCAAAGCCGATGCCTACCCGTCACAGCTCTCCGGCGGTCAGCAGCAGCGTGTGGCAATCGCCAGAGCTTTGGCGACAGAGCCTAAGGTTCTTCTGTGCGACGAGGCAACCTCTGCCCTGGACCCCAACACTACCCATTCCATTTTGGAGTTAATCCGGGACATTAACCGGAAGCTGGGTATCACCGTTATCATCATCACCCACCAGATGAGCGTGGTGGAAGAGATCTGCAACCGGGTGGCTATTTTGGATGCAGGCACCGTAGTAGAAGAGGGCGACGTCAGTGCTGTCTTTTCCAGTCCCAAGTCCAAAGCTGCCCGTCGGCTGGTATTTCCGGAGGGTGTTCAGGAGATTCTGAATCCCTGTGATGGAGAGTGCCGCCTCCGTGTGGTTTTCAACGGTGCTCAAACCACCCGGACTCCCCTTATTTCCCAGATGGCCATAGAGCTGGGAATCCCCGCCAACATTCTCTCCGCCTCTACCCGCCCCATCGGAGATAAGGTCTATGGGAATATGCTTCTGAGTATTCCCGGTGGAACACAGGAGCTGCAAAAGGCCATGAACTACCTAAAGGTGGTTCCCAATGTATTCGTCGAGGAGGTTGTGGACCATGCTGAATAATCTTTTTTCGTCCGAGGCCGTACAAGAGGCTCTGGAAATCTTAAAAACCGAATTTCCCATGGCTCTTTGGGAGACCTTCTATGTGACCCTGCTTTCCACTGCCTTTGCCATTGCCATTGGTCTGCCTCTGGGCATCCTGCTGGTAGTGGGACAGCCAAAAGGCATCCGTCCCCTGCCCAAGTGGCTCATGTCCATTCTGAATGTCATCATCAATCTGCTGCGCTCTGTCCCCTTCCTGATTCTCATGATTATCCTGATTCCGTTCACCCGGGCCATTGTGGGCACCTCCGTTGGCACCGTGGCCTCCATTGTTCCTCTGGTGGTTGCCGCATTCCCCTTCGTGGCACGGCTGGCAGAAACCAGTCTCCGGGAGATGAATCCCAACATTATCGAAGCGGCTCAGAGTATGGGAGCTTCTCCCATGCAGATCATCTGGAAGGTTCTGCTTCCGGAAAGCTTCCCCAGCCTTCTTTCCAATGCCACCACAGCCATTACCACTATCTTGGGCTACTCCGCCATGAGTGGTATCATCGGCGGCGGCGGTCTGGGTAAGATCGCCATTAACTACGGCTACTACCGCTACAAAGATTTGGTTATGATTCTGGCTGTTGTTCTGCTGGTGGTACTGGTACAGATTTTCCAGTCTCTTGGCACCTGTTTGGCATCCAAATGTGACCGCAGAAAAAAACATTCCTAACGCAAATTGCCCCCCATAGGGGACAGAATTTCTGTCTCCTATGGGGGGTCGTGTTATGCTTTGTGATGAAGTAGGGCCGGAGACACCCGGCCGGTGCTAAGAATTAGCAGCAGTTATTGTTGTTGTCGCACATGCAGCCGCAGTTGCCACCGCCGCAGCAGTTGTTGTTGCCGCCATAGCAGCCATTGCCACAGAAGTTACCGCCACAGCAGCAGAACAGGATCAGAAGAATGAGCCACCAAGAGTTGTTACCACAGCCACAGAAACCAGAATTGCAGTTCATAATTTGTACCTCCAGATAATTTTTATTGGGCGGATTCACCGCTCATTCCATGGTATTCCGGAGGCCCAAAAGTGTGCATCATGAAAAAAGTTCTTCTATGGGGGCAAAGCGATAGCCCTCTGCCTCCCATTTGGTAAGCAGTTCGTCCAGTATCTCCCCGTTGGTTTTTGAGGTGCTGTGCAGCAGTACCACCGCTCCATTGTGGGTTCTGGGCAGAAGCTTGGAGAATGCCTCGTCGTGGCTGGGCTGACTGTCGTTGTTCCAGTCTACATAGGCCAGCGACCAGAATACCGTCCGATAGCCCAGTTCCTGCGCCATGCGGAGATTATCCTCACTGTAGATTCCCTGAGGCGGCCGGTAGTATTTAGGAAGCTCCTGCCCAGTCACCTGACGGAACAGGTCTTCTACCTCCTTTAGCTCCTGGGCAAAGGTGGCCTGGTCTCCGATTTTAGACATATCGTAATGGTGGGCCGTATGGTTTCCCACCGTGTGGCCCTCCTGCACCATCCGTTTGACCATCTCCGGATTCCGCTCTAAGTAGTTGCCCACCAAGAAGAATGTCGCTGGAGCTTCATGCTTTTTTAAGGCATCCAGAATTTTAGCGGTCTGTCCGTTTTCGTATCCGGCATCAAAGGTCAGATACAATACCTTTTCCTCCGTCTCATCCACATAGGCTGCATCATACTTTTCCAGGTTTTGAATCGAGGCATTTCCTACCGGAGCCTGTCCCTGGGTCTGAAAGCTGAGGCCCCAGGAGCCGGTTTCGATGACTCTGTCGCCGCTGGTAACCAAAAGAAAGACTGCCGCCAGAGCCACAGCATAGATACTAATGGCAATATCTCGTTTTTTCATAAAAATCACCCCGGTCAAGCCTATGCGGCTCGTCCGGGGTTTATTTCTTATATCCTTCGATTTTGATAGGCCAAAGCACCCAGCAGCAGATAGAATAACGGGCTTACCACACTCTGACTGATACCAAACAGAGCATGGATTCCATAGCCAAGTACCGCCAGCACCAGAGGCAGCTTTTCCTCTTTCAGGTTTTTGAGTGCAGGAATCAGAACCGCTGCCAAAAGGCCCAGATAGAACAGCATGGCAGGAAGCCCCACGTTGACCCATAGGTTGAGATACTCATTGTGGGCCGCATCCACACTGGTACGGCGAACGTTCCCATTTGGCAATTCTCTGGTAAAAATGATTTCGGACCGTCGCTGATAGGTGTCCGGGCCACCGCCCAGAAGAGGCTCCTCCATTCCCAGCTTTACTGCCTCTTTCCAAATTGCAATTCGGCTGGAGCCTAATGTGTCCGGTGGGTTTCCATGAAGGAGCTGAGACAAGCCGGAAAGGGTAGCATTTTCTCCGGAATAGAACCAAAAAAACACCAAAACCAGCAATACACCGATCAAAATTACAAGCAGTAAAATTTTAGTAAGTTTCGGAAAGGCACGTCCTTTCAGAGGCCGCAGCCAAATCCCCGAAGCAAAGGCCAGAGCCGTCAAGATGGTAAGAATCCACTGCACCGCTCCCCAGCGCAGCCAGGTAGTTAAGGTCGTTCCATCATATGCGTAGCCCAGGGCCGATTTTCCCAGAATGCCCAGAAGCAGGACACCCAAAATTTCTCCCATGCGGTCAATTCCGATTCCCTTGTACAAGCACAAAGGAAACAGGATGGCCAAACAAAGGCCGATTGCCACAGGTCCTGCGGAAACCTCACTGCACACCAAGGCCATCCAAGAAGCCCCACCTGCAATCAGGCAGAAAAAGCGGCTTCGTTTCTGATCTACCGCATAGGTTCCCAAAAGAAATAAGGTTGCCATCGTCAGAAAGGCAGATAAAAGGTCCACATTTCCAATGGTACCCATATATTCTCCGCTGTATTTCAAGCTTCGGTCATGAAAACGCAGGTCTTCCGGGAACAAATTCAACGGGTTGAACTGAAAAAATTGAAAGCAAACCAGGATAAGCGTAACAATTCCCGTAATTCCCAGTCCAATTTTCTGATATTTCCCCACTTCTCCCCACAAGGCCATGGCACAGAAGAGAAGCATATACACCGCCAAGGTCAAAAAACCTTCATTTCGCCGATTTCCCAACCAGACCAACTCTGGATATTCCGAAGCCAGCGCAGACAAAAGAGCCATAAAAAGAAAGGCTCCTGCAAAAGCAAAGGGAATCCAATCTTTTTTAGAAAGCTTTGGCCTCTGCCACAGAGCCGGGATACATCCTAGCAGGAACACCCCGGAGGCCCCCAGAAAAAAGAAATGCTTTGGGCCTACAATGTTCCGATACCCCGTGGTAGGAACCCATAAAATAAAGACCGTACTAAAAAATAAAAGCCAAAAGCTCGCCCATTTTTGCGGGCTCCACCATTTCCGAATCAAAGGGGCAGCTCCTCTATGGTTCCCCGGCAGACTATGGTTGCAGGGCCGGTCAGAAGCAGTTTTGTCACCTTGCCCTCCTCACAGGTTACATCCACCTGCAAAGTACCACCGGGATTTTCCACCAGAACCGGCCCTTTGGAAACCTGTCCGGTTACGGTGAGATAAGCTGCCAAAGAGCCGGTTCCCGTACCGCAAGCCAGGGTAAAGTCCTCCACACCCCGTTCAAAGGTGCGGACCAGTACATGATTGGGGCCTAAAAAGTCGTAGAGGTTGGCATTTGCTCCCTTGGGGTAGGCACTGTCATAGCGCAAGGCCCGACCCATGGGACGAAGTTCCTCCAGCGTCTTGTCCTTTAGCCCCGGCACATGAAGCAGACCATGGGGAACACCGGGATTTCCCAATTCTGCATAGCCTGTAAGCCCCAGAGCCGTGGGCCGCTGGGTGTCCAGCACCGAAGGCAGATTCAGATGAACCTGATAACGTTCCTTGTCCAGTCTGGTTCCGGTCACCAGCCCGGCAGTGGTCTCCACCTTCTGAGTCTCCCCTGCCAAACCCATTTCATATCCATAGCGGCAAATACATCTTGCTCCATTGCCGCACATCTCGCCTATCGAGCCATCGGCGTTATAAAAGCGCATTTTATAGTCTCCGCCTGCCTGTGCAGGTTCCACTGCCATGAGGCCGTCCGCTCCAATGGACAGACGGCGGCGGCAAAGTTCTTTTGCGATGCGGCTGAGCCGCTCCGAATCTGCCCAAAGACTCCGATTGTCCAAAATGATAAAGTCATTGCCCGCTCCGGTCATTTTCCAGAACTCCATGGCCTATCTCCTCCTATACCGTTCAATTTCTATAGCTATTTTATCAGGTTATTTCCCGTTTGTATAGGGTCAATCCTGCCATATGGACCGCAGAATCTGCCTTCCTCCGGGATTGACTTTGTCATAGCCTGTTTGGTACAATAGAAAAAACACAATACAGTGGACACAAGCTGTCCATTTGGGGTATCAGTTCCCCTGTCAACTGAAATTCACCATAAAAGGAGCCATTTTATGGACCCCCATGCTTTATATTATCAAGATTCTCACAGAACAAGCTTTGAAGCCAAGGTTTTAAGCTGCACCGAAGAAAAAGGACGCTATCTTGTCACTCTGGATAATACCGCTTTCTATCCCGAAGGAGGCGGACAGCCTGCCGATTGGGGCACTTTAGGAAGTGTCAACGTTCTGGATGTGCAGGAAAAGGACGGATGTATTATTCACACCTGTGATGCACCTTTGCAGCCTGAACAGGTGGTAGAGGGCCACATTCAGTGGGAACGCCGCTTTGATTTCATGCAGCAGCACTCCGGTGAGCATATTCTCTCCGGTCTGATTCATGCCGCCTATGACTTCCACAATGTGGGCTTCCATATGGGCGCAGACACCGTGACCATCGACTTTGACGGCATGATTCCCCAGGAGGACATTCCTGTTCTTGAGGCTAAGGTCAACGAGGCCATCTGGAAAAACTTCCCGGTAAAAACCTGGTTTGCCACAGAAGAAGAATTGTCCCGTCTTCCCTATCGGAGCAAAAAGCCACTGTCCGGCGTGGTTCGTCTGGTGGAGTTCCCCGGCTATGACCTGTGCGCCTGCTGCGGCACTCATGTGGAGCACACCGGTGAAATCGGCCTGTTAAAAATCCTCTCCCGTGTGAAATTCCATCAGGGTGTCCGTATGGAAATGGTCTGCGGCGGCAGAGCCTTGCGCTACCTGTCCCAGGTATTGGAGCAGAACCGTATGGTCTGCCAGACCTTCTCTGCCAAGCCTCTGGAAACCGGAGCCGCCGCAAAGAAGGTACAAGAGGACATGGAAAGCCTGAAATATCGGGTTGGCGCACTGGAAAATCAGATTTTTGACACCATTGCCCAGACTCATGCAGGAGCCCATAATCTGGTGCTCTTTGAAGATTCCCTTTCCCCGGATGGCCTGCGCCGACTGGCTGACAAGCTGGGAGCAACTGCCACCGGCTTCTGTTTTGTCCTGTCCGGAAATGACGAAGAAGGCTATCGTTTTGCCGCCAACAGCAAAGAACTGGATCTTCGTCCCATTGCAAAGGAAATGAATAACACGCTCCATTCTCGTGGCGGTGGAAAGCCGGAATTCATTCAGGGCAGCATCCCTGCCACAAAAGAAGCCATCGAAGCTTTTCTGGGAGCATATTAACCCTTTTTCAGTTGTTTTCAAAAAGGGGCTGTACAAAAATGGCCCCGACTAAAATTCAGAGGTCCCGAATCGGG
>CAUWEI010000078.1:0-12749 GCA_963557675.1 uncultured Oscillospiraceae bacterium | reverse complement strand
ACATCAATGCCTTCGTAGTCAGCAGGTGCACCACCATTGGGAACCAGAACATACTTAAGTGTATCACCTCTGAACTGAGTGATGAACTTGGTGTTGGAGGCAGAGCCTGTATCATCATAGCCGATCTTACGATCACCGATGGTGAAGTACAGCATCTTGGTTGCATCGTTCTGAATAGAAGCAACAGCAAGAGCGCCCTTGTAGGTACTGGGGGTACCGGCCAGGCCGATATCGGGGTTTGCGGTCAGAGACATATTCAGACCGAAGTTGTTCATGTAAGCATTGTTGGTATCGTTACCGCTGGCAATCAGAACTTCGATGCCAGTGTCCAGGAACTGCTTTAAGACATTGTTGATGGCGCTGTCTGCGTTGTCATCGGTAAAGCCTGCTGCACTACCCAGAGACAGGTTAACCGTATCAACATCCAGACGCACGCAGTCTTCCAGAGCGGCCATGATCTGGTCGAAGGAAGCACCGCCGCCAGACTGGAACACCTGCATGACCAACAGCTGTGCATCAGGAGCAACACCAATAACAGGGCAGCCATCAATCTTGTTAGCGGCTGCAATACCGGCAACGTGAGTACCATGGTCATGCTGTGCATAGCTGTGGTCTACGTTGTAGTCCAGAGAAGAGTAGTTGAAAATGAAAGGAATCTTAGTGCTGTGGTAAGCGCTGCAAATCAGGGGAGATTTGCTGGCGTTCAGCTCGCTCCACACGCCCTCGATCTCTTCACGGGTCAGGGGATCTTCCAGCTTATCCTCGGGCAGGGGCCGGAAGTTGGGGTGATCCAGCCAAATACCAGTATCCAGAATAGCAATTCTCATGCCCTTGCCGGTGTAGCCAGTCTCGTTCAGGACATTGGCACCGATCATGTGGGTAGCATTATTGGTGGTGGGGTAGAACAGGTCGTTAGTGCTGGACACGGTCTCCTCAGGCAACTCGAAGACAGGAGCCACATAGACGTTGGAAACGCCGGGCATTGCCTCGATGGCAGCCTTGTTGCCATACTCGGTGGTCACGGAGACACCGGTAGTGGCCATGGTGTAGGTAAAGCCAATCTCGAAGTCCTCTTCCTCAGCAAAAGCGGTGGTGAGGTTGGTCTTCAGAGAATTGATGTTGGCCATCTGCTTATCCTGGTAGCTGGTAACAGCAGCAGTCTGAGCAGTAATCTCATCCTTAGAGAAGTTGGACAACAGAGGAGCACCATTCATCTCAACGATGAAGGTAACCTTATCGGTATCAGTGTAGCCGTTCTTTTTCAGATTCTCCACGGTCTGAGAGAAGGGAGCATATTCGCTTTCGAACTTTGTCTCGCCTTCGGTAGCCAGATTAGGAGCAATACCGGATTCTTCACCGGATTCTTCGTTTCTCACTGCATCGACATCGTCATTAACAGGCAGGCTCATAGGGCCGTCTGTTGTTTCTTCTACTTCGGGAGCAGCAACAGGATCCACGACCAAACCAGTCTCTCTTGCGAAGACTGCGGGGATACCGGTCAGGACCATTGCCAGCACCAGAAGCAGAGACAGGATTCTTTTTTTCATTTTATGTTGCCTGCCTTTCTTACTTAGTAGCGGTAACCTTGACAAACCGCACGATCATGGTAGCCAGCTGGCCGCGGGTAGAAGTACCCTGAGGCTTCAGCACATCAGCCTTAACACCATTGATAATGCCGTTCTCAACAGCCCAGGTCATGCTCTCAACAGCAAAGTTCTTAACAGAACCGCCGTCAACGAACTTGCTCAGGTCGCCCTTAGTCTCCAGGGAGACACCGGACTTAGCAGCATAGCGAGCCAGGAAAGTTGCCATCTGTTCACGAGTCACAATATGAGAAGGAGCAAACTTGGTTTCTGTCACACCATTGGTGATGCCTTCCTTGCAAGCCCAAGCAACTGCATCAGCGTAGTATCTCTTGGGGTTAACATCATCAAAGGGAGTCTTTTCGGTAACCTCAGGGCTACCAGCCATCCGGTACAGAACGGCCACAGCCATGCCACGGGTGGTCTCAGCTTCGGGAGCGAACTTGTCCTCAGTAACGCCCTTCATCCAGCCCTCTCCGACTACGTAATTGATGCCTTCAACGTAGTAGCGGCCAGCCAGCACATCGTCGAAGCCAACAATATTAACGGTGGTGTCGGCAGCAAGGGTATAAGTGTCAGCGCCAGTGATGTAGCTATCACCTGTGTTCATTGCGACAGTGGACTGACCCTGATCCACAGCCTCAAACTTCAAGGTGAAGACGTTGCCAGCCTTGGCAGCTTCGTTAGCGGCAAAAGCCACAACGACGGTACCCAGCTGGTCGCCATTTGCTTTAACAACGATATCGGTATCGCCCCAAACGGAGCCAACCTCTACGTCCTTAAAGCTAAGAATCGCACTGTCGTAAGTAAATACCAACTTACCGTCAGCAACGATTCCCTCCTCCTTTGCGTTTACGGATACGGAAATGATGCCGTTCTGAATGCCAGGCTTGGCTTCCAGAGTCAGCAGGGGCTTTTCACCAGCAGCCAGAGTCGTTACGCTCAGGGCAAAAACCAGAGCAACCACCAGCATTAGAGAGAAAAGCCTTTTGAAATTGTTTCTCATATTCACTGTTTCCTCCTTGCAAATATTCGCGGCCAGATGTTGGCTCGCTATCTCACTGTGCTGTCTGAGGTAGGTCGTCCCCCATCTACACAATTTGATACAGCTTAGTTCTGCCATAATAGCAGGACTTTTTACATTTACCTGCATTTTTTGCAGGTCCAACTATAAGATAGCATAGGGTTTTTCAAAACTCAAGTACTTTTTAACATTTTGTTAACTTGCACAATACGTAGCCGATTCATTAGTGCACAATCATCGATACCGAACTAAAGTTCTGGCGAAACAAAGAATCTTTCTAAAAAAAGCCCCTAAAGATTCTTCCTTTTTTCAGGTTACCTTTAGGGGAATTTTGCGGACAAGGTTCCAAATGCACTTTTCCAAGGCTGCACCAAACATCTATACCATCTACACTATTCAATATTGTACTTTTATCGGGATTCTTCTGTCACATACTCTATAATCCAGCCAAAGACCTGTTGGATGGTTTCCAATCTCGTGACGTAATTAACTCGCTCGCCATCGCCCTTTGGAGTCAAATATCCCAATTTATAAAGACCGTAAAGATTTCGGGATACTGTACCAGAATTCAGATGCATGGCCGTTGCTAGCTTACTTGCTGAAAGCGGCCCTTGCGCGCATCGCTGAAGAATCTCCAGTTTATCTTTGCTGCCTAGCACCTTGAGCATGGCACACAGCGTCTCCGTATCTGGGCGTTCTTTCTTCTTGCGTGCCATTTCACGCCGCATACACATTCCAATATATGCCACCTGCGTTGGTTCTTCTTCCGTCTCTTCTTCACTGCCAATCCATTCCGTCCACCAGGCAAACATGTTGAAGGACCATACACATAACCACAGTTCCTTCGGCTCATCCTCTTGCAGAAACGGAAGCTTCGTATTAAACAGCTCTTCTTCAAAATCCTCTACGGTGTGAGATGCAAAATACTCCACCCACCGGTCCAGAATCGGTTGGTTTAACTCCACCAACGGCACCATTTCTTCCTGAAGTCTCTCTGCAACCGGGCGAACCAATTCGGTAAGTTCTCTCAAGTGTGCCTCGAAGTCCGTAAGCACACGGAGAATTCCCCACTTAGCTTCCACGTCGCAGGGCAGGCGTTCCAATTGAACTCCCAGTGACTCCTCCGGATCAGAAGGATCTTTTAGATCAATCACAAGACCCATACTGTTCATATCATTGATTTCCACGCCACTTTCCTGCATCAACTTGAAATCCCGCAAAAGCTTCTCTGCGAATTCATCCACATCCACCGCATCTATCGGAATGTTGGTAAGCATCACCTGAGCCAGGCAGCAGCAGGTCTTTCGGTCTGTTCCCGGAAGTATTCCAAAAAAGTAGCGAAGCCGCTCGTCATCCGGGTCCATGTCCTGCGTTACCTTTGCTGTAATCTGATCCAGCAGCTCAATCTGCTGCGCCGTAAAATCATAGTCATCGTTAAGAAGTCTGCCAACACTCTGCGTCACGCGATTATAACTCTGTGCATAGGAAGTATGATTCACAAAAGAATACAGCAAATATACTGCTTCAGCAAAATAACATGGCTGGCGAATAGCCCGCACTTTCATTTAATCACCTCGTATATTCATTGTAAACCATTCGACTCCCCTTTGTCAACACCATCAATGCCCAGAAAGTCCAATATTACGGCTTTCTGATAAAGTATGTCGAAATTCCATAGTTTGCAAACCATTTTCTATTGCAATTTCCACAACATTCTGGTACAATAAAAAGTAGAGTTTGAATAAGCGGCAAAGCGTCGCACCGAAAGGAGAGCCTTCCATGAACAAAAGCGATCGTCTGGAACGAGCCCTGAAGGAATTCCGTTGGGGTTTCATCATCGCTTCCCTGATTTTTATTGTCTTAGGCACTGTGATGATCTTAAACACACAGCTTGGCACAAACATTATCACTTACACCGTCGGCGGTGCATTAACCCTGTACGGTGCATTTAATGTGATTGGGTTTCTCTTCGCCAAAGAAAGAAATCTAACCTTTGAACTGGTGATTGGTGTCCTTACCGCTGCCATTGGTATTTTCATTCTCATCTCCCCGAATACCATCTTGGATATGCTGCAAAGCGTTCTGGGGCTGATTATCATTATTGACAGTCTTCTGGGAATGAAACGGACTTTTGCTCTTCGTGATTTGGGTGTAAGCAAATGGGGCATTATGCTTCTGCTCTCCATCGCCACTACAATTATGGGTGTTCTCTTCATGGTGAAGCGTGGCTGGTTTGGAGATGCCCTCATGGTGGTAATTGGAGTGGTTCTCCTGTATCAGGGCATTTCGGATCTTATCACCGTTATCCGCATCAGCATGGTCGGTCGTCGCATTAAAAATGATCTCGGCCTTGTAGTTCGGGATGAAATTCTTATAGACGCAGAGGATGACGACTAATCCCTCAGCATACAAAATATACTATATAATATAGTATACGCACAAAAGAGCCATAGCAAATCGAGTATTTGCTATGGCTCTTTCTGTTCACAAAATGATGGGCCGAAGCTTCTGCTTCGGCCCATTTCATCAATCTGAATTTTTCTCCACAGGAGATCACACATTTCTGTGCAATCTTTTTAGCCCTGCTTCATAATTGCTTCTCTCAACTGCTCGTGGCAAGCCTCCAGATCCGGCACCAGCACAGACATTCCCCGAATCGATGCATTGTAGTAGTTCTCATCTCCGGGAATGTGGATGTTCTCAACCTTTGCGCTGGAAAGCATGGGCAGCAGATCCGTCACATAGCCAATAATATCCATACTGCTCATATCGGTTGTAAGCATAGGCAAAATTTCATCCACAAGTTCCAGAGCTGTACTCAGATCAATTCCCTTGAAGGACTCAAACAGTGCGTTCAACACATTTCTCTGACGGCTGGTACGGCCAAAGTCACTATCCAAGCTACGGATTCTGGAATAGGTCAAAGCGGCTTCTCCACCCAGATGGTTCACGCCTGCATAATACTCACCGTACAGTTCCCGATTCAAATAATTCGCTTCCGACTGGGTCAGTTCAATATCAACGCCACCCAGAATATCAATAATCTGCTCAAAGCTGCTGAAATCCACTTCTATATTGCCATCCACATAGACGCCGAAATTCTGTTCCAGGGTTTCATCCAGCAGGCCCATTCCGCCAAAGGCATAGGCAACATTGATGCGGTCATCCTGATAGCCTCCGGGAATCTGCACATAGGTATCACGCAAAATCGAGGAGATTGTGATGGTATTATCCGTGGTGTTAAAGCTCACCAAAATCATAGCATCCGATCTGGCTCTTCCTTCTCCTTCTCGACGGTCCTGGCCGATCAGCAGAATGTTTACAATGTCCTTAGACTCACCAATGAGTCTTCCTTCATAGTCAACATAGGTCAGCTCATGAGGAACTGTCTCGGGCACGCTGTTATTGGGAACCGTATCGCTGGCTTCTGTGGCATCAAATGTAAGGGCATCCTCCGGAGAGATTCTACTTTCGTTTCGATCTACACGATTGATGCGGCCCAGCTTTGCAAAGACAAAAATAATGGCGCACACAACCAGAGCCAATAGCACCAAAAAAACACTTAGCAGAATCCACTGCCACGGGCGATGTTTTTTCCCATTCTTTTGAGGATTTTCCTTCTGTTTGGCACTGTACGTATACTTTCCAATATACTTTTTGCTCATATAAGCCTCCAAATTCAACATGAACTGACAAGATGAGCTACACATAAACGCCCATCTTACTTCTGTGTAGTATACAACAGTTCCGACAAAAAATCCACCCACTTCTCTCATAATTGGAAAATTCTATTTAATTTAACAAAAACCGACCTATGAAATTAGGTGTACTTGGCTACTCCACAAGGAATCCGTTTCTTGACTGCTCCATCTAATAGAATCCCGCTCCAATTATTATAATGTATTCTGCCGCATCACACTTTATTGCTATTCCCAAAGTCTGTGATCGATGCCGTTGATCTGCGCTTTTGTTTTTCCCTCTTCTCCGTATAAAATACCCTAGATTGCTCCATTTTTCGTAATTTGGTATAATTTTTCACTGACTCTTGCAAACTTCTTGTTACTAGCATATAATAAAGGAGGAACTCACTAAATGATTGCGAGGTGTTTTTATGAAGCTTTGGATTGATCGTCTGGAATATGATACAAAGCCCGAGGAAAGTCTGCTGGATGCAGTAAAAGCACTCGGATTGGACGACAGCCGCCTGTCCCGCCGTCCCCTGGCCGCACGGCTTGCAGGCGATACCTTCACACTGAACTATGTTCCTCAGCGAAGCATTGATTGTGTCACCAACGGCACCGCAACCATGCGCCGTGCTATGGAAGCCTCTCAGGGCAAAGTCACTCTTTTGCGCTACGAGGATGCCCGTGGCAAACGGGTTTATTGCCGCACCGTGCAGTTTATTCTGTTCTGGGCCGTGCGTCAGCTCTGGCCGGACGCTGTTGCAAAAATGAACTTCACAGTAGGAAATGCCCTGAACGTCACTATTGAAAAGGAGCCTGCCTTTACTCCTGCGGATGTGCCTGCCTTGAAAGAACAGGTCGCAGAGCTGATTGCACGGGACATTCCCCTTCTGCGAAGCAGAATTCCCACCAACGAGGCACAATCCATCTTTCAAGCAGACGGACAGGAGGATAAAGCTCGCCTGTTAAGTTTCCGGAATGCACCGGATTTCTTCGTCTACCGCTATGGCGACTACATGGACTATTTCTATGGAGAAATGGCTCCTTCCACAGGTTATGTTTCTGTATGGGACATTGTTTCCGACAAGGGACAGGGCATTGAATTCTGTTTCCCCGATCCCAACAATCCGGATCAAGTCGCTCCCTACCATGAAATGCCGAATTTCACTGCCGTATTCAGAGAAAGTGAACGCTGGTGCAGTCTCATGGACTGTGAAACCGTTGCAGATCTGAACGACCTGGTCGAACAGGGGCGGTTAGGGGAACTGATTCGGGTAAACGAAGCCCTCCACGAACGCAGCTTCTCCCATATTGCCGATAAAATCATTGAACAAAACGCCCAAGCGGTTCTTCTGGCAGGTCCCTCCTCCTCCGGCAAAACGACCAGTGCCAATCGTCTGGCCGTTCAGCTCCGAGTACACGGAAAACGCCCCATTCTCATGTCTCTGGACGACTACTACATCGATCGTGACAAAATCGCCCCCGGCCCAGACGGAACCCTAGATTTGGAACATATCAACACCATTGATACGGCTCTTTTCCGGGAACATTTATCCCGTCTTTTGGATGGTGAAACCGTAAGCCTGCCTCGCTTTGATTTTAACACCGGAAAACGAGTACCTTCCGGGCATCAGCTCACCCTGGGACCGGACTCCGTGGTCATCATTGAAGGACTGCACGGCTTAAACCCTGCCCTATTACCTGACAATGTCGATCATAATTTAGTGTTTCGGCTCTATGTCAGTGCCCTGCTCCCCCTCAACCTGGATAATCACAATCGGATTCCCACCAGTTATCTGCGGCTTCTGCGCCGAATCGTTCGGGATTATGAAACTAGAAACGCCTCCGTCAGCAAAACGCTGTCCATGTGGGATTCGGTCCGCCGTGGAGAGGAGCGTTGGATCTTCCCCTATCAGGAAAATGCCGATGTGATTTTCAATAGTTCCCTTGTCTATGAGCTGTCGCTTCTGAAACGTCATATCTTCCCGCTTCTGGATCAGGTACCTCCGGAAGACCCCTATTATGAGGAGGTCCGCTCTATCGTCAAGGTCTTGAACTTCGTAAAAGAATCCGACTTGGATTGGGAAGTTCCTCCCACCAGTATTTTACGGGAGTTTATTGGCGGAAATAGCTTTTACGCATAGTTCCTGATGTGCCTTTTTCGCTTTTAATTTTATCCAAGCTAGGGGTTTCCAACGCAGACCATTGTCAATTATAGCTAAAATTGTTATCATGCAATTATAACTAACGCCGAAAGGCGGCGAAAGACATACTGGAGGTTAAAAAATGGAACAAGCTGTTTTTGCATTTCGTCTCAACGGAAAGCCTGTAACGTGCGAGCGCTACGGCTTCGGACATATTAACGAAACCTACCGGATTGTAACAAACTGGGGTTCTATGTACGAACTTCAGAAGATCAACAACCGTGTATTTTCTGACATTCCCGCACTCATGGAGAACGTCGGTGCTGTCACCCGCTATGCTGCACAGCGTGTGCGCCATCCCATGGAGGCTCTGCGCCTGGTTCCCACTCTGGACGGAAAGGACTGGTACCAGGACGAGAACGGTGACTGCTGGCGGATGTATCACCACATCGAAAACAGCATCTGCTTCCAGAGACCTTCCTCCAAGAACGACTTCTATGAAAGCGCCAAGGCTTTTGGCAGCTTCCAGGAAATGATGGCTGGCTTCCCTGCTGAAAAGCTGCATGAGACCATCCCCAACTTCCACAATACCCCTGTTCGTTTCCAGCAGTTCCACGACGCTCTGGCTGCCGACACCATGGATCGGGCTAAGGACGTACAGAAAGAGATTGACTTCTTCCTGGCCCGTGAATCCGGCGCAGGTATGCTGGTGGATCTTCAGAAGCAGGGCAAGCTGCCCCTGCTGGTTACTCACAACGATGCTATGCTGAACAACGTCCTGTTCGACCGCACCTCCCGGAAGGCTGTGTGTGTTGTGGACCTGGATACTGTGATGCCTGGTCTGTCTGTGTATGACTTTGGTGACTCCATCCGCTTCGGTGCCAATAAGGCTGCTGAGGATGAGTGCGACGTTTCCAAGGCCGGTTTGGATCTGGAGATGTATCAGGCCTACCTGAAGGGTTATCTGGAGGCTTGCCCCAGCCTGACCCAGGAGGAAGTGAAGCATCTGGCCGACGGTGCCCGGATCATCACTCTGGAATGTGGCCTGCGCTTCCTGACCGACTACCTGCAGGGCGATACTTACTTCGCTACTCACCGTGCAAATCAGAACCTGGATCGTTGCCGTACCCAGATGGGTCTGGTACAGGATATGGAAAATCAGTGGGACGCCATGACGGCATCCGTGTAAGGAGGATATAATCATGCGTGTTATCGTTACCAGCAACAATGCAGAAATCGGCGAAATCGCCGGCGGTATGATTACCAAGGTTGTCCAGGATAAGCCCACCGCTACCCTGGGTCTGGCCACCGGCAGCAGCCCTGAAGTCGTCTATGCTGCTATGATTCGTGCCTACGAAAATGGCGAAGTTGACTTTTCTCAGGTTCATTCCGTAAACCTGGACGAGTATCTGGGCCTCACCGGTGATCATCCCCAGAGCTACCGCTATTTCATGGACAGTCACCTGTTCAACCACATCAACATTCCCAAGGAGAACACCTTTGTGGCCTCCGGTGTGGGCGATGAAGCAGAGTGCATCAAGGAATTCCGCTCCATTCTGAACCGTACCCATGTGGACATTCAGCTTCTGGGCATTGGTGAAGATGGTCACATTGCCTTTAACGAGCCCGGCAAGGTGCTGCACAACAATGCTCATGTGGAGTCTCTGACTGAGAGCACCATCGCTGCCAACGCTCGTTTCTTTGAGAGCGAGGACGAAGTGCCCAAGAAGGCTATTTCCATGGGCATGGGCGACATCATGCGTGCCTCCAAGATCATCCTCATCGCATCCGGCCCCAAGAAGGCAGACGCCATTCGTGGCCTCATCATGGACGAGAATGTGGATGTATACAACCCCTCCACCATGCTGAAGATGCACCCCGATGTTACCGTTATCATCGACCGTGCTCTGGCTGACCTGGTTGGCTATACAGACTAATCAATGGAATAAGGCCACGGTGAAAATTTCACCGTGGCCTTATTATTTTTCCTATTTATCCACATTTTAATTGGTTGTCTCTTCATCTGCCAATGAGACTAATAAAACTTAGGCAGTGACTTGACTTCCTCTTTTGGACATGGTATAACGGCACTACATCAGGAAAGGAGAACTGTTATGAAACGGGAATTAGGAATTGCAAGATGTGGTCTTGCATGTTGCTTATGTTCCGAAAATGTCACATGTAATGGTTGTCATTCTGGTGACTGTTTGGATGATAGTACATGTGAAAATAAGCGTTGCTCTCTTGAAAAGAAGTTTACTCATTGCTATGATTGCCTCGAAAATTGCAGGAGAGGATTGTTGGCCAAAATCAAGCCATATGCCTTTACTCAATTTGTGAAACGATATGGAGAAGAAAAACTGCTGGATTGCTTGGAAGAAAACGAGAATCGCGGAGTGATATACCATCGAGAAGGTATAAACGGGGATTACGACGACTTTGACAATGTGGAAGAATTGATCGCATTTATATTAACAGGAAAACGCTAGCCCCAGACTTACAGCATATTACCATGTATATTCCACTATCCGAATTCGTAACACATAAACGGAGGTTGGTGTCACAATGAATCGTAAATCTAAGTTGTTTCAAACCATTTCTGATGAGCTTCTTTGTGAAAGCTGCCATCGCTATCTGAAAGAAGATCTGGTGTCTTACAAGTTGCTGGACGGTGGTCTCTTTAATACGACTTATCGTCTCGAAACACTAACCAGATCCGTCATTCTACGCTTAGGACCTGTCAATACAGAGTTTTTACTTCCCTACGAACACCGTCTCATGGAGGCCGAACAGATTGTCCAGCACCTAATGCACACGCACGGAATTCCCACATCTAAGACGATTGCATTGGATACCAGCCGAACTTTTCTGGATCGAGACATTATGGTTGTGGAGTGTATTCCAGGGGTCAGCTTATCTACGGTCACAGTTACACCGGAGACAGAGAAGAAGCTTTGTTTTGAAACCGGAACACTAGCGAAGAAAATCCATGAAATAACCGCTGATGAACTGCCAATAAATTTTGAAAAACCGTTTGGACGGCTGGGAGCTGTCCTTGCAGGATTAGGCGGTTCCAGCTGGAGTGAAGCCATCCAGATAGAAGTGTCTCTTTGGAGAGAGCAAGCGGAAAAGATACAGATGTTTTCTTCTGTTGACTTCGACCGTTTTACCGCACTATTTCAAAAATTCCGTTCTTTGTTGGATGCAGGATGCACTGCTCCCAAACTGATTCACGCAGATTTGTGGTTTGGAAATCTTTTAGTCGATCCTTCTGGAAAGCTTTTAGCTTTAATTGACTGTGATCGTGCCATCTTTGGGGATCCTGAATTTGAATTTGCTACCGGATGGATTATAGGGGAACATTTTTGCAAGGGATATGGTTCCAAACCGGATTCTTCTCCGGATGGAATTCTGCGGCGTCGGCTTTATAAGCTGCTCTTAAATTTGGAAGACTGCTATGTGCATCTGGGAGAATATAACAATCCTGACGATGGCCATGCTCTTTGTGAAGAAGTTCTGCAAGAACTCTATGTATTAGAATCTGTATAAAGCAAACATATACTGCAAAACGGTGTATATTGAATGGAAGCTACTCCATGTAATCAGGAGTAGCTTCCATTTTATGTCAATCTTTATAAAATATCTCAGCAGTCAATGCCTCTATCTTCCGAAATGCATCCTTCATGCTTTTTTCCACATCCGTTGTGGGCATATCCAGCCCTTCTGCGGCGATACAGGTGTAGTTAGGTATTCCGAAGAATTTCGCCATAGCCTCCAGATAACGGCTACCCATTTCCATAGGCGTTCCCTCATAGAACCCACCCCGTGTGGTGAGAAAGATCATATCTTTGGCGTGACAGATTCCGTAACATCCCTGTTTGTTGGTATCAAAGGTGATCCCTTTTACACTGACATTTTCAATATATACTTTCAAAAGTGCAGGAAAACTCAAATCCCATAAAGGGGCCGCAAATACCACAACATCCGCCTGTGCAAACTGCCAGGCATAGCGAAATCTAGGATGATTCAGCTCTCCCATACGCAGCAGTTCTTCCCGCTGCTGGAAGAAAGCTCCCGATAAGCAGTTAAGTCCTTCCGCCTCCAGCTCTAAAATCTGTACCTTCCATTGTGCCGGAACTTTGGACAAGAATTTCTCCCCTAGTTTTCTGGTTCTGGAGTGGTCCCCTCGAATACAGCAATCAACAAACAATAAAGTCTTCATGTTACGGCCTCCTTTTGTTTCACCATAGCAAATATCTTCTGAAAAGTCAACGCATCCATTGCAGTTCCGAGAGAAATTTGATATAATAAAGAG
>CAUWEI010000077.1:0-12756 GCA_963557675.1 uncultured Oscillospiraceae bacterium | reverse complement strand
CAGCCGTTTCTCTAAATTATTTTGCCCGGCTGTACATTTGCGTACAGCCGGGCTTTTGCAGGGGCTTTTTGTACAGCCCCTTTCTTTTTGCGATATTGCAGAGAGAAAAAAGACAGGTAAGGGAAAGAGTTCCGCAAAAGTACTTTTTTTGTCAATGAACCTATGATATAATAGACGTCGTGTAAAAATTAAGAGGAGTTGGAAATATGCTGACAACCCAAGGTAGAAATTTTATGCTGGATGGAAAACCATTCCATATTTATTCCGGCACAATCCATTATTTCCGTGTCCACCCGGCTTATTGGGAGGACCGACTGTTGAAACTGAAGACTGCCGGCTTTAATACGGTGGAAACGTATGTATGCTGGAACCTCCATGAGCCGGAAAAAGGAAAGTTTGATTTTTCCGGTATGTTGGATCTGGTGGAATTTCTGAAGATTGCACAGAAAGTGGGACTGTACGCTTTGGTACGCCCCGGCCCCTACATCTGTGCAGAGTGGGATTTCGGCGGTCTGCCTGCCTGGCTATTACAGGATCGGGATATGGGCCTTCGTTGCAGTGATCCCACCTATATGGCTCATGTGGCAGACTTTTTCCGGGAACTTCTGCCCCGTCTGGCTCCTCTGCAGCAGAGCCGGGGCGGCAATATTCTGGCAATGCAGGTCGAAAACGAATACGGAAGCTATGGTAATGATAAGATTTATCTGGCGTTCCTCCGGGATCTGATTCGCAGCCTGGATATTGATTGCCTCCTCTTTACCTCGGATGGCCCCTGCACGGATATGCTGTCCGGTGGCCGGATAGAAGGAGCCTTGCCCACATTGAATTTCGGCAGTGCGCCGGAACAGGCATTCTCTCTGCTGGAAAAAGAGGACATTCCTTATATGTGTACGGAATTCTGGTGTGGCTGGTTCGACCATTGGGGAGAAAAGCACCACACCCGGGATGTGGAAAGCCTCACAAAAGAAGTGCAGACCATGCTGGATATGGATGCCAACTTCAATGTGTTTGTGTTCCATGGCGGCACAAACTTTGGCTTTACAGCAGGTGCAAACGAGATTACTCGGTATAACCCCACAGTAACCAGCTACGACTACTGTGCCCCTCTGAATGAATACGGCGACTATACCCCTCGGTACTATGCCCTGCGGGACCTGATGTGGAAGCACCACGGCATGACACCGCCTCCCCTGCCCCCTGCTCCTCGGTGCCAGAACATCGGAACCGTTGCTTTGCAGGAGGAAACAGGCCTTTTTGAAAATCTGAAGGCGTTGGGTACGGTGCATCACAGTCCTCTGCCCCGAAATATGGAGGCTTACGGACAAAACTTCGGCCTGATCTACTACGAAACCGTCCTGCCTGGTGATTCGGATGGCGGTTGGCTCACCCTCCGGGATCTGCGGGACAAGGCGTGGGTCTATTTGAATGACGAACTGGTGGGAAACTTGGATATTAGCTGTCCCAGAGGCAAGCTGGAGCAGTTGAAGCCCAAAAATCGCCTGTGGCTGCCCAAATGTGCAGCGGGAACCCGGATCGGCGTTCTGGTGGAAGCCATGGGCCGGGTGAACTACGGCCCGGAGCTTTACGACAGAAAGGGCTTGTCTGCCATTCTTATCGGAAACCAAATTTTGATGAACTTTACCGTTACCACCATTCCTCTGGAGAACCCTGAGGCAGCGGACTTTACCATTCCGGCCGGACGTTATCCCAAGCTCTACCGAGGTGAGTTCCGGGCGGATAGTCGGGACGAATGTTTCGTAAAGCTGGACCACTTTACCAAGGGTATGGTGTGGGTCAATGGATTCAATTTGGGCCGATTCTGGAACCGTGGACCGCAAAAAACCCTCTATCTGCCGGGTGCTCTTTTGGAGTTGGGCAAAATGAACAAAATTGTAGTACTAGAATTAGTCAATTGCGACAAGGCAGAATTGGAACTCACAGACACCCATGATTTAGGATAAACGAGAGTGTCTTGTGGATAAGCACAAATATCCCTGTAAAACGGAATGACGTTTTAGTTCATAATGACGGAAATTTTTACTGGATAAACGGGGCACTCTCCGAAAATACGAGGGAAATTCCGGGAAGTTGATGGAACCAAATTCTGATTTAAATTGGTGCTTGAAAAAACAAAAGGGAAGAGTGTGGCGAAAATGGTACAATTTTCCAACGGATTTTTGAAAACTGTATCCTTTAACTACTATTAAATTACGTTTTAATACTTCCAGTTCCACCTTGGAACAGATATAATAATTTTTGAATGAATGATTGTTTTTGTGCAAATCGACAGTGCGACTAAGACAATTGACCGTATTGATTGAAGGAAGGATGAAGAAAATGCGTGACACCAAAGCAACCACGAAAGCTCCAGCCACTGCGCTGAAGCCCAAGAAGCGTGCGCGGTGGACAAGAGATGATACAGAGCTGACAATTTTGGCCCTGCCTACCACTATCTGGTATATCTTGTTCTGTTACCTGCCCATGTTCGGCATTATTCTGGCATTTAAGGATTATAAAATCGTAGATGCCAAACAAAGTTTCCTGTACAACCTGTTTGCCAGTGATTGGGCCGGATTCAAGAACTTTAACTACTTCTTAGACTTGCCGAACTTTGGCTCCATTGTTCGGAATACCCTACTGTATAATGTTGTGTTTATTATTTTGGGCATCGTAATCCCGGTTGGCCTGGCCATTATGATTAACAACATTTACAGCAAGAGAGCTTCTAAGAGCTATCAGACGCTGATGTTCATGCCCCACTTCATGTCCTGGGTTGTTGTCAGCTACTTTGTTTACGCCTTCCTGAGCCCCGAAAAGGGTTTGATCAATAGCCTTCTGCGTGCTATGGGTAAGTCCCCCATTCTTTGGTATTCCAAAGAAGGCGCACCTTATTGGCCGTTCCTGCTTGTGTTCATAAACGTTTGGAAAACGATGGGCTACAACATGGTCGTCTATCTGGCTTCCATTACGGGTATTGACTCCTCCCTGTACGAGGCAGCAGTGCTCGATGGTGCTACCAAGCTGCAGCAGGCTCGTTACATAACGCTGCCTTCCCTGCGCCCCATTATTATCATGATGTTTATCCTCAGCGTGGGCCGTATCTTCTCTACCGACTTCGGCCTGTTCTATCAGGTAACTCGGTACGTTCCCAGATCTCTGCGTGAAGTGGCAACCACATTTGACGTGCAGATCTATAAGATGGTGACCGAGATGAAGGGTATGCTGCCCCAGTCTGCTGCTGGTTCCTTCTTCCAGTCTGCGGTTGGTTGTATCACCATTTTGATTGCCAACGGCATCGTCCGTAAGGTCGATAAATCCAGTGCTTTGATTTAATGGAGGTGGCGAAATGAAGAAAAAAGCTTCTGCACTGAATGACAACGCCATGAGCCGCCTGAATCGAATCAAGCCCGGCACCAATGTCGTGTTCAATGTTTTGTTCATATTGCTTTCCCTGATGTGCTTCCTGCCCATCATCTATGTATTCATAATTTCGATTTCCTCAGAGGAATCCATTGCAAAGTTCGGCTATAAGTTTATCCCCGATAGTTTTTCTGCACAGTCCTACAAGTTCTTGTGGATGCGTAGAGGCGAGATTCTGAATGCGTTGTGGGTGTCCTTGGAGGTTACCGCCATTGGTACGGTTTTGGGCGTAATACTCACTACCTTGATGGGTTATGTCCTGTCCCGTAGAGAGCATAAGCTCAACGGCTTCTTCACCATCGTGGTGTTCATTCCCATGATTTTCGGTGGCGGCATGGCTGCTTCTTACGTGGTCAATATGAACATCCTGCACTTGGGCAACACCATTTGGGCACTAATCCTGCCTTTGTGTGTTTCCTCGTTTAACGTTACAATTGCCAGAACCTTCTTCCGTACAACTATTCCGGATTCCATCATTGAATCTGCAAAGATTGATGGTGCTTCTCAGTGGACGGTCTTTGGAAAAATCGTTCTGCCTATCTCTAAGCCGGTTTTGGCTACCATCGGCCTGTTCCTGGCATTTGGCTATTGGAATGACTGGTATCAGTCCTCTCTGTACATCAGCGAGCGCAGCCTTCTGTCCCTGCAGGCTCTGCTGAACTCCATCAACAATGATA
The DNA here is from genome assembly GCA_963557675.1 of uncultured Oscillospiraceae bacterium. GTDB lineage: Bacteria > Bacillota > Clostridia > Oscillospirales > Oscillospiraceae > Faecousia. The sequence goes on along the minus strand of CAUWEI010000077.1, from coordinate 8,659 downwards.
TTGAGTTCTTAACCAAAAACCCCGACGTTGGTATGACCGTTGCGGACTTGAAAGCTGCAATGCCTACCGAAGGTTTCCGTATGGCAATTGCGGTTATAGTTGCTGTTCCTATCGCCTGTGTGTACCCCTTCTTCCAGAAGTACTTCATTTCTGGCCTGACCGTGGGTGCTGTTAAGGGCTAATCCTTTCTTGTATTACGGATGTGGAAGGGCCAGTGGGCTTGCACGCATCTGGAATAAAAACAACCAAAATTTTTAGGAGGTAAAAAAATGAAGAAGATCATCGCACTTCTCCTGGCTGTTACTATGCTGTCCGCAATGTTTGTCGGCTGCAGCAACAGCAAGGACAACACACAGACCACCCCTGCTGCCGGTAACAAGACTGAGACCACTGCTGCTACTGGCAACGATGAGACTACTGGCGCTACCACCGCTGCCAACGACGATGTCGTTGAGCTGACCTGGTACATGGTCGGTAACGGCCAGCCTGCCAACTACGACGCTTGGAAGGCTAACCTGGACAAGTACCTGGAAGAGAAGATCGGCGTGCACCTGGACGTTCAGGTTGTTCCCTGGGGTGACTGGGACAGCCGCCGTGAGGCTATTGTTTCCACCAACCAGAAGTACGACATCATGTTCACCAACGCTGGCACCTTCAGTGCAGACGTTGCCATGGGCGCCTTCATGGACATCACCGACTATGCTAAGAATGCTCAGGCTCTGTACAACCTGATGCCCGAAAGCTACTGGCTGGCTTCCTCCATCGATGGCAAGATCTACGGCGTTCCCACCTACAAGGACAGCTCTTGCACTCAGTACTTTGTCTGGGACAAGGCTCTGGCTGAGGAACACTACCCCGAGTATGTCAACGCTCACACCATGCAGGATGTAACCCCCGGTCTGAAGGCTATCTATGATGCTACCGGTAAGGCGTCCTTCATCCTGAACAACCAGGGCCTGGAGGCTATTCTGGGCACCAAGTTCGACGGCCTGGGTCTGGGCCTGTCCGCACTGGGCGTTTCCTACGACGATGCTGGTGCTAAGGTTGTTTGCACCTTCGAGCAGGAATCTGTTATGAACGATCTGAAGACTCTGCGTGAGTGGTTCCAGGCTGGCTACGTCAACCAGGATGCTGCTACTCTGGCTGAGGCTCCTAAGTACCACGCATGTGGCGTTGCTCAGGGTTGGGACTACGCTGCTACTACCGTCTGGGGCCCCCAGATGGAGGTCGAGGCTGACGCTGTTCAGTGGGGCGACACCGTTCTGTCCAACGATACCGTCCAGGGTTCTATGAACTGCATCTCCGCTGCTTGCGAGCACCCCGAGAAGGCTCTTGCTCTGCTGGAGCTGGTTAACACCGATTCCTACGTCCGTGACGCTCTGTACTATGGCCTGGAAGGCGACAACTTCGACTACGTCGAGGAAGATGGCGTCAAGAAGGTTCACAGAAACAACACTGACTGGTCCATGGCTGGTTACACTCAGGGTACCTTCTTCAACGTTTCCATGCTGGAAGGCGAGACCTACAACCAGTGGGACGAGGTTAAGGCTCTGAACGAGGCTGCTAAGCCCTCTCCCGCTCTGGGCTTTGTTGCTGACACCAAGGACATTCAGACCGAGCTGGGCGCTTGCATCGCTATCTACAAGAGCTATCAGCCCGAGCTGATGACCGGTACCATCGATCCCGTTGAAGGCGTTGCTGACATGATGGAAGAGATGCGTGCTGCTGGTTTCGACACCATTATGACCGAAGTCCAGCGTCAGCTGGATGCTTACCTGGGCAAGTAATTTTACCCGGTAGAAATTTATTCCATACGTAAAAGTTGGGGCTGCTGCATTTGCAGCAGCCCCATTTTTCATAACTTGACGTTCGGCAGAAGGCTATGGAAAAAAGATACAAGGATTTCAAAAATTCCCGTTGACAAAAAGAAGAGAATGTGGGAAAATGCTTCCGATTTATGGTAGTGTGGACTTGCTGTGCAGGAGCCGGACAAGCTGAAAAGCTTCGGAGTGCCCGGCCCCTGCACAAGGGAGTCCGCAGAGACACCAAGTTATATTATTATACAGAGGATTGATACAACTATGAGCAAGATTATTGGTAATGAACTGAAAAACATCCCCTGGGAAGAGAAGCCCGAGGGCTACACCCTTCCTGTATGGCGTTATAGCGGCAACCCCATTATTGGCCGTCATGCCACCAAGCGCTCCAACAGTGTATTTAATAGTGCCGTAGTTCCCTTCGGCGACGGCTTTGCCGGCGTGTTCCGCTGCGACAGCCGCTCCGTCAGCATGGACCTGTTTGTTGGCTTTAGTAAGGATGGCATCAACTGGGAGATTCAGGATGATCCCATCACCTTCGAGGGTGATCCCGTTGTGACTGTTCGTGAGTACCGCTACGACCCCCGTGTGTGCTACATGGATGGCAAGTATTACATCACCTGGTGCAATGGCTACCATGGCCCCACCATCGGCGTGGGCTGGACTGAGGATTTCAAGACCTTCCATCAGCTGGAGAATGCTTTCCTCCCCTACAACCGTAACGGTGTTCTCTTCCCCAGAAAGATTAACGACAGATACATGATGCTGTCTCGTCCCAGTGACACCGGTCATACCCCCTTCGGTGATATCTTCATCAGCCAGAGCCCGGATATGAAGTTCTGGGGCTGCCACCGTCATGTGATGAGCACCGTTAAGGGTGACGAGTCTGCATGGCAGTCTACCAAGATCGGCGCAGGCCCCATTCCCATCGAGACCGATGAGGGCTGGCTCATGATCTACCACGGCGTTATCACCACCTGCCAGGGCTATGTGTACCGTATGGGCGCAGCTCTGCTGGACAAGGACGAGCCCTGGAAGGTTCTGTACCGTACCAAGGACTACATCCTGGCTCCCTATGAGTACTATGAGTGCGTGGGCGACGTTCCCAATGTCACCTTCCCCTGCGCTACCCTCACCGATGCCGCCACCGGCCGCATTGCTATCTACTACGGCTGTGCAGACACAGTCACCGGTGTTGCCTTTACCACGGTTGACACCCTGCTGGACTACATGAAGGAAAACAGCCTGTAAAGACATTCCCCTAGGAGGATTTCTATGTATTTTATCGATCAAAGAGTGCAGGTTATCTGCAATCAGCTGAATGCGCTGCGTACTACCGGCGGCCGTCAGTTACCTAACTGGGACTATAAGTCCGGTCTGTTCTATCGCCCCGAGGAGGCCGATGCCTCTCAGACTCCCTGGCAGGAGTTTGACTGCAATTCCATGCGTTGGTACTCCACCTATGATGGCTCTGACCAGTTCGAGGGAAAGTTCCCCGGCTATGGTGGTGACTTCCATGGCATCCGTGGTGAGCACTACTGGTTCCGGACCAAGATTACCATTCCTGAGGAGATGGACGGAAAGTCCGTCTGGTTCAAGATCTGTACCCAGATCGAAGAGTGGGACGATGCTAAGAACCCTCAGTTCCTGGTGTTTGTCAACGGTCAGGTGGTTCAGGGCGCTGACATGAACCATCGTGACATTCGCCTGTTTGAGAAGGCTGTGGCTGGCGAGACCGTCACTGTGGATGTGCAGGCTTACACCGGTATCATGCACAGAGAGTTCTCCTTCCTGACCGATCTCTATGTGCTGGATGAGGCCATCAACCGCCTGTACTATGACCTGCAGGTTCCCCTGTGGGCCTTCCCCCGTATGGACAAGGACAGCAAGGTTCGCCTGGACATCCAGACCGTTCTGAATGAGACGGTGAACCTGTTGGATATGCGGGAAGTATATTCCAAGAAGTTCTACGAGTCCATTGAGAAGGCCGAGGCCTACATCACTGAGAACCTGTACAACAAGATGGGTGGCTGGGACGAAATCGTAGCAACCTGCATCGGCCATACCCACATTGACGTGGCATGGTGGTGGACCGTGGAGCAGACCCGTGAAAAGGTCGTTCGTTCCTTTGCTACGGTTCTGAAGCTCATGGACGAGTTCCCCACCTACAAGTTTATGTCCAGCCAGCCTGTGCTGTACTACTTCCTGAAGCAGCGCTACCCCGAACTGTTTGAGAAGATCAAGCAGCGTGTGGCAGAGGGCCGCTGGGAGCCGGAAGGCGGTATGTGGTTGGAAGCTGACTGCAACCTGACCTCCGGCGAGTCTCTGGTTCGTCAGTTCCTGTTCGGCAAGCGGTTCTTCAAGGAAGAGTTTGGCAAAGACAACAAGATCCTGTGGCTGCCTGACGTATTCGGTTACTCCGGCGCTCTGCCTCAGATCATGAAGCGCAGCGGCGTGGACTACTTCATGACCACCAAGCTGGCATGGAACCAGATCAACAAGATTCCCAACGATACCTTTATGTGGCGTGGTATCGATGGTTCTGAAGTGCTCACCCACCTGATTACCACTCTGGGCATCGATCAGGACCCCAAGGAGAGCTTCTTCACCACTTACAACGGTATGCTCCATCCCGGTTCCATTATGGGCGGCTGGGAGCGTTACCAGAACAAGGAAATCAACAATGATATTCTTGTCTGCTATGGCTACGGCGACGGCGGCGGCGGCCCCACCAGAGAGATGCTGGAGGTCTCCAACCGTATGGACAAGGGTGTTAAGGGTATTCCCATGGTTCGTCAGGAAGGTTCCCTGACCTACTTCCGTGAATTAGAAGAGCGTGTGAAGGACAACCGCCGTCTGGAGACCTGGGAGGGCGAACTCTACTTCGAGTATCACCGTGGTACCTACACCTCCATGGCCCGGAACAAGCGTGGCAACCGGAAGAGCGAGCTGGCCCTCATGGACCTGGAGCTTCTGGGTGTTATCGCCAGCGACCTGGCCTCTTATCCCGCAGAGGAAACCACCCGTCTGTGGCGTGATGTGGTTCTGCTGAACCAGTTCCACGACATTCTCCCCGGCAGCTCTATCGCTGAGGTCTATGAGGTCACCAAGAAGGAGTACGAGGCTCTGGCTTCCGAAACTGCTGCCCTCATTGCACAGCGTCTGAGCCTCCTGGCCGGCGAGGGCGACGGTATTACCGTGTTCAATACCCTGGGCTTTGAGCGCAACGATGTTGTAAACCTGGGCAATGTAGATGTGAAGGCTGTGGCTGACGAGACCGGTAAGGTCTACCCTGTTCAGAAGACTGCCGACGGCGCTCTGGTTTACCTGAAGAACCTGCCTGCTAAGGGCTATAAGACTCTGGCTGTTGCTGACGCTGCTGCTGAAAGTGCATTCCAGCGGAAGGACCAGTACCATCTGGAGACTCCCTTCTATTCCATCGTGCTGGACGAGAACGGCCACTTCACCTCTATCTTCGACAAGGAGAACGAGCGTGAGGTCCTGAAGGCTGGTCAGGTGGGCAATATGCTCCGTCTGTACGAGGACAAGCCCATATACTTTGATAACTGGGACATCGATATGTACTACACCGAGAAGTCCTGGCCTGTCAATGACCTGATTGACATGAAGTGGACAGAAGACGGCGCTGTTCGTATGACCCTGGAACTGTCCTGGAAGTGCAACAAGAGCACCATCGTCCAGAAGATTCACTTCTATGCAGATACCCGCCGCATCGACTTTGAGACTGTGGCAGACTGGAAGGAGCATCAGCACCTGCTGAAGGCCGAGTTCCCTGTGGATATCCACTCCGACGAGGCTACCTTCGAGATTCAGTTTGGTAATGTCACCCGGAAGGTTCACACCAACACCAGCTGGGAGAAGGCTCGTTTTGAGTCCTGCGCCCACAAGTGGATGGATTTCTCCGAGGGCAACTACGGCGTCAGCCTCCTGAATGACTGCAAGTACGGTCACTCTGTCTACAACGGCACCATCGGCCTCACCCTCATCAAGTGCGGTGTGGAGCCTAACCCCAATGCCGACGTGGAAATGCACTACTTCACCTATGCGCTGTATCCCCATGCTGAGACCTGGAAGAAGGCAGGCACTGTGCAGGAAGCTTACAAGCTGAACCAGCCCGCCTACGCACAGGAAGGCGGCAAGGCCGGCACCTGCTTCTCCTACGCCAGCGTGGATCAGAAGAACGTAATGCTGGAGACTGTCAAGCAGGCTGAGTCCGGTGAGGGCACCATCCTGCGTCTGTACGAGTTTGAGAACGCCCGTACCAAGACCACAATCACCCTGCCTAAGGGTGCAGGCAAGGTCTACGAGACCAACCTTATGGAACAGATCGAGCAGGAGCTGCCTGTGGTTGACGGTAAGGTTACCATCACCATCAAGCCCTTCGAGATCAAGACCATTCTGGTCAAGTAAGATTGCATAATGAGGTCACGGAAAGGACATTCCTTTTCGTGACCTTTTCTTATACCCAAAATGATATTTGGAGAGAAAAATGATGGAAAAGTATTTGGATAAAACCTGTTCGCCCAAAGAACGGGCAGAGGATTTGCTGTCAAAAATGACGCTTCGGGAAAAGGTGGGACAGCTGACGCAGGGACTCTACGGCTTTCGGATCTACGAGCGCAAAGGAAATGAAGTTGTACTGTCAGAGGACTTCCGGCAGGAGGTGGAGCGTTACAGCGGACTGGGTACCCTCTACGGTCTCTACCGGGCCGATCCCTGGTCTGGCAAAAATTTCAAAACAGGGCTGGATGGAGTGTTATCTGTGAAGGCTAGAAACCAGGTACAGGCCTATGTTCTGGAACATTCCCGCCTGCGGATTCCTGTTTTGATGAGTACAGAATGTCCCCATGGCCATCAGGCCCTGGACGGCTATCTGCTGCCCGTAAATCTTGCGGCTGGTGCAACCTTTGACCCGGAGCTTTTGCGGGATGCCACGGCGGTGGCGGGCGCACAGCTGAAGGACATGGGCGTTGACTTGGCTCTGGTGTCTGCTCTGGACATTCTCCGGGACCCTCGTTGGGGCCGCAGTGAGGAGTGCTACAGTGAAGACCCCCTGCTGGCCAGCCGAATGGCACAGGCTGCGGTGAGAGGTATCCAGAGTCAGGGCGTTTGTATGGTTGCAAAGCATATGTGCGCCCAAGGTGAGACCACCGGCGGCATCAATGCCAGCGGTGCCCGGATTGGCCCCCGGGAGCTTCGGGAAATCCACCTGCCACCGGTGAAAGCCTGTGTGGAGGCGGGAGCCGGCGGCTTTATGGCAGCGTACAATGAGATTGACGGTGTGTACTGCCACGGCAACCACTGGCTTTTGACAGAGCTGCTTCGGGAAGAATACGGCTTTGAAGGCTTTGTCATGTCCGATGGTGTAGCCATCGATCAGCTGGACGCAGTGACCGGGGATAGAATGAAATCCGGTGTTCTGGCCCTGGAATCCGGTGTGGACATGGGCCTGTGGGACACGGGCTTTTCTAAGCTGGAGCAGGCGGTGGAGCTGGGTCTGGTGTCGGAAAAGACCATAGATCGGTCTGTGCTGCGAATTCTGGAAATCAAGTTCCGCAGAGGCCTTTTTGAGGAGCCTTTTGTACCGGAGAACAACCACTGGCAAAGTTACACCACTGAAAGTTATCCACAGGCCGAAAAGCTGGCAGATGAAAGTGCAGTTCTTTTGAAAAACGAGGGGAATCTTCTGCCTTTGGCTGCGGACAAGCCTCTGCGCCTGTTCCTGACCGGCCCCAATGCAGATGAAATCTACAATCAGTTGGGAGACTACACACCCCCTATCCGTCCGGAAACCGGAATTACGGTGAAAAAAGGTCTGGAAACCCGGCTGGCAGGAACACAGATTGCGCTTACTTATGCCCCCGGCTGTCCCAGTTTTGCAGAGAATGAGGAGATGCTCATAGGGGCTGTGGAAAAATCCAAAGACTGCGATGTGATTGTTGCAGTACTGGGCGGAACCTCCAGCCGGTTTGCAGGCGGTGAATTCTTGGACAATGGTGCACTGAAAGCTCAGAATGTGGCTTCTATGGATTGTGGAGAAAATGTAGATGCCATGACTCTGGAGCTTCCGGGCCAGCAGCTGGAACTTTTGAAGCAGCTCCATGTCACCGGAAAGCCTGTGATTACAGTAATCATCGGAGGCCGTCCCTATGCCATGGAGCAGATCGAGGCCAATTCGGATGCTATTTTCTATTGTTTCTATCCCGGTCTCACAGGTGGTAAAACCATTGCGAAGCTTCTCTTTGGCGATATTGCCCCGGCAGGACGGCTCCCCGCTTCCCTGCCCGACCATGTGGGACAGCTCCCTGTGTACTACAACCACAAGGATTCCTACCGTCCTATGGCCTACTATGACGCCGGAACGCCCCGTTACTCTTTTGGCGCAGGCTTGACCTATACGGACTTCGACTTCCAACTGGTGGAGGCTCCCTCGGCAGAAAAGCGCGAGGTTCAGTTCACGGTCACAAACCGGGGAACCCGGAAGGCAAAGACTGTGCCTCAGCTCTATATTCACAGGACCCAAGGACTGGTTACCAGCCGGATTCGGAGCCTCTGTGACTTTACCAAAACGGAGCTGCTACCCGGCGAGACGAAGGAATTCTGTCTGACCATCTCTCAGGAAGCTCTGACACAGTGGGACGGTGCCATGAAACCTGTGGTGCTGCCCGGCAAGATTCAGTGGTTCTTAGGGGATTGTGGAAAAGAATTGCTTACAGGAGAATTTACGCTATAAAAAACAGGTGCTGTCTCACTGATATGTACCCCCTTGCTGGACATCCAGTAAAGGGGGTATTTTCGTGCGCTATAGCTACGAATACAAG
>CAUWEI010000076.1:0-13038 GCA_963557675.1 uncultured Oscillospiraceae bacterium | reverse complement strand
CTGCACAGGAGGCCAGCATCTCTAAAACTCGATCCAGTTCCAGCTTTCCCGTAGATTTTTCATATAATTCAGACATAGTTTTCTCCAGTAATCATGTACTCATTGTCCCGATAAATAGGGACTTATAAAAATCCAGTGTAGAGAAACTTCTTTCTAACTGTGTAGAAAGATACGCTTCTGCAATGTTGCTTAACTGCGTCATAGACTTCGATTCCAGTCGGAAGGAAAAGAGCTGGCTAGGCGGACACATTACAATATGGCGCATAGCGTCCAATGCACCAGGACTGATTGGCATATGCAGACCGTCCAAGCTGCGGCAGGAAGAACATTCCAAACAGCCGGCAGACAGCACAAAGCGGTCCGGATAAGGCGAACCGCAGATATGGCAAGCCTCCAGATCTGGTGCATAGCCCGCATAGGACACCACTCGAAGTTCAAACGCTGCTTTAACAAGATTCTGCGGCTTTTGCAGCTTTGTCATGGCATACATTGCATTTAAGGTGAGCGACAGCAGTTCTGGCGACGGAGCATCCTCCTGAGACAAAACCTCTGCTACCTGGGCAAAGTAAGTTCCAAGAGACAGAAGCTCTAAATCCTGCCTCAGGGCGGGAAACAGCTCCAAAGCAATCGCTTCGTTGATGGTACTCATTCCACGGTACTCAAAAAAGGTAAATTCTCCATAGGCCAAGAGTTGGCAGGCAGCTTTCAAAGGGCTGCCTGCCCTGCGTACGCCTCTGGCTTTCAGGGTGATTTTTCCATAGTCCCGAGTTAAAACGGTAAGAATTTTATCCGCCTCTTTATAGTTCACTTCCCGCAGGACCAGTCCCTGGGTTTTCAGATGCATAGCTACTCTCCGCCTTTGCTGCTGCTTTGTACAGCAGATAATACTCTGGAGCTCCGGTCTCCAGAAAACACCGCCACAGTCCCAAAGACTCCATACGAATCCTCCTTAACGCTTTTTCTTAGGATTCGCAAAGAACGCCTGGTCTATCCACGGTAAATTATTCATCCCGATAGCCGAAGTTCCGCACCAGGAAATCACTGTCACGCCAATTTTCTTTTACCTTTACCCATGTTTGCAGGTATACTTTTGTACCCATGAACTTCTCACAGTCTATACGTGCCATGGAAGAGATTTTTTTCAGCATAGCTCCGCCTTTGCCAATAATAATGCCTTTATGGCTGGCCTTTTCGCAGTAGATGGTCACATCCAGATCAATGATTCCATCATCCCGTTCGCTGAAGCGGTTAACCTCCACAGCCGTACCGTGTGGGACTTCGCGCTCCAGGCACCACAAAAGCTTTTCACGGACAATTTCTGCCATAACCTGCCGTTCGGGCTGATCCGAAGTCATGTCGTCCGGGAACAGCTGCGGGCCCTCTTCTGCAAATTTGCCACACTCTTCCAGAAGAGACTCAACGCCTTCCCCTGTTTTTGCACTAATGGGAATAATGGCAGTGAAGTCCATTCTCTCTGCATAGGTTGCAATAACCTCCAACAGCGTATCTTTCTCTACGGAATCAATCTTGTTAATGACCAGAATGACCCGCTCCCCACTGTTTTTCAGCTGTTCGATCAGAGCCTCTTCCTGAGGTCCCACATTGGCAATGGGCTCCACCAGCAGCAGAACAGCGTCTACATTTGAGACAGACTGCTTGGTGACATTTACCATGTAGTCACCCAGACGGGTGCGGGGCTTGTGAAAGCCAGGGGTATCTACAAAAATGAATTGTGTTTCCCCTCGGTTGACAATACCACAGATACGATTTCTGGTGGTCTGGGGCTTATTGGAAACAATGGCGATTTTCTCGCCAACCAGTCGATTGGTTAAAGTGGACTTGCCCACATTGGGACGTCCGGCAATGGTAATCATTGCGGTTTTGCTTGCCATGGTAGTACTCCTTTAGTAAAAATGGTAATTATGTTTATTGGTTCTGCCAAGAAGTTTCAGGACCAACTGAATTATCGCTGAAGGTCAATAGCAGCAATAACTGCCTCCTCATGTGCTCGCATCAGAGCTTTCTCCGGGCCTTCGTCCAGATGATCGTAGCCCAAAAGATGAAGCATGGAATGAATGGTAAGGTATCCGACTTCTCGACGAACTGAGTGTCCAAATTCCTTGGCCTGTGCCTTGGCCCGCTCCAGAGAAATGGCCATATCCCCCAACGGACACAAACCTGTTTCCGGGTCCAAATAAGTGCTCCAGTCCTTGGGAAGTTCCCCTGGGGTAAGCTGGAACATGGGAAAAGACAGCACATCTGTGGGCCGATCTACTTTTCGCATAACGTTATTGATGGCATGAATTCCCTTATCATCTGTAATAAGCACATTAATCTCACAAGATACCGGGACCTTCTCAATAGACAGGGTCGTTTGGATACATTTGCGAATGATTTGCGTCACTTGTACATTCAGCAGAGTTCGATGATCAAAGGAAATATTGATTTTTACATTCATCGCTTATTCCCCCGATAGTTGTTCTTCGACGTAGTTTTAGCTGCTTCTCTCCGCTGATCTGCTTTTTCATACGCATTGATGATCTTCTGCACCAAAGCGTGGCGAACAACGTCGGCACTGGTAAGGGTGCAGATTGCAATGTCATCCACACGATCCAAAACCCGAATAGCATCCTTTAAGCCACTGACTTTGTCATCCGGCAGATCAATCTGTGTTACGTCACCGGTAATCACAATCTTCGAGCCAAAGCCCAGACGTGTCAGGAACATTTTCATCTGCTCTCTGGTGGTATTCTGTGCCTCATCCAGAATGATAAAGCTGTCGTCCAGAGTACGTCCACGCATATAGGCCAAGGGAGCTACTTCGATACTTCCACGTTCCAGATATTTCTGATAGGTTTCCGGTCCCAGCATATCGTAGAGAGCATCATACAGTGGACGCAGGTAAGGATCTACCTTGTTTTGCAGGTCACCGGGCAAAAATCCCAAACGCTCTCCGGCTTCCACCGCAGGACGGGTCAGAATAATGCGGTTTACTGTACGCTCTCGGAATGCTTTCACTGCTGCCGCAACTGCTAGGTAGGTTTTACCCGTACCAGCCGGGCCAACACCAATCGTGACAGTATTCTTTTGAATGGCCTTCATGTATTTTTGCTGACCGATGGTTTTGGCTTTGATCGGCTTTCCTTTGGCTGTGATACACACTACATCCTGTGCCATCTGAGATACCTGATCCTCGTTGCCCGATTGTACCAGCGAAATCAGGTAACGAACCTTTTGTTCATCAATCACTTCTCCTTTTGAAGCCAGTGACATCAATGCTTCCATGGTCCGTGCGGCCTTGTCACAGGCTTCTTCCTCACCGGTGATTTTGAGGTCGGAGCCACGGCTTACAATCTGAACCTTTATTTCCTCTTCAATTCGGCGGATGTTTTCATCCAGAGAGCCGAAGACTGCAATAAGGTCTTCCACTCTCTCTACATTTACAATACGTTCACTCATCAGTATAATCACCTTCAAACAGCTTTGCCGGCTGCTGCCTGGCAATCATTTCCCGGCAGGAGCTGGTCATTTGCAAAATATAGGCCCCATCCACTTCAGAAAATGTTGTACTGGTATTTAGAATTTCACCAGCCAACATCCCCTGCTTCACAAGACGTGATGCGGCATCTTCCAACAGTTCCTGTGGCTGCGTTGTTTCGGTTGGCTCAAATGTATAGTACGCTTTTGTTTCAACCAGCAAATAACACGGCAATGCAAAGTCTTCTGGCAGTGGCAAGGTTATTCTCTCTATCATTTTATCACAACTGTAGGTAGAAATTCCACTGTTTCTTGATAAATTTATTCTTTTTCTTCCAAGCAAAATGCTATAGGACTTCTTTACTTGACCTGTGTAGTGCTTTTGTCTCGTTTCTACTGGTAAAACCGTCTCAATTTGATGTTGTGTCAGGGCATAGATTTCCGCATCTGCCTGTGTGTATTGTACAGTATGCTCGTGATCTATGCAGCCGGATACCAAAAGTTCTCCTTGCCGCACCGCTTGCCCCAATCTACACTGTGCCTCTCCCCCCAGAACGCTCATTTCTACAATAATACCATCTCTGGCAGATACAACATTGGTGAGTTGTTGACGATCCTTAATTGGTTCTGCTTCCAAGCGCTCGGTTATAGAAATGACCGCAACAGAACCAGAAAAATTAACGCCGGCCCATTGAAGTTCTGGAATGAGACTCAGAAGATTGTTTTTCAGTTCCTCATTTCGGACTTTACTGCTCTTTGTCCAAAAATGAAGGCCACAGGATTCTGCCGCTTCCAAAATCTGTTGGCTGGTTACCTGTTGATTGCCTTCTACTTTCAAAAACAGGACTCGCTTTGGCAGGTACAGGGCAACTGCACAAATCAGTATAAGAGCAGACCAGAAGGGAATCCTGCGTTTCCACCTATGGAATGACACGGCCAATCCCCATTCTTGAATCATGGTGTACCTTTCGCCACGCCGCTCCGCTAACACCTTCAGCTTTTCCCAATCCGATTTGGTCGCTGTAAACCGAATCGTTAGAGGAGCCGTAAGCGTTGGGTTACGCAAGTGAATCCCATGCATGGTGTAGTCCGTAAGAGCTTGCCCAGGTTCGGCAGAAACCAGCTCTCCTACTACAATTCCTCGGAAATAATCCAAACACCGTCCTAGCATTGTACCCCCTTCTCTAGTTCCACCCCTTCAATACATCCTGTAATCACCAATTGACGCTTCTGCATTCTTGAGATTGTGAGGCCCTGTCCACGAATAAACAAGCTTCCAATCGCCAGCTTCACCCGCAGACAATCCGGTTCATAGAGAATTACTCCCTTGTGATTCTCTACCAGGATCCGCTGCGTCCCCGTAATCTCAATAAGCGGCATCCCAGGCAGCAACTCCTGGGGGGTATCTGTAGCCTGAGCCATGACTTGCAGCAATTGTTTTCCATATTTCATAGAATCCATTCCTCCCGCTTTCTTTTTAAAAAATATATGCACCATAGGAAAGAGACTTGACCATAGTGCATACATTCTTTTGAGGTGATGGAAGGTGAAGGAAAAGACATCTCTTCTGGTTAGAGTTTTTACTGTGTGCTGTAGCTTCTTTGGAATCTTCGCTTTAATTATGGACGGACGAACCGCTTCTTCCGCCGCAGCCGAAGGAATTACCTTATGTCTGCAAGTGTTAATCCCCTCTCTGTTTCCCTTTCTGGTATTAACAAAAGTTTTGACATCCTCCAGTATCAGCAGGTGGTGTGAAAAGAGGATTGGCCCCATTGTAAGGAAACTGTTTGGCTTACCGCCAGACGGTGCAATTCCTCTGGTCTTGGGTGCCATTGGAGGGTATCCCACAGGAGCCAGAATTACCGCAGATTTGTATGTGTCCGGTCTCCTGGACCGTCAAAGTGCAGAACGGCTTCTCGCCTTTACAAGCAATGCTGGACCTGCCTTCTTTTTTGGAATGATCGGTGGCATTTTAGGTGGACCGAGAATTGCGGCGGTACTATACGTCATTCACCTGCTTTCTGCACTTATGGCAGGATTTCTGCTGCGGCCCAGAGCCGTCTGTCGCTCTACTGGGCGAATGCATTGCAGATCCGAATCCAATGCTATATCATTGGTGCAAGCTGTGCAGAGTAGCATCCATGCCATGGGGCTTATCTGCGGATACGTTGTGCTTTTTCAGGTTATTTCTGCTTTCTTGCAAAAAGCAATGGGCCTATGGATGCCGGATTGGATTCAGATTTTAATTTCTGGTATTCTGGAACTCACAAGTGGCTGCTGCCGCCTGCTGGAAGTGGAGTCCGCCGGATTTCGGTATTGTATGGCATCCGGCTTCCTGGCCTTCGGTGGAATTTGCGTTTACCTACAGACAAGCGCCGTGATTTCTCACTCTGGTCTTCGAGGTACCTACTATCTCTTTGGCAAAATTCTTCAGGCATCCATTGCGGTACTGCTTACTTGGGGAACCATGGTTGTATTTCCAGACCTGCTTCCCAGAGAAATCACGGTTTCTTACCCCTTAGTCTCCAGTCATAGTGGCCTTTTACGGGCAACGGGGCTCGTTACTGGCATTTCGCTTATGGGATTTATCCTTTGGTGCTGGAGTCTGCAAAAAAAGGCTGGAAAACAGGCCGTACCTGATGTATAATGAGCTCAGATAAAGGGAGGTGAATGCATGCTGTTTCGGAAAAAGATGCCCCGGTCCTGCCAGTACTGTACTCATGGCGTAACGGTAGGAGAAGAACAGGTCTTATGCGTTAAAAAAGGTGTGGTATCCAGAGACGGCGGCTGCCGCAGATTTAATTATGATCCATTGAAGCGTGTACCTCCACGCAGAAAGGCTCTGGATTTCTCAAAATATGACAAAGAGGATTTCTCTCTGTAATGCTGCAAAACACCGCATGAAATCGTGTGATTTCATGCGGTGTTTTCGTGCTATTTATTTTTTAATCAATCCATTCAGAAGTCCACTGCACGGGTTCAAAAAGTGTACCATAGTCTCCGTCCGGCACAGCACCATCCACAGTAATACAAGCGGTTGCATCCTCTTCTAACGCAAGTACAGTAGTACATATGGAGCGCACTGCAATATAAAGTTCCTCATCATCTGGCTGTGCTAGAAATTCAGCGGACAAATCGATATAGTAAGTCTGTTTTTCCCTATGAACAGAAAGCAGCTTCGTTCCAGCGGGAATCGCATTGTGATAGCCGTTTTGGTCTTTATAAGCTAAAAGCTCCTGCAAAACCAATTCCACAGTAGCATCGCTGGCCGTCTGTTTGAGTCGGACAGGAAGCGGAGACAACGTATTTCGTTCCCCTATGGTCAGATACAGGTCTGCATCCAACTCATTGAGGGCTGCACGAGCGGGACCGATTGCACGTTTCTCAAAGGTGAGAGGCTGACGAAGATCCATTTTTCCATAGGAAGTCAACAGTTCCCCTTCTATGCTAATGGCAAGAGCAGAAATCTCATCTAGCTGCGTTAAGGTGTTGGTAAGAGACAAAATCGTCATTCTTTGTGCAGATACCGTGCGAGGTATTCCATCTAAGAATTCTTTTGAGAAATTCACATTACAGATGCCATCGGTAATTTCAAGACCGATAAGCTCCGTCCCCAACGGCATGGTTTCAGCCAAACCCGATTCCGATGGTCCATCGATTAGCTTTTGGATCAGGTATGCAGCAGGATTTTGTTCTTCTCTATCAACTCGGACGGGAGCACCAATGAGATACCGATTATCCGTATCCGAAAAATAGAGTGTATAGGAAGTGCTGATAAGCCCTGCACCAAGATCCTCCATAAGGAACTTGTCCTGATTCATAACGATTTCCCATTTCCCATTCAGTGTTCGATTTTGAGCACGAATGGCCACAGACTCTACTCCCGGAAGCTCCAATCCGGTAAGAGTGATACAGGCACAGGCCAGCATTAGATCGACACCGGAAAGGTCTGCATAATTTTCAGATAAAACAAGATTTAGTTGGGAACCAACCATTTTAGCAGAGACCAATCGAACAGACTTTGGAAATGGAGATTCCAGAAATGAGTCCTGAGGTCCCTTCAGATAGGACTCAAAAATTTGAAAGTAGTCTGCTTCAATGCCCGTAATGCTTCGCTCTTCAAAATTGGCAGCAGGCCGTTCCCCCTCCAGCTTTTCTCCTAACGTTTTATAGTAAAAGCGAGTCACCGTACCGGACGGCGTTGGTTCTGCGGTTTGCTGACAGCCCCAAAGAGCAATCAATGCCACTATAACAAATAAAATTAGTCCCCTTTTCTTCATTCTGCATCCTCCTCCCAGTCAAAGGCAGAGAATACTACCGCAAAGCAGCTTCCCCCTTCTCCCGGCTGCATGACTTCAATCGTGCCCAGATTTCGGTGGACCATGTCAGAAACAATGGACAGGCCAAGACCACTTCCGCCTGCCTGACGGGAGCGGGCCTTGTCCACACGGTAAAATCGATCAAAAATATAGGGAAGCGAGTCTTTTGAAATTCCCACACCAGTATCTTGAACCGTAAGGGTATATTCATCTTCTTGCCGTGACAGCGCCACGGTCACAGAGCCTCCCGGCTTATTGTACTTGATTCCATTTTCAATCAGGTTAAAGATAATCTGATAAAGGTCATCCTCAAACATCAGCACCGTACACCCAGGTTCTGTTTTGTTTACCAGGCTGATTTGATTTAATTTGGCCACCGGGGAAAGCATCCGAAATACTCTCTCTGTAACACGGCAGATATCCTCGATAACCTGGTCGTCGTCCTTTTGTGCATCCATCTTATTTAAGGAGAGTAATTTCTGGGACATTCGATTTAGTCGGTCAGCTTCGTTTCCGATGTCTTCCACAAATTCCAATATGGTGTCGTGATCCATCTCATTTTGAAGAATGGAATCAGACAGAAGTTTGATAGAAGCCAGCGGAGTTTTCAATTCGTGAGAAGCATCTGCCACAAATTGCCGGCGACGATTTTCGGAAGCTTGCAGGCGTTCGGACAGGGCGTTGAATTCGGTAGCCAGAACAGACAACTCATCATGTCCACGAATTCGCATTTTATGCGTATAATCTCCACTGCGAATCATACGCACAGAATTAAAGATTTCTCGCATTCTGTGGGAGAACACTTCCGAGAAGAACAATGAAAAGATAATGATTGCGCCCTCCAGAACAATACTGATCCAGAAAATATTTTGCTGCAAAGCCTGAATCAAATTGCCCTGATCCGTGTCATACTCCATGAGATAGACTGACCCTACAAGCTTGTCCCCTTGCAGAACTGGCGTAGCAGCACAGCTTATCAGAGATCCTTCCTCGTAGCGAGAATAAAACACATCATTCCCTTCCAAGGCTAGGACAACCTCCTGCAAAAGGGCATAGTGACCCTGAGCGGAATTTTCTTCCATCGTATCATAGACCACCAAACCAACCTCATCGGTAATCAGCACCCGAGTAGCATTAAGATTTCCAATCTGTTTTAGCACCTGATCCGAATGGTTTTGGCCCAGATTTTTACTCTCCGATAATGCAGTTGCCACAAGCCTGACCTTATCCTCTAAAAAGGTTTCCTTGCTGCGAAAAATCAGGTTTCTGGTAGTGGAAGAAGCATACAGATTTAGAAACACCAAGACCACAGCAGTGATAAGAATATACATAGCGGAATATTTTAATTGCGTCCTGCTTAAACGCAGTGGCTTCCAACGTTTACCCTTTGAAATAGTACCCAACTCCCCACTTGGTCATAATATACTTTGGCTGTGCCGGGTTTTCCTCCAACTTTTCACGAAGGCGGCGGATATGAACATCCAGAGTACGAATATCACTGCGGTATTCGTAGGCCCAGATGGTGTCCAATAACGCCTCTCTGGAATAGACTCTATTCGGATTTCGCATGAGGAATTCAATCACGTCAAATTCCTTTGCGGTAAGTTCCACCAGCACTCCATTGCGATAGGCGTTGCGGCTTGCCAGGTCCAGTGTGATAGTACCAACCTGAAGCTGACTGCTCTGCTTTTCCTCTTTACCTTTTGAGGCTGTACGGCGAAGAAGTGCTCGAATTCTAGCCTTCAGTTCCAAAATATTAAATGGTTTTGTAAGATAGTCGTCTGCTCCGTTTTCAAAGCCCATAAGCTTGTCCATATCTTCTGCCTTGGCGGTAAGCATAATGATTGGCACCTGAGAGAACTCACGAATTTTGGTGCAGGCTGTAAGGCCGTCCATTTCCGGCATCATAACATCCAAAACCATGAGGTTTACCTCTGGATCTCGGGCCAGTTCTACTGCTTCCAGACCATTTGCACCGGTTACAACTTCATAACCTTCATTCTGAAGATTAAATCTGGTTCCCTTGACCAGCAGAGGTTCATCATCTACTACAGCAATCTTCATTTTATTTCCTCCACAAACAAATATCGGCGCAGATCTTCCAATCGCTTTTCTCCTATACCGTCCACTTCATCCAGCTCATCAACGCTGTAAAATGGACCATACATCTGACGGAAATCAAGAATTCGCTGTGCCAGCACTTCTCCGATTCCCGGAATTTCCATAAGCTCCTCTTTGGAGGCTTCATTCAAGTTCAAACGCAGCTCTTCCTTGCCTGTACTAGGCGGCGTGGTAGAATTGTTCTGGTATGTTGTTTCCGTCTGCCAAAGGGTTTCCGATGGAGCCGTAGTGGAAATCGTTTGGGATGGAGAATATAGATACACGTTGTTTGCTGTCGTTCTCCCAACGAAAAGCCCCGATAAGAAACCAAGAAACACCAAAAATAAGGACAGAAAGACAATTCCTATTTTCTTACCTGTCATTTCTTTTCCTCCTGATATGGATTGACACAACCCCAGATAAACTGGTATAATAAAACAGATTCAGACATACCGTCCGAATTCATTATACACGAACTTAGGCTGGCAAGCAAGACAGCCTTCCTGATTATTTGGAGATTGATCATGAGAAATGTAAAATTTTTATCTGCTATCCTCGCCGCAATACTGGTGCTATCTACGTTATCCCCTGTTTGTGCTACATCAGCGGAAACCGTCGATACCACTGAAACAACGCAAGCCATCGAAACTACCGTTTCTACCTCCTCCACAGAGGATACCACTGCCCCCGCAACAGAGGCCCCTGCAGTGGTAGGCGGCAGCAGTGTTGACAGCAACGATGGCATTGATGCGCCCCGTGCTTTGGCTGATGAAAATGATTTGGATTTTGATGCCGCTGCGGTCTTACTCTATGAAATGAGTTCCGGCACTATGGTCTATGCCAAAAATATCGATGGAAGGCGAGAGCCTGCCAGCCTCACTAAGGTCATGACATGCCTTTTGGCTCTGGAACATGGTACACTTACCGATGTG
Source organism: uncultured Oscillospiraceae bacterium (assembly GCA_963557675.1). Taxonomy (GTDB): domain Bacteria; phylum Bacillota; class Clostridia; order Oscillospirales; family Oscillospiraceae; genus Faecousia. The sequence goes on along the minus strand of CAUWEI010000076.1, from coordinate 2,210 downwards.
ATTACTGTTTCCGAAAAAGCTTTGGCTAATATAGACCCGGACGGCAGTACTGCCGGCCTTGAAGTTGGGGAACAACTCACTTTGGAACAGTTGCTTTATTGCCTTATGGTGGAATCTGCTAATGATGCAGCTGGTGTAATTGCGGAGTACATTTCCGGCAGTGAAGAAGCTTTTGTTGAGCTTATGAATCAAAAGGCAAAAGAACTGGGCTGCAACGATACCAGCTTTGCCAATACCCATGGTCTTCACGACGACAACCATTATACGACCGCTCGGGACCTGGCCAAAATTCTGATGGAGGCTTTGCGTTACGAAAAGTTTCAGGAGATCTATTCCACAGATCGGTATGTGCTTCCTGCTACCAATCTGCAAGAGGAACGGATTTTGGTTACCACCAATTTCCTGATTGGTACTGCTATCACCTGGGATTATTATGACGAACGTGTAGTGGGCGGAAAAACCGGCTTCACCACCCCTGCCGGTCGTTGCGTTATGCTTACAGCAAAGGAAGACGGCTTAGAGTATTTGTGTGTCGTTCTGGGTGCAGAAAACACCGTGACTGACGAAGCAACACTCTATGGCAGCTTTATCACCGCATCTAAGGCGTTGGACTTCGGCTTTGATAAATTTACGTTTGCTGAGGTCCTTTCCCCTCTTGCCCCGGTTGCACAGCTTCCTGTTGCAGACGCAACCGAGTCCGTGGTGGTAACTCCTGCACAGGAAGTGACCACTATGCTTCCTGCAGACTATGATGAATCACTGCTTTCTACGAAGTACGAGCTTTCTTCTCCAGATGGGTTGAAGGCTCCATTGAAAGCGAACGAGACCGTAGGCGTTGTTCGTAAATACTACGGAGATATTTGTGTAGGCGAAACGGATTTGGTTACGGTTACGGGAGTAGAACGGCGTGTTGTAGCATCTGCTGTCAATGAAACATTGGATAATATTTCTGACAGCCCGTGGCGTTTTGTAATGATTGCTTTGGGAATCATTCTGGCACTGCTTGCAGCTCTCTATATTTGGTCGTTCTATGTTCGCTGCCGTAATCGCAGACGTCGTCGCAATCGCAGGAACGGGAGGTAAGTTATGCTGGACTGGCCACAACTGGAACAAGCCTGTCAAAATTGCAAGCGATGTGGTTTGTTTGAAACACGCCATAATGTGGTGTTTGGAATTGGTCCAAAAGATGCAGATATTATGTTTGTAGGAGAAGGCCCCGGCCAGCAAGAGGATTTACAAGGAGAACCTTTTGTTGGACCAGCCGGAAAACTTTTGGACGATATGCTCTCTATTATCGATATGGGCCGGAACAACTGCTATATTGCCAATATTGTAAAATGTCGCCCACCACAGAACCGAGATCCTTTGGAAGTTGAGCAGGATGCCTGTATTGACTACCTGCGTAATCAATTTCTTTTGATCAAGCCAAAGATTTTGGTTTGTCTTGGACGTGTGGCGGCATTGCGGTTAATCCGTTCTGATTTCCGCATTACAAAAGAACATGGTCAATGGGTAGAAAAGCAGGGCGTTTGGATGACCGCCATCTACCACCCTTCTGCTCTGCTGCGAGATCTTTCCAAGCGGCCTGATACATTCCGGGATCTGTTAGCAATTCGAGAAAAAGCCAAAGAAGTCAATGCAAACTATTGACCGAACCCTATTTTACCCTAGTGAATACATCGTTGGAGGTAGCCCCATGAAGCGAGTCTTTCTATTTTTGTTGTGTCTCATGCCTTTTGTGCTGAGTGCCTGCGATTTACCTTTGGATATTTTAGAGGGAGAAGCCATTGTCTGTCAGGTGACAGAGCAAGGCCAGCAGACACTTACCGTGGTTGTTCAGAATCCTGACCTTCACTATGATGAAGGGGATACTCTTGTTATTCAGTATCAGCATGTAGCGGATGGAAAAGCACTGTCCGTCGGCAGCCAGATCACCTTTACATACGATTATCTGAATGATGTTACCGTGCAAAATGAACTGCCCTACTTGAAGGTGGATAGTATTTCCCTGACCCAGTGGACTCCTCCTGAAACAGAATCCACTGAGGCAACTGATACAACTGAGACCGTAGAAACCTCTGAAACGACTCAGTCCACAGCAGAAGCAACTGAATAATCAGATGAACAGGGGCTTCCTGCCGCAAGCAGCGGTTTGGAAGCTCCTGTTTTATTAAGACAGACGACCAGAAAGCTCAAGTCGTCTGTCACAT
>CAUWEI010000075.1:0-13140 GCA_963557675.1 uncultured Oscillospiraceae bacterium | reverse complement strand
CCACAGGATCTACAAGGTCACAAGAAATTCCTTTATGCGTGAGCGCTGTCTTTATGGCATATGCTGCACTATTATGTCCTTCTCCCGTATTACAGGTTAAAATCAAAATTTTTTTCAAAGTCCATTCCATCCAATCTCAAAATATGTTCTTAAAAGTATTCAGGGCATTTGCTTCTCCGCTTTCTTCGTTTCACCGTTGTTTTCACAAATTCGCTCCGTAAAACGAAGCGGAACAGTACGTCGCTGAAACTGTTCGGTAAAACGTGAGGTGACAGCAATAAAAATCAGATAGATATATGGCATACCTAAGTTGGTCTCAAGCAGGGAATTGATTACAAGGGGAGAGAGTTTTTGCGCCAGAGATGCAAAGCCGGCACTACGGATTCCCCCAAGCAGTAGTCCTGCTTCCCAGCCAAACTGCACAAGAATACCAATTGTAAGTAGCCAAGGAATCGGTGCTCGTTTGGACTGGTCCTTTTGGGCCAGGTTATAAACGATCAATCCAGCGTATCCGACAAACAGAAGAATGGCCATGTATCCGTGATAGGCTCCAGTTGTTCGCTGGATGACGATTGGAATTTGCCCGGCTGAGAAGGTGTTGGCAATCATTGGGCAACAGAACCACCAGGAAAGAATCAAAAAGGACCATTCAAACAGGTGACGGTCTTTGGAGATCCAGAGCCAGATCCAAGCAAAATTCGTAAAGCCATAGCTCATGGACATCCACAGCAATACCCAGAACAGGCTGCCACCGGTGATGCTGCGGGCATGGCAAACTAAGTGAAAGACTCCATAATCCACTGCCATATACACCATTCCCATCAGGAAGCCTACCAAAACGGTCATGTATTTCTTTTGGAACAGAAGCAGTGAAATGAAGAAAAGTAAAAATGCAATATCAAGCCAAATGTATGTGGGCGTAAATTGACGCCTGGCAATGAGTTCTTGCACGTCTTGTTTTCCCTCCTTCCAAAAATCTGCGGTCAGGTTCTTTGGATAGCGACCTGCCTTTTGTGCAACGGATAAAGTACATTTGCTTTCGTGTCTTTCCATTATACCCGATTTCTTCCGCTTTTTCTACAGACAAAGGGACTATATTTGGACAAATAATAAATTTTGTTACATATCGGTGAAAGGATCTGTCCTATACTGCAAAAGGAAACAAAAGGACACGGTGTATTTTGATTACACCGTGTCCTTACTGTGTTACGATACGTTATCCTGTAAAACTAGCTATGCAGACTGAATTAGCACAGAGTTGCGTAGATAACGGCTTTGATGGTGTGCATCCGGTTCTCAGCCTCGTCAAAGACAACAGACTGCTTGGACTCAAACACCTCATCGGTGACTTCCATCTCAGTGATGCCATACTTCTCAGCAATCTGAGCACCAATGGTGGTCTTGGTGTCGTGGAAGGAGGGCAGGCAGTGCATGAAGATGGCAGTGGGCTTGGCATTGGCCATAGCGGCAGCATTGACCTGATAGGGGGTCAGCAGCTTGATTCTGCTTTCCCAGACCTCATCGGGTTCGCCCATGGAAACCCAGATGTCCGTATAGAGAACATCTGCATCCTTGGTGCCTTCGTTGACGTCCTCGGTCAGACGGATGGAGCCGCCATTCTCAGCGGCAATCTTCTTGCACTCGGCAACCAAATCGTCAGCAGGGAACAGCTCCTTGGGAGCGCAGGCAGTGAAGTTCAGACCCAACTTGGCGCAGACAACCATTAGGGAGTTACCCATGTTGTTGCGAGCGTCGCCCATGTAAGTGAAGTTAATGCCCTTGCTGTAGCCGAAGTGCTCTTCAATGGTGAGAATATCGGCCAGCATCTGAGTGGGATGGAACTCGTCGGTCAGACCATTCCAGACAGGAACGCCGGAATACTTGGCCAGCTCTTCCACAGTAGCCTGGCTGAAGCCACGGTACTCGATGCCATCATACATACGGCCCAGAACACGGGCGGTATCTGCAATGGATTCCTTCTTGCCCATCTGAGAGCTGCCGGGATCTAGATAAGTTACGCCAGCACCCAGGTCACGGCCAGCAACCTCAAAGGAGCAGCGAGTACGGGTGGAAGTCTTCTCAAACAGAAGAACAATATTCTTGCCTTCCAGATAACGGTGGGGAGTGCCGGAACGCTTCATGCGCTTAAAATCCTTGCTGAGTTCCAGAAGATAACGAATTTCTGCGGGGGTGTAATCCAGGAGTTTCAGATAGCTTCTACCACGAAGATTGACAGGCATAGTAATGTTCCTTCCTTTATTGTTTTTAGTAGTTAAGTTCACGAATAAGGGGCATGCTCATACAGCGGGGGCCGCCACGACCACGGGACAATTCTCCGCTGGGGATCTTGAGAACGGTAATGCCATAATTTTCCAGAATCTCATTGGTGATGTAGTTGCGGTCATAGGCAATTACAACACCAGGACGAATGCAGAGCGTATTAGAGCCATCATTCCACTGCTCACGCTGAGACGCAATCTGGTCCTGACCGCCGCAGCGAATGAGGGTGACCTTCTCCAGACCCATGTAGTGGGCAAGTGCCTCATCCAGTTCCATGTTGACTTGACGAGAAGAGAGCTTGCCGTCCTCACCCATGGTCAGAGCAAAGATTTGCAGAGTAGAGAGAATGATGGGATGTACCACAAACTTGTCCACGTCCACCTGGGTCATAACCGTGTCCAAGTGCATGAACGCACGCATAGAGGGGATGGTGAGAGCCAGAATGGTCTTCACCTTAGACTGAGGATTCCGGAACATATTGACTGCCAACTGCTCAATGGCTTCCGGTGTGGTGCGCTGGGAAATGCCGATAGCCAGAACAGATTCGGACAGATTCAACACGTCACCGCCTTCCAAAGAGTAGGGAAGGTCGGGGGTATAGTAGAAGGGGGTCCCTGCATAATCAGGGTGATGCTGCAAAATATAGCTGCCATACAGAGTCTCACGGCGGCGAGTCTCAGAGTACATGTGATGCAGAGCAACACCGTTGCCGATGGAAGCAAAGGGATCACGAGTAAAGTAGAGATTGGGGATAGGCTCCAGAGCGAAATCAGACTTACCATGCATCATGGCGGTCAAGCTTTCTGTATGCTCCAGTTTCAGCTCAGAGAAGGGAATTCCAGCCATTGTCCGAAGGACCATTTCATGAAGGTCGTCGATGGCTTCCAAGTATGCGGTCAGTTCATCCTTGTAGCGAAGAGCAACACTGCCGCTGGCGTGGATGAAATCACGAATAAACTCTTGCTTCAGACCGGGCTTCTGTGCCAAGGCTTCTGCGGTGAGCTCAGACAGATAGCAAACTTCTACACCGTTATCCCGTAAAACCTGGGCAAAACTATCATGCTCAGACTGAGCGCCGCGAAGATAGGGAATATCATCAAAGAGCAGGCGCTCCAAAGAGCCTGGAACCAGATGTTCCAACTCAAGGCCGGGTCTATGAAGAAGGACTCGGCGCAAAGGGGCGATTTCGCTGTAGACTTGAATGGGCATATGAAAACTCCTTCAGTGTTTTATCACTTAGTTTCTGGCTTTCTTAGCCTTACGAATGGCCAGAATCCGCTGCATTTCGTTGTAAACGATCATGTAGCCCTCGTCAACACCCATACCGGGCTTTGCGAGAATCTGGTCAGGCTGGGTAGCCATAGCGCACTGGACACAAACCTGGCAGCTACGGTCGGTTTCGTTGCAGGTACCACCCTGGTATGCACCGATGCCACGCTCCTTGCAGTAGAGAACAGCCTCAATGGTATTGTTGATACCGCCCAGATCAGGAGTCTTGATCTGCACCATGTGACCGGCCTTGTGGTCAGCGAAGAGCTTGATGTCTTCCAGAGTGTTGCACCACTCGTCTGCTACCAGCTCCACATTGATGCCACGGCGGTCCAGCTCGGCGGTCAAGCCAGCCAGAGCTTCCAGCTGAGTCTCACGGTCGCAATCGCAGTCCATGGGGCCTTCAATACGCAGATGCAGGGGCTTTGCCAGTTCCTCCAGCTTTGCCAGGTAGTCAGCCATAGCAGCATAGTTGGTGTTTCCAAACAGAGCACCAATGGTGCCGTACACGTCAATGTGCAGAACGGGGTTGTAGTTAGGGTCGGTGCGCTTCTCCAGGATACGGTTGCGGAGCCATTCCACATAGTTGGCCAGCTTCTCACCCTTCAGACCCAGCTTTTCTTCCACGTTGTTAATCAGAGCATGAGGCAGAACCTGAGCACCCTTAATAATCATCTTGTCTGCATTGTTATAGCGATCATCACCGGACTGAGTGAAGATAGCGATGGGCTTGTCAGATACGGTGCAGCCGTACTCATCGGCTACGACCTCACACATCAGGCGGCCGGTTGCCTTAGCAACAGCATCCAGAAGGGCCTGAGACAGACCATAGCGGATAGCGGTATGCAGACGATGGCCGTCAATCGTGATGGCTTCCATGTCCTTTGCCAGCTTGCGGAAGTTATCGGCTTCCAGACCCACCAACTGGGGCTTAATATAGGTTTCGATGAGAGGGATAAACTCCTCGGCCAGGAACAGGGGATCACGGCCGCCTGCACCGCTGTACTGCACAGCTGCACAGTCGCCATAGGCGATCTGTCCATCTTCCAGCACCAGCATGACAGAGATGGATTCACCGGCCTGACGCACAGAGTGGAAGCCCTGAGTCACAGAATCACCGGTGTAGAACATGCCGTCGTGGCCAGCGCCGCCCTTAATGGCACGCTGATCATCGAAGTAGAAGCCGGTACGGCCGGGGGAACAAATCAAGTCAACGATTTTCATGGAAACAGCCTCCGATTTTGTATAATAATATTTTTTAAGAACTCTTAGTATCTGGGACGACCAACCAAACGGCCCTTGCCAATGGCGTAGACGTCGTCAATAACCATCTGGAAGGAGACCTTACGCTTCTCCTGTTGGGCACGAAGTGCCATCTTAGCAGCGTGGAAATCCTTCAGATCCTTGTCAAAGGGCAAGTTGCCAATGTTCATGATACGAACAGCACCCTCGTTATCACGGGCGGGGAGCATCTGACCGGCATTGAAACGGCAGGGAGCGAAGGGAACATCAACCACACCAGCCTTAATGCCACGGCACACGCCAAGAGCGATATCGCCATCGCCCAGCTCAAAGCACTTGTCAACGATCAAGCGAGTCTCACGACGGATGACTTCCTTCTCGATTTCCAGTTCATTGCTGCGTACCAACTGATCGGACAGCATATTGACAACCTGCTTGGTGCAGCGCAGACCGGCAGCATTGGCCTCCATGGTGGGGATACCAATAGCTTCGTGAGGAGTCTTAACAATAACCTTAGTGGCCTTGGACAGAGCAGCAATGGTGGAACCCAGAGAGATAACGCCAAAAGCCTTGGCCTCGTCAGCAGGGAAGCCACCCATCCACTGGTGCAGAACGGTGGTAACAAAGACATTCTTATAGCCGTACTTTTCCAGGTATTCCTCAGTCAGCTCTTCCAGAGTAGCGATGGCAGCCACGTCCTGAATCAGGTTGCCACACTGACCATAACCAACGGTGATGTTTTTGACACCCTGTTCGGCAGCAAGAAGAGCTTCGATAATGGCAACTGCGTGAGAGATGCAGGGAGGAACCAGAGTGCCGGTCAAAGGACCGTAGGGCTCACGGTTAATGGAGACACCGTTTTCCTCGTACAAACCGGTCAGACGGTCTACATACTGCCAGTCCAGAATGGTTCTTTCCAGAGGAACATTCTTACAGTAGGGCAGGTTGTAGGAAATACCGCCGCCTTCGTAGCTGGTAAAGCCACCGGCGTAGGTGATCTCAGTCAGCAGCCGAGCATCGGGAGTGCCGTGGCGAACCTGTACAGGGACATTGACGCTGTCTACAACGTGGCGGCATCCGGAGACACCGTGGTTGACAGCGGGGAAGCCGTTCAGCATTGCACGGCCCAGACGCATGGACTCACGAATACCGTTTTCGGCTTCTTCATACCGATTCTGACGGGTGTAGCTATCGATGGTACTGGGCAGCAGGTCTGCCTCGCCCTCATTCTGGAGGTATTGCAAAAGCTTGATGTGTTCATCAATAACGGGAACACCAGCTCTAGGCTGAACCAAGGTACGATGCTGCTCTTTGGCTTCAATCAGTTTTTTAGAGAAAATTCTTTCCTTGGGCAGGGCCTTGTGGTATGCAAATGCGTCTTCCAGGTCTACCTCACGTCCGGTGCTCCACTGGCCCAGGACTTCTTCTCTTTGCTTAAAAAATTCACCTTCAGGAATCTTTACGTTCTTAATCTCCATCTACCTTTATCTCCTTTTTCATGATGCGCAGAGCGCAAGTAGGATAATTCGCGGCAAGCAGACCCATGGCGGAGAGGATATAAGAGCGATCCACCAACACCTGGGCGGTTTTAGGCCGGAGGGATGAGGGGTGTGCGGGATCAAATAGGGCATAAGAAGCAATTTCTTTTGTATTTTCTGTGTGGATTAGGCTGCCGCCGGTGACCACCAGATTTTTAAGAGGGGTAAGATCCTTACCGGTCTGCACATAGGTAAGACCCATGAGCGTATAAGCCTCTTCGATGGTACCGGCGTGACGAGCAACTGCGGCTTCAATGGCACAGCTTGCCAAAGCTCTATCCAGCATTTCCAACTCTTTGTCACCGTTGGGCAACGTTCCGGTATTATCCCGAAGGAATTGTGTAAGCTTTTGAACTTTAGGGACAGAAAGTCCGGAAATCTTGCTCAGTTTACCAACACCGGCAGCCTCTTGAATGCCCAGAACACTGTAGCGCATACCGATGTCACCTTCCACAGTGCGTTTGATGTAGGGCTCAGGCAGGCCCTTACAGATGGTACCGGGCTTACTGGGAGCGCCGTCTGCAACGGAGTAGACATCGGTGGTAGCACCGCCTACATCCACAGCCAGAAGTTCTCCGATACCTTCTTCTTCATCACAGCCACAGGCCAACAATTCAATGCCGCGCATGACAGCGGAGGGAGTGGGCATCATAATGCCGGACAGCAAGGAGTCTGTCTTAGATAACCCCTTCGCCTGAACGATCCGACGCAGAAACACTTCTCGGATGGCTTTCTGAGCAGGTTCAATGTTGAGCACGCCAAATTTCGGAAGAACATTTTCGCATAAATGAACTTCACGACCTGCCAGAATTCTTTCACATTCCCGTGCAGCGGTACGGTTTCCAGCCACTACAATGGGAAAGTCACCGGGAATCTGAGAAAGCACCTTTGCATTGTGCAGGATGCACTCTGTGTTGCCGCCGTCGGTTCCGCCTACGAGTAGGAAAATATCTGGCTGCAACTGTTCAATTTCCAGTGCATCATCTTCCGTGAGCTGGAAGGAATATGTTTTCAGAATCTTTGCACCGGCGCCTAAACTTGCCTGTTTGGCGGCCTCTGCGGTAAGCTCAGGCACCAAACCGGAAGCAATCATACGAAGGCCACCGGCCGCAGAGGAACAGGCAAAACGCTGGTTAAATGTAATGGGGCCTGTCTTTTCAATCAGCTTGACCATAGCGGCCTCTAAGCCCTCAGTCACATCTGTCTCAACTGTAGTGTAGGAGGAGGCGGTACCCAGAAGGCACTCTTCATCCAAATCTACAGCAGTAAGTTTTGTATAAGTACTGCCAAAGTCGATTAAAAGAACGGGATTCATACTGTCACCCCAGTCTTATTCCTCAGTGTCAGGGGCATCCATGTGAAGGAGCTCCCGCAAAGCTTGGATGGTAACTTCGGGCATGGTGCCGGGAGCAAAGGCCCGATCAAAGCCCATGGCATGGAAACGAGCTTCTACATCCTCAAACTTCTGCTTGCCGATGACAATATTGCCGCCGACTACCAGAGGAATGTCTTTCAAACCGGCTTCGTTGCACTTCTCACGCATACCACGGCAGTCCAACTCACCCTGACCATAGAGAGAGGAAACGACAATGGCATCGGCGTTAGACTCAATGGCGGCTGCGATATACTCTTCCTGAGATACCATAACGCCAAGGTTGATGACCTCAAAACCAGCTTCCGTGAAGGCTTGATAGAGGATGCGGTTGCCTACTGCGTGGACATCGGCGCCAATAACGCCCATGACCAAAACTTTTTTCTTACGATCCATTTGTTATCTGCTCCAATCACTTATTATTGGGGAACTACAATAAATATTCAAGTATGCAATTTTTATATGTAACTATCTGGTACTATACCCGACAATCACGACAATGTCAAGAGGGAAGATGCTTATTCTTGGGGAAGACACATAACGGTGTCCTGAATGGCACTGTCACGGCCCAGAACATGGGCCACAACCTTATCGCCCTTGGAAATGGGCTGGGGGATGCCTGTGATTGCTTCCGCCTTTTGCTTCAACTCGTGAATATCCACGACGGGAAGACCAGCAGAGCGAAGTGCCTGGGTCAGATCGGCCCGAGCCGGATTTACAGCAATGCCACGCTGGGTCACCAGAACATCAATGGAGGAACCAGGTGTGGAGATGCAGCCTACTCGGTCTGTCACAATGGGGAGTCTGGCGCGAACCAGAGGGGCAATAATCATGGTAAGCTTTGCGCCGGCGGCAGCATCGGTGTGACCACCGGAACCGCCCATGAGGCATCCGGAAGAGTCCGTATGGACATTGACATTGAAATTGGTATCAACTTCGGTAGCACCCAGAATAACCACGTCCAGGCTGTCAACAACAGCACCTCTGGTACCGGGCCCGGCGTAGTGACCGGCAGCGATTTCTCTATGACGAGGATCTTCCCGGATGGATTTGACTGCATCCAAATCAAAGCACTGCACGTCCATAATCTGCCGGAAGCAACCACTGCGGAGCATGTCCACCAGATATCCGGTAATGCCGCCCAAAGCGAAGGAGCCGGCGATCTTTTCCTCCAGCATAATCTTCTTCAAGGATGCAGCAGCGGCCAAAGATGCACCGCCCGCACCGGTCTGGAAGGAGAAACCGTCTTTAAGAAGCCCGGAAGCTTGAATCACTTTTGCGGCCATATCTGCCATTACCAAGCCAACGGGGTCTCTGGTAATACGTGTGGTGCCAGACATGATGCCCTTCGGATCGCCGATTTCATCGACCTTCACCACATAGTCTACAAAGTTCTCAGAAATGGCCCAATCCGCCAGAGGATAGGGCATCAGTTCATCGGTTAGAACAATAACCTTCTTGGCATACATGGCATCGGGGATGGCATAGCCCATGGAGCCACAGGCAGCTCTGCCAAGCTTTCCGGTGCAGTTGCCACGGCAGTCCGCCGCAGGTGCGGCAATAAATGCCACATCAATGGGAGTCCGTCCACAGGCAATGTCCGTTGCACGGGTACCGTGAGAGCGGAATTCTACAGGAGTGGAGAGAACACCGTTAGAAATATACCGGCCAATGCCACCGGAGACATAGTCCGTAAGGAGCTTGGAAACCACACCATTTCGGATGTGATCCATGAGGGGCATGTGAATATCAAACAAAGAGCTGGCATTCACAGTCAGATCCCGAATTCCCAGATCTGCAATCTCATCCATGACCAGATTCAAAATATAGTCGCCATTGCGAAGATGATGGTGGAAGGAAATGGTCATACCGTCTTTTAGACCGGCGGCACGAATGGCATCAGAGAGATTTTTTACCAGTTTAGATTCCATCCTGCATACCTCCTAAGCCCAAGGCTTCCGCAGCCTCCAGCGTTTGCTTTGCACGGTTCACAATGGGAGCATCGACCATCTTTCCGTGCAGAGAGATGGCACCCTTGCCCAAACGCTTGGCTTCGGCAATAATATCCATGACCTCTCGTGCATAGGCAATTTCTGCTGGAGAGGGGGAGAAGACCCGATTGATTCCGTCTACATGTCTGGGGGAAATGCTGGCTTTACCAGTAAAGCCCAGCCCCTTAGCATAGGCGGCATCCGCAACCAGACCTTCATCATCATTCACGTCAGTGAATGGTGTGTCAAATGCTTCAACACCAGCAGCACGGGCGGCTACCACCACACGGTGTCTTGCATAGTCAATCTCAGTGCCCTCCTTGGTGCGTTTGCAGCGCAGGTCCGCACTGAGATCTTCGCCACCTAAGAACAAGCCAAGAACTCGTTTGCTGGCAGCAGCAATAGCAAAGGCGTTTTCTACGCCCATAGCGGTTTCCAGCAGGGGGATAATCTGGATGGTACCAGGAGCAATCCCATGTTTTGCTTCCAGTTTGGTTACCAGCTCGTCCAGTTCAATAATATCTGCGGCAGTGGCTGTCTTGGGAAGCATCAGAGCTGTAGGCTTCTGGGGGACAATTTCCTCCAAATCCTTTTGGCACAGGCCGGAGTCCAAGCTGTTGACACGGACAACCGTCTGGCAGTTGAATCCCATACGGCCCAAAGCATTACGGACCAGAATACGGGCAGCGTCTTTCTCGTCGGGAGAGACAGCGTCTTCCAAGTCTAAGATGACGGCATCGGCACCCAGTACATCGCCGTTAATCAGCATATTAGGGGTATTGCCAGGCAGGAAAAGCATAGAACGAATCATCACTGCTCCCCCTTTCCGCGGCGGATTGCGGTTTCGACTCGAGCACGAATCACGCAGTCCAAAGCACCTCGATCTACAAGGTTGAGTCTGGCATTATGAATGTTGTACTGCAATAAAACGGCTCGAACCGACTGTTCGATGTCTTTGCCAAATTGCTGTAAGACAACCGAGTCCAGTTGGATCTCAAGGCCGTTTTCGTTTGGTTCGATCTCAACATATGCGTCACTGGATTCCATAGTGCCAGCGGTTGCTCGCTGGAGAATATCAGGCATACGTCAAACCTCCTAAGATATTTTCGTTTAATGGGGTGTGCTTTTGTACGTATTGTATAATACATTTTTGGTTTTTTCAACCGATTTTTAAAAATTTCCTGTTGCAAGGTGTAAAAAATCATGTATACTGGAATTAGAACGTATAGGGGGTCGACATTTTATGGATATTGTGATGGAAGAGAAACAATCGGAAGAGGTTCGAGATTTTCTGGCAAAATTGGATTTAGAGACAGATCCAGGTGTAGAATTCACATTAAGCCTGAGAGAAAATGGAAAAGTATGCGCCTGCGGGTCTTTGGACGGAAATGTAATCAAAGGAATTGGCGTAGATCCTACTATGCAGGGTCAGGGCCTATCCGAACAATTGATGACATATCTGCGCCGGGAAGCTTTTTCCAGGGGGCATCGTCACCTCTTTGTCTATACAAAGCCCATAAATGAAATCCTGTTTCGCGGATTGGGCTTTTTCCCTATTGCTGCAACCGGGAAAACATTGCTCCTGGAGAGCACAAGAGGGGGACTTAGAAAGTATTTAGAGTCTATGGAGAAGCACCCCGGCAAAAATGGTGCTGTGGTGATGAACTGTTCCCCCTTTACCCTGGGGCATCGGTACCTCATCGAACAAGCCAGAGAGAAGTGCGATTGGCTGTATGTTTTTGTGCTTGCAGAGGAGAAAGGAATGTTCCGTGCCTCGGATCGGCTGGAAATGGTGAAACGAGGCTGTGCCGATTTGGATAATGTGTCAGTTTCTTCTACAGAAGGATATCTTATTTCCAATGCAACGTTTCCCACTTATTTTTTGAAGGACAAAGCCCAAGGAAACAAGATCAGTTGTCAGATGGATATTGAAATTTTTTCTGGACAGTTTGCTCCGGCTTTGGGAATCACCAAACGCTTTGTTGGGACGGAACCGTTGGATCCTGTGACCTGTGCGTATAATCAGGCATTGCAGGAGCAGCTCCCACGCCGTGGGATCGAAGTTTGCGAAGTTGTTCGGAGGGAGCTTGATGCTGCTCCTATTAGTGCCAGCCGTGTGCGAAAGGCCATAGAGGCTGGGCAGTGGGAGACGGTTCAGCAGTTGACCCCTCAGACCACCTATGAGTATTTAAAAACAATGATTGGAGGATAACGCAATGTCATATTCCGGAAGAATGCAAAAAAGCTTATACATGAGTGCCTTCTATGCCCCTCGTGGACGAAACCGTATTTTCGATTTGGGTATCCAGATTGCTCAGATGTATTTGAGCCCCTTTGACAAGTTGATTGGTGTCATTGGTGACAGCGGCTCTGGTAAGAGTGTCCTGATTCGTGGCATGTTTCCCGGCTTGGAGTTGAGCAATGATGATGACGGCGTAAATGTGCGCCCTCTTCCCATTCTGGACCAGGACTATGAGACTGGCTTCTTTACCCCCCACACATACCATCTGGACATTCGTTTTGAAATGGGATTTACGCAGCCGCACGAACTGGCCCAAGCAATTATGAAGGCAGTAAAACGTGGAAAGCGAGTGGTTGTCGAGCATTTTGACCTTATTTATCCATTTCTTCCTACTAATGCCAACCTGCTGATTGGTGTTGGCGAGCAGATTTTGGTTACTCGACCCAATCCCTTTGGTCCGTTCCCTGCTGCAATTGCAAAACGCTGTCAGGAATCTTTGAAATACCGTTTGATGGCCCATACAGCAGAAGATCTTTGCGAGTTCTGCCTGCCGGTACCTGAGATGGAGCGTGCGGCCCACGATGACATTCATCATGGCTTTATTTTGGCTTTCCCGGATCATGAGCCGGACATTGATTTGAATGAGTTAGAAAAGAAAGTGCAAGAGCTAATCGCCAGAGACGTTTCTGTGGACTATGTAGATGAAAGCCATATCACCATCGATGGACACCTCCATGAGTGTACCGGTCCTCGTACCCATGTGCCTACAGCTGGAAAAGTGGAAGGATTTCGGCTTGTTAAACGCTTCTTAAAGGATCATTTTAATAAACGGTATTTGCTTATTGGCTGTATCGGAGAAGATTCTATTGAAAACGCCAACCGTCTTTCCAGTATGGACGAGGATATCAACTAAAAACAATTGGAGCGTTACACAATTGAGGGCTTATGGAACCTGTTTAACCAGCCTGGTAAGCCACATTTAGCAGCATTCAGTCAGTGGAGTATTACAAAATTGAACCTGATTCAAGAGAAACAGCATTGTGCTATTTTTGACGATGTGTTAGAAAAATCTAATACTCATAATGGCATATTTTCTTACAGAAAGAACCCCTTTTCTGCTGGGATAATTAGAATCTTTTGTGCTGGATTCTCGAAATGGGAACGGTTTTGTGGATCTATGTCAAATATTGTGGTAGTAATAATAAA
>CAUWEI010000074.1:0-13256 GCA_963557675.1 uncultured Oscillospiraceae bacterium | reverse complement strand
CACACAGACATCATAATTCATAAATCTCAAATATTTCTCAATATATTCTACGAGAATTTTATTTTTCATTATTGTATCATATTCAAGGGCAGAATAATATGTTGTCAAAATTGTATTGGTAATATAACCAGACTGGCACTCTGACTAAGAGTGGATTTAGCCAGAGTGCCGGTCTTAATTATAGATTAGATCTGTATAAATAATTTCTGCTGCTCTTTCGTATATTCCATTCTTTTTTCGTACCCATTCCATCATATCTTTTGCTTTAAGTTGCTCGTTGACTCCTTCTTGCGCAGCAAATTGATTCACAAGAGTCTCTTCAAGTTGAACAGCCTGTGCATTGATTTCCGCAAGATGTGGATAGAGCGTGCATTGGGTTAGCATGTTGTAGCATTTTACTCGATGCTTTTGCTTGAGGTACTGTCTACGACGATTTCCCCATACACCAATCTCATACTCTGGCTCATCGGGCAGCTTGATATCCGGCAGCAAATAATCACCCTGCTGGGTATAGGTACCGCCGTTCTGCTCAAATAATGTCTGTTTCATAAACTTGACCTTCTGTAATTTGATTGTGCTTTCATATTACAGGAAACAGATCTGAAATACGAATGTGCGGACATAAAAAATTCCGAGGTCGGTTCGCTTTGAACCTTCCTCGGAATTCTTTCGTTTGCATTGCCTTGCATTGCCGGATTAAAAAGTATCTTGTGTTTTTAAATTACTTCCTTATCTGGCGTATGCTAATCAGGCTCTCCCCTTTTCTCGTTGATGGATTATTCTTCTGTCTTGTCGCTTTGTGTGCCTTCCAAATCCGCTTTCACATAGCGCATCAGCTCGTCGCCGGTAATGGTTTCCTTAGCCAGAAGGTACATTGCCACTTCATCCAGCAGAGATCTGTGGTCTGTCAGCATCTTTTTAGCATCTTCCAGAGCCTGCATGAGAAGCTTCTTTACTTCCCGGTCTACCTGCGTGGCAGCATCCTGCGAGCAATCCAGATAGGACTGACCTTCCAGATACTGGCTCTGCACCGAAGCCAGCGCCATGGGGCCAAAGCTGTCGCTCATGCCGTACTGCGTTACCATCTTTTTCGCCAGATCCGTAGCTCTCTGAATATCATTGGAGGCACCAGTGGTCTGAGCACTGAAAACTACCTCTTCTGCTGCACGTCCGCCTACCAAAGTCCGAAGCTCCGTCATAAGCTCATCCTTGGTGGACAGGTACTTTTCTTCCTCCGGAAGCTGCATGGTGTAGCCCAGAGCACCGGAAGTATGAGGAACAATGGTAATCTTAGACACAGGTGTGCTGTTCTTTTCCAGAGCAGCCACCAGAGCGTGACCTACCTCATGGTAGGAAACCAGACGCTTTTCGATGTCGGTCAGCACGGTGTTCTTCTTCTCCGTACCTGCAATCACGGTCTCAAAGGAGGTCAGCAAATCCTCCTGATTCACTGCCTGTCTACCGTGGCGCACAGCCCGGAGAGCGGCCTCATTGACCAGATTTGCAAGATCTGCACCAACTGCACCGGCGGTTGCCTGAGCCAAACGGCGCAGGTCTACGTCCTCCGACAGACGGATTCGCTTGGTATGCACCTTCAAGGTATCCAGACGACCCTGTAGGTTGGGGCGGTCCACCACGATTCGGCGGTCAAAACGACCGGCTCGCAGCAGAGCCTGGTCCAGAACCTCAGGACGGTTGGTTGCAGCCAGACACACAATGCCCTTGGAAGAGTCGAAACCATCGATCTCACTGAGGAGCTGGTTCAAGGTCTGGTCATTGTTGCCAAAGCGGGAGTCCCGGCGATGGCCCACTGCATCGATCTCATCGATGAAGATGATACAAGGTGCTACCTTTGCGGCCTGCTGGAACAGGTCACGGACTCGGCTGGCACCGAGGCCTACAAACATTTCTTCAAAGTCCGAACCGGAAATGGAGAAGAACGGCACATTTGCCTCACCGGCCACAGCCTTGGCAAGCAGCGTTTTACCGGTACCGGGAGAGCCTACCAGCAAAGCGCCCTTGGGAAGCTTTGCGCCAATGGCAGCATACTTTTCAGGCTTGTGCAGGAAGTCAATGATTTCCTGCAAGGATTCCTTGGCCTCATCCTGACCGGCTACATCGTCAAAGGTCACACCTGTTCGGCGTTCCATATAAACCTTTGCTTTGCTCTGTCCCATGGCAGCCATACCGCCGCCCATGGCTCCGCCCATCTTCCGCATGAGAAGCGTCAGGACGAAGAAGGTCAAGCCAAAGATCAGAATATTGGACAGGATATATCCAATAATAGAACTGTCCTCCTGAGGTTCCTGATACACCTTCACGCCCTGATTTTTCAGGCTCATAACCAGATTCGTGTTGTCTACATTGGTAATCAGTCCGGTGTAGTAGACCATTTGCTCCGAAGCGGGCTTTTTGAGTTCTTCCTTGGTCACAAACATGACCTCATCTACCTCAAACTCCACTTCTGCCAACTGTCCGCTTTCTGCCATTTGCAGAAATTCTGTATAGGATTTTTTCACCATTTGTGCACTGGTAATGGCATTTAACAGAAGATTAAACAGCAAAACCACCACAATGGCAATCACAAGCAGCGGGATTCCTGCTCGGAATCCCGGACGGCCGTTTTTCCCATCCTTTTGGGGTTGTCCCCCGCCATTTTGCATTGGATTCATTAGGCCAATCAGCCTCCTTTTCATCTTCCAGTCGTCCCATTTCTTCCTGGGACGATTTATTTTTTGTTATCATAGCATACATTTTATCTGTAAGCAATGGATATTCCTCATTACTCCCGTAAACTTTCTGTGAATTTATCCCTAAAAAGGACACCATTTTCGAGAAAGTTACAAAGTGTACTTGTCCAACGTAAGAATATTTGCTATAATATTTGAAAATGGCAGGGTCTGTCCAAATGCTGACCCAAGCTAGCTTTCCGTCCCCCATTGTGGACTATTCTAAGAAAGCATGATTTTTTTACAAGGAGTTACCTTTTATGAAGCAGGAAAGAAGAACGTTTGTTCCCCGGCCCGAACCAGACGAAGAAGCCCTGGAGGGTGTTCTGGAAGGCCGTAATGCCGTACAAGAGGCTCTGCGCAGCGGTCGTACCATCGATAAAGTTTTTATCGCCGCCGGTGATACCGACCGGAACCTGGCCCGCCTGGCTGCTCAGGCAAAAGAGGCCGGTGCTGTGGTTGTTCCGGTAGACCGCCGGAAGCTGGACCAGATGAGCCTGACCCGTTCCCATCAGGGCATTATCGCTCAGGTTGCCGCACGGGACTATGCCAGCCTGGACGATATTTTGCAGTTGGCCCACGACCGTGGAGAAGATCCCCTCATTGTGGTCTGCGATGAGCTGTCCGACCCCCATAATCTGGGTGCTATTCTCCGTTCTGCCGAGTGTGCCGGTGCACATGGCGTCATCATCCCCAAGCGTCGCAGCGTAGGTCTGTCCCCTGTGGTGGCCAAGGCTTCTGCCGGTGCTGTGGAGTATATGATGGTTGCCCGGGTGCCCAACATCTCCGCCGCTCTCAAGGAGCTGAAGGACCGGGGCGTGTGGGTCTACGGCACTGCCGCTGACGGCGCACAGGAGCTGTATCAGGCAGACCTCAGAGGACCTGCCGCCATTGTCATCGGAAACGAAGGCGTAGGCATGGGCCGTCTGGTTCGTGAGACCTGCGATGTTCTGGTGCGAGTTCCCATGAAGGGCCGCATTTCCTCTCTTAACGCCTCCGCAACCGCAGCTATCTTGCTCTATGAGGCTGTTCGTCAGAGAGGATAAAAACCCGTGCCGCCTTATGGCAGCATAACGGAGGTTTCACCAGGATGAAAAAGAAGAAGAAAAAGCAGTTTGTTCCTCCGGCTGAACCGGAAGCTTCCGTGCAGGAAACGGAGCAGGAGTTTGCGCTGGAGGACATTATGCGGGAGTTTGGAGGTTCCGAAGCGCCAACTCAGCCACCTATCCCAGACCCTGCGCTGCTCTCTCCCATTCCCAGGCACCACACCAGGGATGAAGACCCTTCTACCCAGCGCTATCAGCCTTCGGTGGAAGACTTGCCCCAGCGTCATGTGCCGGATCGGACGGATTCTCCGCCCAAGGCTCCAGAACCTTCTGAATCATTGGAGGAAGAAGAGCCAGAATCTCCCAATCCAGCGGAGCCGGATATTCTGGCCACCGCATCCGATTTTTCTTCAGGACTGCATCAGGAGTTTACACCTCCCGTTGAAAAACCTTCACGCCGTCCTGAGAAAAAGAAGCAGACACCTTCCAAGCCCAAACCGGCTCCTGCTGCGCCTGTGACTCCACCCCCTCCCCGCCCCGTGGAACCACCGAAGCAGGCACCGAAAAAGGAAAAACAGGAAAAGAAGAAGCCAGTCAAACGTCCCAAAACCATTCCTACCCCGGAGGCTCAGTATCGAAAGGCCGCAGAAGGGTTGAAAAGTCGGGCGATTCGGTTAATACTGTGCGTATTGTTTACTCTGCTTAGTTTAACATTGGGAGTCTTATACAGCCAGGGAATGTTTGAAGCGTACACCGGACAGGACTTAATTCCAGGTCTACAGCTTCTTCTGCTGGCACTCAGTATTTTATGTGCCTATGAAGTGATTTTGGATGGACTGCGCCATGTGTTTGCGCCTGGCTTTGGGTTTCTGACCCTGGCTTCTGTAGCCGTGATCGTTACCCTGATTGACGGAGTTCATGCACTATCCGCTCCCCGCTCTACCTATTGTCCCCTGGCCTGCCTGCTTTTAAGCTGTACGCTTTGGGGAATTCAACTGAGAAAAAAGCATATCTGCTATACGATGGACCCCGCTCGTCGTTGCAGAGGAAACGATGCTCTGGTAAAAGAACCGGAGTTCCAGCAGAAAACCGCTGGGATTCTCCATGGAAAAGGCAGTCAGGCTGAATTTCTGGCCGCCAATCAGGTCCCCGGTGCTCCTCAGCGCATTTTGGATTTCTACGCCTTTGCTGCAATCTTTCTTTCCCTTGCAGCCGCTGCCGTTACCGCCGATGGTTCTCTAGATCTGTTCCTGCAATACTGGAGTGCTATGCTTTTGGCTGGCTCTCCCATCTTGGGCGGTGTAATCTGGTCTCGTCCCTGGGTGGCTCTGAGCCGTCGTCTTCGAGATCGTGGGGCAGCTCTTTATGGCTGGTCCGCAGCTAAGGCCCTGTGCAGTAATCTGATTGTTCCCATCTCCGACAAAGATCTGTTCCCCAAAGATAATTTGAAGTTCAATGGTATGAAGTTCTTTGGCGGCGGCACGCCGGACCGGGTAGTGGCCTATGGTGCAGCCGTGCTGTCAGCCGCAAAGAGTGGACTGGCTCCCCTCTTTGAGGAACAGATGAATATGCGTGGAGCCAGACGGTACGCTGTAACACAACTCCGCCGGTACGATACCGATGGAGTCGGAGCTCAAATTGGCGATGATTCCGTTCTGGTCGGTACGCTTGCGTTTATGCGCTCGATGGGCGTAGAAATGCCTGCCGGCACCAGAGTCAGTCAGGCGGTGTATGTGGCCATTGACAGTACTTTATGCGGTGTGTTTGCTCTGCATTACGGAGTTACTCGCAGTACCACGGAGGGTCTGGCCTGTCTGGGTGCCAGCCACAGGGTCACGCCCATTGTTACCGCCGGTGACTTCATGATTACAGAGGGATTCCTCCGCTCTAAGTTCCGGCTCAACATTACCCCATTCAAGATACCGTCTCTGCCACAGCGTATTGAGTTGGCAAAGAAAGTTCCCAGTAATCGTGCAAAACCTTGTGTTATGGTGCAGGATTTCCGGTTCTCTGCTACGGCTCTTTCCATAGTAGGCTCCAAAGCCCTGTGTACCAGTATCCGTTGGGGTACGGCGATCGCTGTTCTCAGCGGCATAATGGGATTGGGAATTATGGTAATTCTGGCCTATCTGGGTGCCACAGGGATTATGTCTCTGGTGAATCTGGGACTGTATCTGCTGGTCTGGGCCATCCCCAGTCTGCTTCTCAGCGGTTGGACAAAAAATGCATAAATACGACGTAAGGCCGTCTCGCAAAACAGCGAGACGGCCTTTTGGTTCCTTTACATATACAGAAAAAGACCTGTGCAAATGGAATTACACAGGTCTTTTCTACTTTATCGGGTTTCCATTTCAGTGGGACTGTACCGCTTAAATTCTGGCAACACCAGTATCCCGGGCAGCCTGAGCCACAGCCTTAGCAACAGCAGGGCCAACTCTGGGATCAAATGCCTTAGGAATGATGTAGTCAGCGTTCAGCTCCTCCGGAGAGATGAGATCTGCCAGAGCCTTAGCCGCAGCCATCTTCATTTCCTCATTGATGTCAGAAGCACGAACGTCAAAGGTACCACGGAAAATTCCGGGGAAAGCCAGAACGTTATTGATCTGGTTGGGGTAGTCGGAACGACCGGTAGAAACAACCGCTGCACCGCCAGCCTTGGCATCCTCCGGAAAGATTTCGGGGGTGGGGTTGGCGCAAGCAAAGACGATAGCATCTTTGCTCATGGTCTGCACCATCTCCTTAGTGAGGGTACCGGGGGCAGAAACGCCAATGAACACGTCAGCTCCCTTGATGACATCACAGAGCTTACCGGTCTCTTTATTTAGATTGGTGACCTGAGCCATCTCTTCCTTGATCCAGTTGAGACCCTCACGACCTGCATAGATGGCACCGGTCCGGTCAGTCATGACGATATTCTTAAAACCGGCAGACAGCAGCAGACGGACAATGGAAATGGCAGCGGCACCAGCACCGGAGGTAACCACCTTCACATCTTCTTTCTTTTTGCCAACTACCTTCAAGGCATTGAGAAGACCAGCCAGAGTGATAACGGCAGTGCCGTGCTGGTCGTCGTGGAAGATGGGAATATCACACTTTTCCTTCAGCTTCCGCTCAATCTCAAAGCAGCGAGGAGCGGCAATATCTTCCAGGTTTACACCGCCGAAGGAGCCGGAAATCATATATACTGTATTAACGAACTCGTCTACATCCTTGGTCTTAATGCAAAGAGGGAACGCATCAACACCGCCGAAGGCCTTAAACAGAACGCACTTACCTTCCATAACCGGCATACCGGCTTCCGGGCCGATGTCGCCCAGACCCAGAACTGCGGAACCATCAGTGATAACGGCGCAGAGGTTGTGGCGGCGGGTCAGATCATAAGACTTTTCAGGATTCTTCTGAATTTCCAGACAAGGCTGTGCTACGCCAGGGGTATAGGCCAGTGACAGGTCATCCTTGCTTGCAACGGGAACGGTTGCAACCACTTCAATCTTACCCTTCCACTCGTTATGGAGGCGAAGGGACTCTTCTGCATAATTCATGTTAATTCCTCCTTAAAGGATATTTTAGACAACTACAATTCTACCACAGTCCAGTAATCAGGTCAAGGTGTTTTCTTCCACACCAACTTTTCTAATCGGGCTTTGTGCTGACGGAAGCGGCGGGCAATGGGACGAGCCACAACTCCCTGCCGAATCATTTCCTCCATCTGTTCCAACGTAACCCATTTGGCATCCACCGTTTCTCCCGGCTGAAGAACCAGATCTTTCAAATCAATGGGGTAAACCAAATGGTACAAATCAAAAAAGGCATCTGCGGTTTTTGATGTGTCTATGTATGTAAAGGCATCCACGGGGGCATTGATTCCGGTTTCCTCCCGGAGTTCCCGGGCAATGGCCTGCACACTGGTCTCTCCGGCCAAGGCTGCACCGCCGGAATTTTCCCAACAATTGGGACAAGATGGCTTTTCGGGAGCACGCAAGGTCACCAGCAGGTGTCCATTTCCGTCGGTTACCCAGACGCAAGCCACTAAAATCCGATCTCCCTTTGCCAAGGGCTTTCCCCTCCGGTGGACTCGACCGGTAGGCTTTTTATCGCTATCATACACATCCACAAGATCCATGGTTCCGCCTCCTATAAAATCTACCCCTCATTCTACCACATCCCATATTAAAACACAAGAAACAAACCATGGATTCCGCTTATCCGTCATTTGGATTTGTTTAGAGAAAGCAAGATACTACCCATCAAATTATGATTAAATATAATATACATAAAATCAATCTTGACAAAAATAGAAGCGTATTATACAATACATACATCTTGTACCACAACAAGAAACATTAGGTTACTGCAATTAGGCAGTATGCCTCAGAGCTCCACCCCAACCACATTTTGTGGTTGGGGTGTCTTTGCTTTTTAGGGAAATTTTGGAGGGTACATTATGAATTATACATTAGGATTAGACATTGGCATCGCCTCTATTGGCTGGGCCGTTTTGCGCAATAACGACCAAGAAGAGCCATATAAAATTGAGAATTTAGGAGTCCGTGTTTTTAATGAAGCTGAGCATCCTAAAACAGGTGCAAGTCTGGCTTTGCCCCGACGACAAGCCAGAGGGATGCGGCGTTGTATCCGGAGAAAACGTCATAGAAAAGAACGGATAAAGAGTCAGATCGAAGAAATTGGCTTAATGTCGGAAGTTGACATGGAAGCATTGTTTTCCACTTCTGGATTTCAGAAGGATGTCTATACACTTCGTGCAGAAGCTCTTGACCGAATGCTGAAAAACGACGAATGGGTTCGTGTACTGATTCATCTTGCACAGCGTCGTGGCTACCGTTCCAACAGCAGGGCCGAGGAAGCCAAAGAAAAAGAAAACGGTATTCTCAAGGATGCAATCCGTTCAAATCAACAACTTATGCACGAAAAAAGATACCGGACAGTTGGAGAAATGTTCTGCAAGGATGAAAAGTTTCATACAGTAGGTGCAGACGGAAAAATTTGGAGAACCACAAGAAATACATCGGGTGAATACCGTTTTACTGTCACACGCCAAATGGTTGCAGAGGAAGTACAGTTAGTATTTGACGCACAACGAAAATATGGAAATCCATATGCCTCGGAAGAGTTTCAAAAAAAATATGCAGATATTTTATTTTCTCAACGCAACTTTGATGAAGGCCCCGGCGCAGGTAGCCCTTATCAGAAAATGGATCTGAGAGGGTATTGTATTTTTGAAAAGGGAGAACGGCGCGCATTCAAAGCCTGCTATACTTTTGAGTATTTTAAACTGCTTCAAGACATCAACCACATTCGAATTTGTTCTTCTTCATCCGAGCGGAAACTGATGCCGGACGAACGAGAAAAAATTATCGCACTTGCGATGAAGTCTGACGGTCTCAACTTTGAACGTCTGCGAAAAGAACTACAATTGCCTGAAACAGTAAAATTCAACCTTGTTCGATATGACAAAGAAACCGTATCTCTGGCAGAAAAAGGAACTAAATTTCTTCAAATGCAGTCTTACCACAAGTTAAGAAAAGCAATGGATCCCATTCAAAAAGGTTATATTACCACCCTTAATCATGATGTATTGGATGAAATCGGTACAATTCTCAGTCTGTATAAGGCAGATACTAAGCGAATTGCTTTTCTCAAAGAGTTAGGGCTCACGGATGCGGTCATCACAGCTTTGCTTCCCCTTTCTTTCAGCAAAGCCGGCAATCTTTCTTTAACTGCTATGCAGAAATTGATCCCGCTGCTGGAATCTGGCAAAAACTATAACGAGGCTTGCTCTGATATTTACGGTGATTTCCGGGGTCATGTAGGAGGAAGCCGCTGGAAGACAATCTCTCTGAATCCGGATTTCTTAAAAGAAACACAGCTTTTGGAAAGCATTACTAATCCAGTCGTCCTACGTGCTATTTCACAAACCTGTAAGGTAGTTAGCGCAATTGTGCGAGAGTATGGCTCTCCCCAATGCATCCGCCTTGAACTTGCCAGAGAAATGAGCAAGAATTTTGACCAACGTAGGAAAGCGCAAAAGGATAAGGAGGCTAATCAGAAACTGAACGAACAGGCAATGGAGCATATTCGTGAGATTAAGGGGGATTATGTAACCGGTCAGGATCTGATTAAATGGAAATTGTATCAAGAACAAGATGGAATCTGTCTGTATTCCGGTACTTCCTTAGAGATCTCCCGTCTGTTTGAGCCGGGTTATGTGGAAATCGATCATATCGTCCCCTACAGCATCTCTTTTGATGACAGCTATCGAAATAAAGTTCTGGTTCTATCCTCGGAAAATCAGAAAAAGGGAAATCGTCTGCCCTTGGAATATATGGAAGGCAATTCCGAAAAAACCGCTCATTTTGAGACATTGGTGAACACAAGGATTCGGGATTATCGCAAAAAGCAGCGGTTGTTAAAAAAGCACCTGACGGAAGAGGATATTTCCGGTTTCCGCAGTCGAAATTTAATCGACACGCAGTATATTTCCAGAATCGTATATAACCTTTTTCACGATCATCTGGAATTCGCACCATCCCAAAAATACGCTAAAAAACCCGTGTATGCCGTTAACGGTGCCGTAGCAAGCTATATGCGCAAGCGATTGAGTCTGAAGAAGAACCGGGCAGACGGAGACCTGCACCACGCTATGGATGCAGCCGTAGTTGCTGTAACTACCGACAGCATGATCCAGCGAATTTCCAACTATGCCAAACGCCGGGAATGGGGAAAGAAGGTAATGGGTTCCTATGTAGATCCAGAAACTGGAGAACTGCTCAGTCAGGAGAACTTCGATAAAAAATACGCCCCCACATTCCCTGAGCCTTGGCCCCAATTCCGCAAAGAACTGGAAGCACGGTTGGGAGCCAATCCCTGTGAGGAAATTATGCAGATGCATTTGCCGAACTATGAAACAGATGAGGAAATACGACCGGTCTTCGTTTCCCAGATGCCACACAGAAACGTGACAGGGCCTGCTCATAAAGAGACAATCTGGAGCGGCAAAAGAAAAGGTATGTTGATTAAAAAAGTACCACTGACCGAATTAAAGCTGAGTAAAGATGGTGAAATTAAAGACTACTACAATGCCAATGATGATTTACTTCTATATACAGCACTGAAAACAAGGCTGAACGCCTTTAACGGAGATGGAAAGAAAGCTTTTGCAGAGCCTTTTTATAAACCCAAGAAGGATGGGAGTCCCGGCCCCGTAGTAAACAAAGTGAAAATTCAGGAAATAACTTCCAAGAATGTGGAAGTCAATCATGGAATTGCCGGAAACGGCAGTATGGTAAGAGTCGATGTATTCCGTATTGAGGACGACGGCTACTATTTTGTACCCATCTATACAGCCGATACGGTAAAAAAAGAATTGCCTAATCAGGCAGTTATAGCCAGAAAACCATGCAGCGATTGGAAGACAATGAATGAGGACGATTTTCTATTCTCTCTATATCCCGGCGATTTACTGGCTGTAGAATCTTCTGGAATGCTTACTTTGAGAAAATGCAGTCCAGATGCCTCCGGCGAACCAGAGCTGCACCGAAAAAATATGCTCCTCTATTACGTAAAAGCCGACATCGCCACGGCAAGCTGGACCGTTACCAGTCATGATCGGAAATATCAGTGTAAAAGTCTTGGAATTAAGCGGCTGCAAAATCTGGAAAAATACGAAGTGGATTTATTGGGCAGATACCACAAGGTGAATCTTCCGGAGAAACGGCAGTCTTTCCGCTAAAGGAGAAGGCTATGGAATTTCGTTCTATTTTTGTAGCAAATCCAGCACAGCTCTCTGTCCGTCGGAACCAACTGGTAATCCGTCAAGAGAAGGAAAGCACTGTACCTCTGGAGGACATTTCCAGTCTTCTCATTGAATCTCGTGCAGTGACGATTACCACGGCGGCACTTCAGGAATTGGCGTGCCATGGTGTCACCGTTTATATTTGCAATAACACCCACATGCCCGCAGCGTTGCTGCTCCCAATGAATCAAAATTCCCGTCAGCTCAAAATGCTGAAAAGCCAAATTGCCATGTCTTTGCCAACAAAGAAACGAGTCTGGAAAACAATCGTATCCGCCAAAATTCATAATCAGGCAAAATGTCTGGAAATTTTAAGGAAACCCGCAGTAGGCGAGCTCCGTTATCTGTCCGAAAGCGTGGGCCCCGGAGATCCGGATAATTATGAGGCAATTGCTGCTTCCCGTTATTTTCCAGCACTGTTTGGCAGCAGCTTTACCAGAAGCGAAGATTGCTTGATAAATGCTTGCCTTAATTACGGTTATTCCATTCTAAGAGGGGCAATCGCCAGAAATTTAGTCATACGAGGGATAGAGCCTTGTTTGGGGATTTTTCATCATAATGAGCTGAATCAATTCAACTTAGCCGACGATCTGATGGAACCCTATCGTCCTCTGGTAGACCTTTATGTGGCCACTGCTATAAATGGAGAGGGTATTCTAACCCCCGCTATCAAGCAGCAATTATTCAACCTGTCTAATTATCTGGTCGAGCAGAACGGAAAGAAGTACAAAGCTATTTCAGCGGTTGGTCGCATGACAGATAGTTTTGTCCGTATTCTTCGTGGGCAGGAGCGAATACTTGAGGTCCCCGAGCTGCTGCCCCTTCAGGAATATCACTATGAGTAAGCTTATGAGAATAATTGTCTTTTTTGATTTGCCGGTGAAAACAAAGCAGCAGCGTTTGGCTGCAACCCGGTTTCGAAATTTTCTACTGGCAGATGGGTACTATATGGTTCAATACTCCGTATACGCAAGAATCTGCAACGGGATGGACTCTGTGCAGGTTCACAAAAACAGAATCTACCACGCCCTTCCTCCACGTGGTGCCATTCGGATGCTGGTTATTACGGAAAGACAATATGAAAATATTGAAATTCTGCTTGGAACGCCACAGGATGAAGAAGAAATTGATAAAGTAGAGCAGCTAATGCTATTTTAGTAAAGAGAAAATCTGGTACCTTTCAAGAAGAAAAGTACCAGATTTTTCCTTAGTTCACAGGTATTCCAGAAAATCCGCTTGTGCTTGTTCTGTTTTTGCTTTCATTCCCATGCCCTATTATACCACAACAAGAAACATCAGGGAACTACAACAATCTGGAAGAACACAAAAAGGTACAGCTTATTATACCACAACAAGAAACATCAGGGAACTACAACAGTTCGAGGACGATGCGATTCAGGCGGTTCATTATACCACAACAAGAAACATCAGGGAACTACAACGGTAGAACTTTCGCCTTCTTCTATCGATGCATTATACCACAACAAGAAACATCAGGGAACTACAACTCGCTCCGGACAGTACAAGCGGCTGAATGTATTATACCACAACAAGAAACATCAGGGAACTACAACGGCTCTCCGGGGTTGTTGCTTCGGATGTTTATTATACCACAACAAGAAACATTGCAGAACAGCAATTATCATCTTTTGTATTGTACAACAATCC
>CAUWEI010000073.1:0-13376 GCA_963557675.1 uncultured Oscillospiraceae bacterium | reverse complement strand
ATTTCGCTCCGATTAACGACGCAAAGCAAATTTTTGTTTACTACGCAAGTTTTTTTCAAAATTCCCCTTGCCGATTTGTGGAAAATGATGTATAATTAGAGTAGCAAGTTAAATACATACATCGGGAGGTATTGTTATGCAGAACATCGTTATCACCATTGCCCGTCAGCACGGTTCCGGCGGTCGCCTCATTGGCGAATGTCTGGCTAAGAAAGCGGGCATTGCCTACTATGACAAAGAGCTCATTTCTCTCACCGCTAAGAAAACCGGCTTTGCTACCGATTTCGTAAAAGAGGTAGAGGAAAAACAGACCTCCAGCTTCCTGTACAGCATTTACGCCGCCGCCACGGTCCCTTCTGTGTACGAACAGGCTCGTAACGCTCAGTTCGCTGTCATTCGTGAACTGGCCCAGGAAGGCCCTTGTGTCATCGTCGGTCGTGCCGCTGACTGCATCCTTCGCAACCATCCCCAGCTTGTCCGTGTATTCGTCCACGCTCCTCTGGAAGAGCGCATCCGCCGGGCTACAGACGACTACAAGGAGTCTATGAACAACCCTGAAAAGGAACTGAACAAGAAAGATAAGTCCCGTGCTGCTTTCTACAATGCCTTTAGCGAGTATCCCTGGGGCGATTTGCGGAATTATGATTTGTGCCTCAGCAGTACCATTGGTATCGAAAAATCTGCGGACATTATTTGGGAATATGTGAAAGCCCGTTTTGGCGAATAAATTTCATAAAGTCTTATCCATAGCAAAGAGGCCCGGTGCAAGCACCAGGCCTCTTTTTTAGGGCCGCACTATCTTCTAACTTCCCTTTTTTACCTGTTTTCCCTGTTTCCTCAGAACAAAATGCAGATCATACCCGAAGCCCCTTCATTAACGGTACGGGTAAGGGAGCCACGGAACTTGCCCTGGATGTCCGCAGGCAGACGGCGAAGTTTTCCTGTAAGGCTGTCGTTCACCATTTCAAAGACGGATTTTCCGAAAATATTGCTGTCCCAGAGCTGTTCCCGGTCAGATTCGTACTGCTCTCGGAGACTGTTTACCAAATCCTGCGACTGTCGTTCGTCTCCCACCATGGGGCTGATCTCTGCATCCAAATCCACACGAATCATATGGATCGAAGGTGCTCCAGCCTTCAACTTTACGCCGAAAGCACTCCCCTTACGTATCATTTCCGGGGCTTCCAGCTTCATTTCTTCCTTGGTCGGCATCACCACACCGTAACCTGTAGCCTCTGCTGTCTCCAGAGCAGAAGCAATTTTATCGTAGGATTCCTTAACTCCGGAAAGTTCGGTCAGAAGCTCCAGAAGCTCCCCTTCTCCTGTAATCTCGAAACCGGTTCTCTGGCTGAGAATCTCATAGTAGAGACTTTCCGGGAATCGAAGCTCACAGCTTACAATGCCATTCCCCAAATCCATTTCCGGTATCCGCACCTCAGAAACAGGCTCAACTTCCTGCATTGTTTCAAGAAGTTCTCTCGCCTGCCCCATGGAACCGATCTCCTTCGCTCGTGCCAAGAGACCTCCGTACACAGCAGACTTAATTGGATGGTCCTGCTCCAAGGCATCCATCCAGCGTGGTAAATGTACCCGCAGCTCTCCCATTGGGAAAGCATACAGGAGGTCCTGTAGGATTTCCAGAAGCTCCTGACCCGTCAACGTCTGACAATCTGCCGCCGCTACAGGAACGCCCCAGCTCTCTTCCAGTGACTGCCGCAGTGACTGCGCCGCAGGCTCCTGTGGTGCCGTACTGTTGACCACCACCAAAAACGGTTTCCCGGTGGCCTTCATGTCTCCAATGGCCCGGGCCTCTGCTTTTTCATATTCCGACCGGGGAATATCCGTAATTGAACCATCTGTGGTAACCACCAGGCCAATGGAGCAATGTTCCTCCATGACCTTTTTGGTTCCCAATTCTGCGGCCTGTGTCATGGGAATTTCATGGTCATACCACGGGGTCGTCACCATTCTGGGCGACCCATTCTCCATAGCTCCTACAGCTCCATCTACCAGATAGCCTACCGAATCAATCATCCGAACCCGGAGTTTTACATTCCCTTCCGGACTGATCTCCACGGCTTCCTCCGGAACAAATTTGGGTTCCGAAGTCATGATGGTTTTACCCGATCCACTCTGGGGCAGCTCATCTCGAGCACGTTCCTTTCGGTAGGGGTCCTCCATATTGGGGATTACCAATTCTTCCATAATCCGCTTAATAAGGGTAGACTTTCCGGTCCGTACAGGACCTACAACGCCAACATAAATATCGCCGCCGGTTCTGGCTGCGATTTTTTCATACAGTGTTTTTTCCATCGCCATCCTGCCTCCTTCAGTTTCGGCAGGAGGCCGCTCCTGCCCTGGGTTACTACAGGGTATGTCCTCACAGGCCATCCTAGAACTCAGAAAGGAAACCGAATACAAGTCAATCCGGAAAGGGATAAAAAAGATGCTGCCTTCCAAGCGGTAAAGCAGCATCTGTAACTATTATTTTGCTTCAAAGTCCTGAGGACGATCCTGAATGAGGCCGAAGTGCCAGGCGATCGCATCGGCAATTCGCTCACAGGCATTGCCGTCTCCGTAGGGATTCACAGCTCTTGCCATTGTGTTGTAAGCCGTGGGGTCCCGGAGAAGCTCCCGTGTCATATCGATGATTCGCTCCTTCTCCACGCCTGCCAGCTTTACTGTACCAGCAGCAATGGCTTCGGGACGTTCGGTTTCCTTCCGCAGTACCAGAACTGGCTTTGCCATTGCAGGAGCCTCCTCCTGCAAGCCGCCGGAATCCGTCATAATCAGGTAAGACCGGGCTATAAGGTTGTGCATCTGTGCCACATCCAGAGGTGCAATGAGGTGGACACGATCCAAGCCTCCCAGAATTCGCTTTGCACATTCCTGCACTACAGGGCTCAGATGTACGGGATAGACCACTTCTACATCCGGGTTTTCCTTTACGATTTCAGCCACGGCAGACATAATATCTTCCATAGGCTGACCGTAGTTTTCCCGGCGGTGGCAGGTCAAAGTGATAATCTTCCGGCCCTCATAGTCCAAGTGATTCAGAATGTCCTCTTCAAAGTGGAATTTCGGCTGGACTGTGGTTTTCATTGCATCAATGACCGTATTGCCAGTAATGAAGATTTCACCCCGGATTGCCTCTTTCCGCAGATTTTCTGCGTTGGCTTTGGTGGGAGAGAAATGCAGCTCTGCAATATCGCCAACCAAGGTCCGGTTCATCTCTTCCGGATAGGGGGAATACTTATCATAGGTACGAAGACCAGCTTCCACATGGCCCACCGGGATTTTGTGGTAGAAAGCTGCAAGCGCACCTGCAAACGTGGTGGAAGTATCGCCGTGGACCAGAATCAAATCCGGCTTGGCTTCTTCCAGAACCTGATCCATACCCAAAAGGGTTTTGGTCGTGATGGTGGAAAGAGTCTGACGCTGCTCCATAATATTCAGGTCATACTGGGCCTCCAACTGGAAAATCTCCATGACGGAATCCAGCATTTGACGGTGCTGACCGGTAAGGCAGCACCGGCTTTCAAATTCAGGCCGCTTTGCCAGAGCCTGGACCAGTGGGGCCATTTTAATTGCTTCAGGCCGTGTACCAAACACGGACATTACCCGGATTTTTCTATCCATTTATTCTTGCACCTCGTCTTTTCGTTCTTCTGATTCTTCCGGTTCTGTATGGTTTTTGCCGAAAATCACACCCAGTCCGATGGCACCCACCACAAAAATACTGCCAATGAGAATGAGTGCTCTAGCCTCACCGGAAGAGGTCAAAACCACGGCAGCCAAACCCAACATTGCGGTAATCATGTAGGTGATAGCCACGGCTTGCTTCTGTGAGAAGCCCATATCAATCAGTCTGTGGTGAATGTGTCCCCGGTCTGCCTGCATGGGGCTTTGATGCCGGGCCAGTCGCCGGATAACAGCAAAACAAATATCGAAGATCGGAACGCCCAAAATCAAGAAGGGCACAGCAAAGGAAATGACTGCATAAAGCTTAAACATTCCCTGTATGGAAAGGCAGGCTAAAATGAATCCCAGGAAGGTAGAGCCAGTGTCTCCCATAAAAATCTTTGCAGGGTTGAAGTTATAGGGCAGGAAGCCCAGACATGCGCCCAGAAGGGCGGTAAGCACAACAGCGATGGCTCCCTCTCCCACCAGCAGGGCAATCACCAGCAAGGTAGCCGCAGAAATAGCGGAGACGCCAACCGCCAAACCGTCCAAACCATCAATAAAGTTGACTGCATTGGTAATGGCAACAATCCAAATAATTGTAATTGCAATAGACCAGTTGCCTAAATCCAGATACTGTGTATCACTGCCTATCAGAGGGTTAGAAAGATACCGGATGGTACAGCCGTGGCAAACCACCACCACTGCCGCCAGAATCTGAACGACAAATTTAAACGATGCCTTCAATGCGAGGCAGTCATCCAAGACGCCTAAAACCACAATAATTATTGCACCGAGGAGAATTCCCCGAATCTGCTGGTTTAATTCCGCAAAAAGCAGCACCGTCAACAAAAAGGCCAAAGCTATCGCTAGACCGCCCAGGCGGGGAATGGGCTTCTTGTGCATCCGCCGTCCGTCCTTAGGGACATCGATGGCACCTATTTTGTATGCCATTTTCTTAACTAAGGGTGTTGTTCCAAAAGAAATAACCGCTGACACCAAAAGAGCCAGCAGCATCACAACCCCAAAAGGTAGTGAACTCATACCGATACCTCAATCAACCGGAGCCAACCTATGCAGCTCCGTCTTCCATCTTATTTTCTGTGCCGGAAGGAGGATTCTCCTTCCGGCACAAAATTGCACGCATATTCTATCACATTTTGGCGCAAGAGGCAAGCATTTATCTACAATCCTACAACTTTTCAACTCTCGTTGGTTACCAATTCCGGAAACTTTCCAGTTATTGGACGGATAAAGTGCAAAATTCACAGATTTATCGCTTATTAAATTGCCAAAACTTTGCTAATATCAAAAGCAAAAGACGAAATACAGCGGCTGGTCATTACTCCTGCATCATCTTTTCCAGAGTAGCCTGACGGACGCAGAGGCAGAAAATCTCCATAGCCTGTTCCAACTCCTCCACAGGGGGAAGACTGGGAGCAATCCGGATATTGCTGTCCTTGGGGTCTTTACCATACGGATAAGTAGCACCGGCAGCGGTCATAACCACGCCAGCCTCCTTAGCAAGCTCCAAAGTCCGTTTTGCGGTACCCTCAGGAGCAAAGTAGGAGACAAAGTAGCCACCCTTGGGCTTCTGCCAGGAACCCAGTCCTCTGGGAGCCAGCTCCCGGTCCAGCATCTCCAGAACCTTCTTAAACTTTGGTCCCAGAATGGTGGCATGACGCTGCATAACCTCCAAGGTATGAGCACGGTCCTTGAGGTACATCACATGACGAAGCTGGTTCACCTTATCATAAGAAATAAGCTGGACGCCCAGAAGCTTCTGCATATACTGGATATTGGCCACAGAAGAGGCCATAACAGAAATACCTGCACCGGGCAGAGTGATTTTGGATGTAGAGGCATACTCAAAGAACCGGTCGGGGTGTCCGCACTCTCTTGCGATGGTGAGAATATCCTTAAAGTCCTGGAAGGGACCATCAAATTCGTGGACACAGTAGGCATTATCCCACATAACTGTGAAATCAGGAGCCGCAGCCTCCATAGAAGCTATCCGGGTAATGGTCTCATCGGAGTAGATGATGCCGTCCGGATTGGAGTACTTAGGCACACACCAGATGCCCTTCACAGTGGGGTCTTTTACCAGTTCTTCCACCATGTCCATGTCCGGGCCGGTGGGAGTCATAGGAATTGCAATCAGTTCGGCACCGAAAGATTCTGTAATCTTAAAGTGGCGGTCATAACCTGGGCAGGGGCACAGGAACTTCACCCGCTCCAGCTTGCACCAAGGCTCAGGGCTATGGAGCAGGCCGTGGGTATAGGCCTTAGAAATGGTGTCATACATGAGGGTAAGGCTTGCACTGCCGCCTACAAAGGTCTCCTCAGGCTGACAGCCCAGCATATCGGCCCAATACTTCCGGGCAGAGGGCAGGCCGGAAAGCTCACCGTAGTTTCTTGCGTCCATGCCATCCACCATGCACTGCTTGGGGTCATGGAGAACGGTCAAAATATCGCTGACCAGATCCAACTGGGCAGCACCAGGCTTACCTCTGGCCATGTTCAGCTTCAGCCCGCGGGCTTTCCAGTCTTCCAGCAGATCTTTCACCTGCTTTAGCTCAGTCTGTCTTGCTTCTGCGCACATATTGCTGTAACGTTCCATAGTACAGTCCTTTCTCCCTGATTTCGGCAGGGTACCAGTCATCAGTACCATTATACGAGATGTTCCACGGAATTGCAATTCATGTTTTTGAAATGATTACCAAATCCGCATCCGGATTATTATACGCTTTTACCAAAAGACCTTTTTAGCACCTTTCCAATTTCATCTAATATTCCACCTTGCAATTTGCGGTGGCGTAGAATAGACTTTTATATATTAAAATGTATTACGAAAATCGACACCGCAGGATAGGGGGACGCTGTTTCCCGGCGTCCTGGGTGTCGTTTCCTTTTTTTAAGATTTTTCACCCCGAAAGGTAAGGTGTTCCAAAGGATGAGTCAGGAAATCACCAATCTCCCTGCCATGTTCGGCAAGGACGTATTCAATGAAGCAACCATGAAAATGCGCCTGGAACCTACTGTCTTCTGTGCTTGGAAAAACTGCATTGCAGAAGGAAAGCCCCTGGAGCTGTGGGTGGCCAATGCCATTGCAGAGGCTATGAAGCAATGGGCCATGGAAAAAGGTGCCACACACTACACCCACTGGTTCCAACCCATGACCGGTTTCACCGCTGAGAAGCATGACAGCTTCATTGTTCCTGCTGGTGATGGCAGAGTAATCATGGAGTTCTCCGGAAAAGAGTTGGTTCGTGGCGAACCGGATGCCTCCTCTTTTCCCTCCGGTGGTCTGCGGGCAACCTTTGAGGCCCGAGGCTATACGGCCTGGGACCCCACTGCCTATGCCTTTGTGAAGGACGGGAGTCTCTACATCCCTACCCTGTTTTTCTCCTACACCGGTGCCGCTCTGGATAAAAAAACTCCCCTGCTTCGTTCTATTGACGAGGTCAGCCGGGAGGCTCTGCGAATTTTGCGGCTCTTTGGAGATACCCAAACCAAACGGGTCATTGCATCCGTTGGCCCGGAACAGGAGTATTTCCTAATTTCTGCGGAAGACTATGCCAAGCGTCCCGACCTTCGCATGACGGGCCGCACCCTCTTCGGTGCACCCCCACCCAAGGGTCAGGAACTGGATGACCATTATTTCGGCACCATTCGCACTCGGGTGGCTGCCTATATGAAGGATTTGGATGAATCCTTATGGCGGCTTGGTATTTTGTCTAAGACCAAACATAACGAAGCCGCTCCCTGTCAGCATGAGTTGGCCCCCATCTACACCGATGCCAATACCGCCTGTGACAACAACCAGCTCATTATGGAGGTTATGAAGAAAACCGCCGAAAAGCATGGTCTTGTGTGTCTGCTCCACGAAAAGCCCTTTGCAGGAGTCAATGGCTCCGGTAAGCACGATAACTGGTCCCTCAGCACAGACTCCGGCAAAAACCTCTTTAAGCCCGGTCGTACCCCCAGTCAGAACGCTCAGTTTTTGGTGTTCCTGTCCGCTTTCATTAAGGGCGTGGACGAATATCAGGACTGGCTCCGGTGTACCATCGCCTCTGCGGGCAATGACCACCGTCTGGGCGGTGATGAAGCTCCCCCTGCTATTTTGTCCATCTTCCTGGGAGATGAGCTGGAGGCCGTAGTAGAGTCCATCATTCAGGGAACCAACTATAAGGATTTGGAAAAGTCCGTCATGCGTATTGGCGTGGACGTTTTGCCCTCCATCTCCAAAGACACCACAGACCGGAACCGTACCTCTCCCCTTGCCTTTACGGGCAATAAGTTTGAATTCCGTATGCTGGGTTCTTCTCAATCCGTGTCCGGCCCCAACATCGCCCTCAACACCATTATGGCCGAAGAGCTGAAATGGTTTGCAGATCAGCTGGAAGGCTCTCAGCACTTTGAAGAGGATTTGCAGAAGCTCATCTGTCAGGCCCTCACAGAGCACAGCCGGATTATTTTCAATGGCAACAACTATAATGACAGCTGGGTGGAGGAGGCCAAGCGCAGAGGTCTTTCCAATCTGCGGACCACCGCCCAGTGTCTGCCTGCCTACATTTCCAAAAAGAATCTGGATCTGGTCACCCGCCGTGGTATTTTCACCAAGACCGAATTTATGGCCCGGTATGAAATCCATCTGGAAAATTACTGCAAAATTCTGCACATTGAGGCCCTGACCATGATTGACATGGCAAAAAATCAGATTTTCCCTGCGGCCTCTTCCTATACTACGACACTTTGCAACACCATTTCTGCAAAAGAACGTCTCAACCTCTCCTGTCGGGCCGAACGAACCATGGCCCAGCAGCTCAGCGAAACCACGGACAAGCTCTTTGATCACTGTCAAAATTTGGAAAACCTCATGTCCTCTCTGCCCGAGAGCGCACAGGAGCAATCTATGTATTACTGTGATGTGGTCATCCCCGCTATGGAGGCTCTGCGAGAAGATGCTGACCGTTTGGAAAGCATGACAGATAAATCTTACTGGCCCTATCCCACTTACTCTGACTTGCTTTTCTACCTGTAATCGTATATAATGCTTTAAGAGTAATGCTTCTGGGGGAATTGGCCCGGAAGTTCTATTAGAAAATTCACCAAAGAGATGATCGGAGGATTTTGGATGAAGTATATTTTTGTAACTGGCGGCGTTGTGTCCGGACTCGGCAAGGGCATTTGTGCTGCCTCTCTGGGTCGCCTTTTGAAGCAGCGTGGCCTCAGAGTGCGGAACCAGAAATTTGACCCCTACCTGAATGTTGACCCCGGTACCATGAGCCCCTTCCAGCATGGTGAGGTCTTTGTCACCGATGACGGTGCAGAAACCGATCTGGATCTTGGCCACTATGAGCGTTTTGTAGATGAGAGCCTGCGTGCTACCTCTTCCGTCTCCGCCGGTAAGATCTATTGGTCTGTCCTGAACCGGGAGCGTGAGGGCGGTTATCTGGGCCGTACCGTTCAGATCATCCCCCACATCACTGACGAAATCAAGCGCAGAATCTATTCTATGGCGGATTCCGATGTGGATGTGGTCATCAGCGAGATCGGCGGCACCGTAGGTGATATTGAGAGCCAGCCCTTCCTGGAGGCCATCCGTCAGGTGGCTGCCGAGCAGGGCCGTCGGAACGTGCTGTTTATCCACGTTCCCCTCATCGTGCAGATTCCCGGCAGCGATGAGCTGAAGTCCAAGCCCACTCAGCACTCCGTAAAGGAGCTGCTTTCCATCGGTATCCAGCCTGATATTCTGGTCTGCCGCAGCGATGTCCCCTTTACTGAGGAAATTCGCACCAAGATCAGCCTGTTCTGTAATGTAGACCCCAGCTGTGTCATTCAGAACTCCACCGCCTCCACCCTCTACGAAGTGCCTCTGATGCTGGCCAAGGAGGGTCTGGATCAGGTAGTCTGTGAAAAGCTTCAGCTGGACACCCCCAAGCCCGATCTGGAAGCCTGGAGCAACATGGTCACCCGCATCAAGAGCGCACACCGTGAGGTTCGCATTGCTCTGGTCGGTAAGTATGTCCAGCTCCATGACGCTTATCTCTCCGTTGTGGAATCCCTGTTCCATGCAGGTACCGCCAATGATGCCGTGGTTACCATTAAGTGGGTGGACTCTGAGGAGCTGACCCCCGACAATGCAGCTCAGCAGCTTTCTGACTGTGACGGTGTGCTGGTTCCCGGCGGCTTCGGTGATCGTGGCGTGGAGGGCATGATCGCCGCTGCCAAGTACGCCCGTACCAACGGTGTCCCCTATCTGGGCATCTGCCTGGGTATGCAGATCGCTGTCATTGAGTACGCACGGAATGTGGCCGGTCTTACCGGTGCCCATTCTGCCGAGTTTGACGAGTACTCCCCCTACCCCGTTGTAGCTCTCATGGAGGAGCAGGTGGGTGTTACCGCCAAGGGCGGCACCATGCGTCTGGGCAAATACCCCTGCAAGCTGACTGAGGGCAGTAAGTCTTTGGCCCTGTACGGCGAAAGCGAGATTTCCGAGCGTCACCGTCATCGCTATGAGTTCAACAACGAATTCCGCTCCGTCCTCACCGAGAAGGGTCTGCTTCTGGCCGGTCTGTCTCCCGACGGCAATCTGGTGGAAATCGTGGAGAATCCCAACCATCCCTGGTTTGTGGCTTGCCAGTTCCATCCTGAGTTCAAGAGCCGTCCCGACCGCCCCCATCCTCTGTTTGTGGGCTTCGTGGAGGCTTCCCTCAAGCGGACTGAAAAGTAAATTCGTATTTTCGGTACGGCACAATTCCGGTTTCGGAGTGTGCCATACCTTTTTTATGTCCAAGTAACATCATGGGCGTTTTATGGCATTCATTATAGAATGGTGCCTGCAAACCCAAAAAATATTTTTTGCAAAGCAAGCTTGACAAAATATGCAAAGCACGCTAAGCAAGGAGTCCTGACATTGAAAACAAAAATTCCCGAATTGCGTAAGCAGCACAAATTATCACAGGCCGATTTGGGCATGGCGGTGGGAGTGACCCGACAAACCATCACTTCGCTGGAAATTGGAAAGTATACCGCATCCTTGGAACTGGCCTATAAAATTGCCCACTATTTCGGTCTAACCATTGAAGAGGTCTTTGATTTTTCAGACTTGGAGGAATCATTATGAATTTGGAACAATATCGTAAAACGTTACGGCGCAGAATGTGCCTGTCTGAAATATATTTCTTTGTGGTCGCCGCGCTAAGTTTTATTCTGAATTATCTTGGCTCCAATCCCTTTAACGGATTTACCATGGGTACTACCTGTGCCACCGAACTGGTGATTGTGTTTCTCGTCGGTCGATACATCACTGCCTTAAATAACGACGAGGCATTGCAAAAGCTCTATATTCAGGAACATGACGAGCGGCGGCAGCTGATTCGGCGCAAAACCAGCGCAAATGGTATTTCGATCATTCTGCCTGGGTTGCTTCTCGCCATGATTATTTCCAGCTATTTCAGCAACATCGTATTCTTTACCCTTCTGGGTGTGGCACTGTTTATTGCGTCTGTTTTGCTGTCTTTGAAGTTCTATTACCATCACAAAATGTAATCCCATGAAAAAAAACACCCCCTGTTTTATCCCGATGGATAAAACAGGGGGTGTTCGCATTCGACAAATCCTTTTTATTGTGCCAGAGCCTTTGCCAAGGACTGGGTCAGTGCTGCACAATGCTTTGCAGCCTGTGCCTCAAAAACAGGATATTCCATGGTGGCAGAGTCGTCCGCCTTGTCGGAAATGGCTCTCAGAATCAAGATAGGCAGCTGATTGCGATAGGCTGCATGGGCAATGGCTGCGCCCTCCATTTCGGTGCAGATTCCTCCCACGGTGGACACAATATCCTCTTTTTCCGCGCTTTCGCAGATGAACTGGTCACCGGTTACGATCCGGCCCAGCTTATAACGGAT
The DNA here is from genome assembly GCA_963557675.1 of uncultured Oscillospiraceae bacterium. GTDB lineage: Bacteria > Bacillota > Clostridia > Oscillospirales > Oscillospiraceae > Faecousia. Next base: position 1,785 of record CAUWEI010000073.1, on the reverse strand, counting down.
GTCCAGAGCCTGACAGGCCTTGACTGCAAACTCCTGCAATTCCTTGTCCATAGGAAATGCGTGGACATCCATGCCGGGAACCTGTCCCCGGGCATACCCAAAGGGACCAACCTTAAAGTCATGGTACATGGCATCGGTAGAAATGGCAATGTCGCCAATGTCCAGACTTGCATCCAGAGAACCTGCAATTCCGGTGTTCACAATGTGAGTCACATGAAAAATGTCTGCCAGAATCTGGACGCACAGAGCTGCATTGACCTTTCCCACACCGCACTGCACCACCACAACGGGCAGGCCGCAGAGGCTGCCCTCCCAGAAGGAAGAACCGGCGTGGGTGCTTACCACGGGATTTTCCATCTGCTCCTTCAAAATCGCCACTTCCACGTCCATGGCACCGATAATTCCTAATTTCTTCATACTTTTTCTCCTTATTCGGGGTAGTTCATATGAGCACTGTCCAGACAGAGCAGCGTATTTTCCAGATACTTACGGGCCAGATATCTTGCCATAGGCAAATTCATATCCAGATAATTTCCGCAATCTCTGGCACAGGCACCGGGGACCTCACCTTCATAGTCTTTCATAAAGGTGAACATCTCCACCAGAAGCTCCCGGATATCCTCAGAGGTCAAGTCCCCTGCCAGAAGCAAGTAAAATCCCGTACGGCAGCCCATGGGCCCAAAATACACCGTCCGCTCCTTCCATTGGGGGTGGTTTCGCAGGAAGGTTGCACCCAAGTGCTCCAACGTGTGAACTTCAGCGTTATTCATAACAGGTTCCCGGTTGGGGGCGGTCATCCGCAGGTCAAAGGTGGTGACGGTTTCTGCTCCAATCTTGTCCTTCCGAGATACATAAACTCCCGGCTCCAAAGTCAAATGGTTGACCGTAAAGCTTGCAATTTTTTCCATGTTAGGCCTCCAAAATCTTCAGAAGTTGCTGAGTATCTTCTGCCAGTGCAATAGCTCCAGCCTTGGTCAGCTCTTCCCGGTCGCCATAGCCGAAAAGTACGCCGACACAGTCCAAACCGTGGTATCTTGCTCCTTCCACATCAAAGCAGCGGTCTCCTACCATGACAGCGTTTTCCTTACCGCCCAGGGCCAAAGCGTGCTCCAATACTTCAATCTTTGTGACTCGTCCGCCATCCAAGATGCTGCCCACCACTAAATCAAAGTATTGTGCAAGGTTAAAATGCTCTAACACCTCATTTGCCGTTGTCTCTGGCTTGGAGGTTGCCACCATGAGGGTTTTTCCCTGATTTTTTAAAGCTTGCAGCATTTCTGCAATTCCGGGATAGGGCATATTTTCAAATTTTCCCGTTACGTTGTAGTATTCCCGAAACACATCCACTGCTCTGTGAGCCTCTGCCTCTTCCATTGCATCAAACTGACAGAAGGAATCCGCAAGTGGAGGACCAATGTATCGGCCCATGACTTCCCGGGGCGGAATGGGGTATCCCATCTTCTTCAGGGCGTAGGTCACGCCATTCATAATTCCCGGTCCAGAGTCCGTCAGGGTGCCGTCTAAGTCAAAATAGATTCGCTGATAAGACATGGTTCGCTCCTTTTTCAATCTGCATTTGATCTCATTTTACCTTATCGCCTCCCGTTTTGCAAGTCTAAAGGGGGCGATTTTCGTCGGTGTATCTGACAGGCGGCTCTTTGGCCACCAGGAGTGTTCTTTCGTGCTGCTGCGTTATTTCTTTTATTCGTTTCTCAAGTGAACAGTAACGTTTCGCTTTGTAGATGTTCCAGCGGCCAAATGTTTTTGATATGTAGACATTTCTTT
>CAUWEI010000072.1:0-13433 GCA_963557675.1 uncultured Oscillospiraceae bacterium | reverse complement strand
GTGAAAACCACCTCCGCTCATTTTAGGGGTTGACTTTTAATAGTTAATCTTTCTATTTCCATTATTCTACCATAAAATTTCTTCCGTGTCTCCATAAATATACCCCCGGCCTTTTACCGAGGGTATATTTATGAAAAATACGCTCATTCTTTGTAATAGTACTACAAATCCACTACGGTTCCGCTTTCCGGCCCAATCTGGTGCAATCGAAGAGCAATGGCCTCCATGCGGCTGTCCGTCTGTGCAATAATGTCCGCACATTGAGACAACTCCTGGGCTACCCCATCCGGTATTTCCTCCGTGGAGGTCTTATAGTGGATTTCATGCTCCAAACTGGCCCAGAAATCCATAGCTATGGTACGAATTTGAATTTCTACCCGCACCATCTGCCGGGAGTCCGACAGATACACGGGGACTTCTACCACCAGGTGCAGACTTCGGTAGCCGTTGGGCTTTGGATTTTTGATGTAGTCCTTCTCCTGATACAGCCGCACATCGCCCTGCGACAGAAGCATATCCCGAACCGAGTAGATGTCGGAAATATAAGGACAAATCACTCGAACACCGGCTACATCGTTGAGGTTGTCCACAATGGAGTCAATGGATAAATCAATGCCCCGCCGGGAAAGTTTTTCTGCTATACTCTTTGGAGTCTTGAGTCGGGATTTCACCGTCTCAATCGGCGTACGCATCCCCCGAACCCGGTGCTCTCGGTTCAAAATATCCAATTTGGTGGTAATCTGCTTGATTCCTCCTTCGTAAAGCAGCATGAGCTGCTGATACCGGGCAGCAAAATGAATTAGTTCCTCCTGCCCGATGGAGGTCATGGCATTGGTGGAAGATTCCTGCATTCTTCCCACCCCTTTCTCTATTTTGTTTATTTTACCAAATTCTTCTCTATGAGTTGTAACAAAAGGGTTAATTTTTCTAAAGTTGGGCTACTGACTGCCTTTCTTGGGGAAACTATTGCAAAAATGCCTGTTTGTGTTATAATATTGGCAGTCACCATTCATGAAACGGGAGGAATTCTTTATGTCTGATTGTCTGTTCTGTAAAATTATTTCCGGCGACATCCCCTCCCAGAAGGTTTACGAGGACGAGACCGTCCTGGCCTTCCGGGATATTAACCCCCAGGCCCCGGTCCACATCCTGGTCATCCCCAAGACACATATTGACAGTGCTGCCGCTATCACCCCTGAAAATTCCGGTGTCGTGGCCCACTGCTTTGAAGTCATCGCCCAGTTGGGCAAGGATTTAACCGGCGGCTTCCGTGTGGTCAGCAACTGCGGCCCTGACGCAGGTCAGACGGTACCTCATCTGCATTTCCACATTCTGGGCGGCCGCCCCTTGGCCATGGAAATGGCCTGAGAAAGAAAGGAGTATCTATGGCAGAATTACAGCCCAACGAGGGCAAAAAAGGAATTATTGAAGTAGACGGCGTGCAGTACCTTCGCCTGCCCATCACTACCCATCTGATTACCAAGGATGACAACATCTGTGACGTAGCCGAAAAGTACGGTAAGCCTCAGCTGCAGCCCGGTGATGTACTGTTTATCTCTGAAAAAATCGTTGCCTGCACGCAGAACCGTGCCATTCCTCTGGAGGACATCAAGCCCCGGAAGCTGGCCTATACCCTGAGCAAGCACGTCACCAAGACCCCCCACGGCATCGGTCTGGGTATGCCTGAGACCATGGAATGTGCTCTGCGGGAGTGCGGCACCCTGCGAATCCTCTTCGCTGCCGCTGTGTCCGTCATCGGTAAGAAGCTCTTTAAGAAGAAGGGCTGGTTCTACTCCGTAGCCGGTTACAAGGCACGTTCCATTGACGGTCCCTGCCACAACACCATCCCTCCCTATAACCACTATGTGGTTCTGGGACCTGTGAAGCCCGACAAGGTGGCAGCAGAAATCAAAGAGCATATCGGCTTTGATACCTGCATCGTAGACATTAACGACCTGGAAGGCCAGATTTTGGGCACCTCCTCCAAGTCTCTGGACAAGCATCTCTATGCCCGGATTCTGAAGGACAACCCCCTGGGTCAGGACGACCAGCAGACCCCCATGGGCATCATCCGCAAAGTTTCCGTCTAAATCCCAGATTCCCCGACTCTGTGACCCGGCACCAAACCGCACACAGGGCGGGGAATTTTTTATTATGTGAAGGAGGACTCCCCATGAAAATTCTGTTTACCGGGTTTATGCCCTTTAACGGAGGGCCTACCAATCCATCCTATGACTGTCTCAAAAATATGCCCCAAACCGTAGACGGTGCCACCATTGTCACCGCCGAGCTTCCTGTGGTATTCGGAGAGGCTCCCCAGGCGTTGCAGGCCCTTCTGGAAACCCTCAAACCCGACTGCGTTGTGTGTTTGGGACTGGCTGCCAACCGAAAGAAAATCACCCCGGAAAAGGTGGGCATTAACTTTGCTCATGCCAGTATTCCCGATAATGCAGGATTCCAACCCGTTCATCAGCCCCTGATTCCCGGTGGGCCGGATGCCTACTTCTCCACCTTGCCTCTGGAAAAGATTCTGAATACGCTGGAACAGGCAAAGATTCCGGCTGAACTGTCTTTGAGTGCAGGAAGCTACGTCTGCAACTGTATTCTTTACCATTTGCTGACCTGGGCTACTCCCAGAAATATTCCTGCCGGATTTATCCACGTTCCTCCTGAGACCGAAATGCCTTTGGAGCAAATCACTCAGGCCATGGTAGAGGTTGCACAAGTTCTTGCGACCCAATAAAGTTCCATATTTTATAGATACAGGAGCTATCCCGTTTTGTCGGGATAACTCCTGCTTTCTCTTTATGGGCCGCTAACGGAAAAAGAGCTGCCGCACAAAGCAGCAGCTCCGGGGAAATTATTCTTCTTCCTGTTCCACAGTGATCTCAGACAGCTCCAAACCGGGATTCCGGCGGCAGGTGAAATCAATGGCCCAATAGCTGGTAAACACCAACAGGCTTCTGCCACGGTAGTCCTCTAACAACTCTGCATCGGAGCCCAAATTCAAATCATGGAGCTCTCCAGGGTAGTTGTCAATGAGGCGCAATTCCTCATAGGGCAGATACTCCATCCGTAAATCTACGCCATACTCATTTTTCATACGGTACTGGAACACTTCAAACTGCAACACGCCTACGACGCCTACAATGACTTCCTCCATACCGGAGTTGGGCACCTTGAAAATCTGGATGGCACCTTCCTGGGCAATCTGCTCCGTACCCTTCACAAACTGCTTCCGCTTCATGGAGTCCTTGGCAGAGACCCGGGCGAAGTGCTCCGGGGCAAAGGTGGGGATACCTGCAAACTTAAATTTCTTACCGGGGGCCGTGACCGTGTCACCGATGGAGAAAATACCGGGGTCAAACACACCGATAATGTCGCCTGCATAGGCCTCTTCCACAATCTCACGCTCTGCTGCCATCATCTGCTGGGGCTGGCTCAGGCGCATTTTTCTGCCGCCCTGGACGTGATACACTTCTGCATCCCGCTCGTACTTACCGGAGCAGATTCGCAGGAAGGCCAGACGGTCCCGGTGGGCCTTGTTCATGTTGGCCTGGATCTTGAACACAAAGGCGGAGAAGTTGGGGTCAAACGCATCAATCACACCGCAGTCCGCAGTCCGGGACAGAGGGGGCGGGGTCATCTTCAGGAACTCCTCCAGGAACGGTTCTACGCCGAAGTTGGTCAGAGCAGAACCAAAGAACACAGGGCTTAAACGACCATGCTGCACTTCGTCCAAATCGAAGTCCCGTCCGGCCCCCAGAAGTTCCACATCCTCAACCAACTGATGATATTTCTTTTCATCGCCCAGAATGTCGGCAACCTTGGGGTCATAGAGGTCGATTTCCTCTTTTCCTGCCCGGTTTCTGCCAGCGGCACCGGAGGAGAAAAACAGGAGCTGACTGCCCCGGCGGTCATAGACACCCTGGAACTCCTTGCCGGAGCCAATGGGCCAGTTCATAGCGTAGGTCTCAATGCCCAGCTCCTGTTCCAGCTCTTCCAGAAGGTCAAAGGGGTCCTTGGACTCCCGGTCCATCTTGTTGATAAAGGTAAAGATGGGGATGTGACGCATAGCACAGACCTTAAACAGCTTCCGGGTCTGGGCCTCAACGCCCTTACTGGCATCAATGACCATGACGGCGGAGTCTGCTGCCATCAGGGTACGGTAGGTATCCTCGGAGAAGTCCTGGTGACCCGGAGTATCCAGGATGTTAATGCAGCAGCCGCCCCACTGGAACTGCATCACAGAGGAGGTAACCGAGATACCTCTCTGCTTCTCAATCTCCATCCAGTCGGATACAGCGGCACGACGATTTTTTTTACCCTTGACCACACCGGCCTGGGCAATGGCGCCGCCGTAAAGCAGGAACTTTTCGGTCAGCGTGGTTTTACCTGCGTCGGGGTGGGAAATAATCGCAAACGTCCGACGGCGGCTGATTTCTTCTTGCAATGTAGGCATCGTTCATTCCTCCATAAATTTGTCCCTACTGAATCGGGGGGAAATGCCACAGAAAAAGCCGGAATCCCTTAGGGGCTCTGGCTGAAAAATAACGGATTTCACTCCAAACCACCTTAGTTTACCACGAATTTCTTCGATTTACAAGTGGTTCTTGCATTTGTTCTCCGCAACTGGTATAATGAACAAAATAGGCCCTCTGGGCAGAGAGGATTTTTGCTATGAATGTGGCGTTTGATATTCTGCTGACTGTTTGTTTCACCGCAAGTGGGGTGTACGCCCTGATTCTGGGCGTTCAGGCTCTTCGCTGGACGAAGCTTCTCCCCATTCCCTATCTCTATCCCCGTGGAAAAAATCCCGACTCGTGTTTGAATCCCAATGGCTATCTCCGGCTGTTGCGGACACGGCTCTTTATTTGGGGTATACTCCTTCTTCTGGCAGCCGTTGGCTATATACTGGGTCAGGTCCTGCCACAATGTTCTCCCTGGGTTTCCTTTCTCTGCCTCCTGCTGGGCGCAAGCGTTTTTCTGAGTCACAAATGGACCCTGTTCCGCTCCGCCAAGCGGTTTTGGTAATTCCGATTTCAAAAAGCCACCCTTAATCACAAGGGTGGCTTTTCTGTATTCTAATGAAGTTCCTCGATGAGTTCGGTCTTAAAATGGGTTTGCAGACTGCTCAATCGTTCCGGTGCCAGAGGGTTGATGATCTCCGCTTCTTTCAGAAGGCTCTGAAAGTCTTCATCCTCCCACTGCATGGACAGTGCCTCATACAGTTCCAGTCCGTCTCCGGCATTTTCCAACTCTTTTTCATAGATTTGCATGGAAATATCATTGGAAACCACATAGCTCAGGACGTAGAACGGCTCCACAAAAAAGTGGGGAACCTCCACCCAATCCGTCTCCGCTCCCTCTACAACCGGATGGCCAAAGTCCTGTAACACCTGGGTATAAATGCCGTTGAGATTTTCCAACGTCAGCTCTTCTTCCGTGAGTTTATAGGCCAGATGTTCAAAGCTGTGATAGGCCGCCTGATCTACATAGGTACACAGGCTATTGGCCAGCGTCATCTTTCGCAGGGACTCCAAGGTGTCTGCATCGGTGTCCAGAGAATAAGACGTTGCCAAATACTCCATGGCCTGAGACAGTGCCTCTGCATTATCGACGGACAGATAGCTTCCCTTCGTGGCATAGTCATTGATAAAATGGCCAAACTCATGGGAAAAACTAATATAGTCCGTTATATCTCCGTATGGATAGAGGAAAACAAACGGCACTTCGTAAGACGGTAAGTACAATTCATAAGAACCGATATACTTATTGGGCCCTGCGGACAGATCAAACAGCTTCTGCTGTTCCAGTGTCTCCCAGGATTCTTCCATCACACCGCCCATATGCTTTGCGGCAGATTTTACATAATCCTGAATCTGTTGCTTGGAAACTCGAGTCTCATAGACATTCTCAAAAAAATCCGAGTTCCATAATTGCTGATACATGGGAACCAATTTTTCCTGAATGGCTGTTACATAGGTTTGTACCTCCTGTGGGGTATAGTCCCGTTCGTAGGACCAGTACCAGGCAAAGGATTCATAATCGGGGTAGCCCATCTCCTGGGCCATAGCCTGCCGCACCCGAATCATATCCAGATACACAGGAGCTAATGCCTCTGCCAGCTTCTTCGTGTAGTCCCCTTCCCCCTGATTTCGAGAAAGGCTGTCCAGCACATCATAATATTGGGCTTCCAACTGGGCCTCCTGATTCAGAAGTTCCAGAAACTTCTCCGTCCACACAGACTCCAATGCCTGTCCGTCCTCATCCAGGTACTGGTCAAAGTAGCCTTCGTCAAAATACAGCTCTTCCAGCTCGTCTTTCATCGGAGACTGGGCCAAGCTGCGGTATACGCTGTCCAGATTCTCGCCTACCTGACTCCAAAGCTGCGAACAGGTGGCGTATTCCTCTTTGTAATAGGGGTCCGACAGATCCAGACTGTGGCGAATATCTGCCAGATTGTACATTGTTTGACACTCTTCGTACAAATCATAGTAGGAAAACAGGCTATCTAAGATTGCTTCTGCATCGTTCTGTGTTTGAGTCGCCTCACAGACTGCCTTTCCAGCTTCTTGCAGTGCATCCATGTCAGGGCGAGAATACTCCATCTCCTCAAAAGTAGGTTTCCCTTCCAGCTGTCTCAGAATACCGTCTACTTTCTCAGGGGTCATGGAACAGGCTGACATCACCAGAGTCAGCATCAAAAGGAGTGCCACAATGCTTTTTTTCATTGGAACCGAACCTCCATTGCTTTCAAATCCAGAGGATTCACCTGTACGACCACAGGATCGTGCAGGGAGCAGGGAATATCCGTCACATCGGCAATCAGATTCACCATACCCACATGGCCCAAAACCGGGCAGGTCTTTCCATTGACCTCCACCGTCAGGCGGTGGTGTTTCAGCAGGTACTTGAGATACCGGCCCATGGAGTGGATGCAGTCCCTAGGACGGAACACATCATAGCCCCGCTCCACGGAAAAGCCATGCAGATACCCCACACCAATGACTGCAATCTTTGTCTCTCGCTTTACCTGACAATCCCCGCCGTAGCCCACATTGTGGCCCTTGGGGATGGTCCGCAAAGCCTCCACATCGGCCTTTACATAGCCAACCCGCTTTAATCCGGCCTCCGGGCCATAGCCCACACGACCCAGAAGGCAGGAGCCTAAGCGCACTGCATCCAGATGCATCTGGGGTGCATACCAAAAGGCCAGAGAATTGCAACAATGCACCATTCCTACCGAACATCCAGCCTGTTTCAGCTGCTCTACCATGGTCTGGAAGCTTGCAAACTGCTGATTTCTGACTTTCTCGTTGCCGCCCCGGTAAAAATGGGTAAACGTACCCTGAATTTGGATCGTTTCATAATTCCAAAGCTGTTTGGCCTGCTCCAACTGCTCCGGCAAAAAGCCATACCGACCCATACCGGTATCCAGCTTTGCATGGGCCTTTGCCTTTTTTCCCAGTTCTCCGGCTACTTCATTCAATGCCTGTGCTGCATCCAAAGAACCCAGCGTACAAATCACATCCAGATTCAACAGCTGTTCCAGCTCCTGCTTATCCGAAGTTTCCCGGAGCATCAGAATATTGGCATCCTTGAGGCCGGCTTCCCGCAGGGCCGCCGCCTCTTCCAATGCCGTCACCGCAAAGTGGGTAATTCCTTCCCCATAGAGCACCTGAGCCAGCTTCGCCGCACCCAAGCCGTATCCATTGCCCTTCACAACGCCCCAGATTGTGGCATTGCCTGCTTTCTGTTTCAAAACCTGCACATTGTGAATGATTTTATCCGTTTCTACAATATAGGCTTTCATACTGTTCCCCCTCAGGGCTTACTCTGCCTTCTTTTCTGCCGGTGCCTTGTCCTTGTTCTCCCGACGATACTTGAGGACATTCCGGTGCTGATAAATCTTGGTAGCCTTGTCAATCATCACATACAGAGGCTTGTTGAGAATCAAGTCGAATTCGCCTACAAACTCTGTGAAATCACCATTGAAGCCCTTCTTGAACTTGTACAGGCCATACAGGGGATTGCTCTCGTCCAAATCACCGGAAACGCCACGGAAGTCATAGATTCTGCACTTCTTTTCCAGCGCCCACTGAATCATATTCCACTGCAACAGATAGTTGGGCATGAGGTTCCGGTGGGTGTTGGAGGAAGCACCATAGAGATACCACACCTTATCGCCAAACCAGATGGCCAGAGTACCTGCAATGGGCTGGCCCTCATAAAAGGCCATATACAGCCGGGCGTGCTCTCCCAGATTCTTCAGAATGTTGGAAAAATACTCCTCATTCCGGGTCACAAAGTTGTCACGCATACCGGTCTCAATCATAATTTGGGTGAAGTCGTGGACCATCTCCTGACCGCAAATCTTCACCTCTACCCCTTTCTTGGTGGCAAGGCGGATGTTATAGCGGTGCTTCTGATGGAAGGATGCCAGCATTTCTTCCTCGGTCTTGTTCTCCACATTCATACGGAAAACAAATTTGGGCTGAATGCCCTCAAAGTTCTTACCCTCCTGCATAATCCGGAAGCCAAAGGACTCCAGCATTTCCCGGAACGCCTGATTTTCCACCGGCACATCGGGGTCTACCTTGATTACATAACCGTGGTACTCCTTCGCCAGAGCTTTGGCACCCTTCACCAGCTCCTCCATGGTCTCCCGGTCATCCAAATCGCACACAGGGCCACGGCAGGCATAGAGCATGCTGGCCCGGAAAATGGGCATTCTGCGAATGAGGAATGCCATAGAGCCCTTAATTTTTCCATCTTCTCCACGAACCGCAACGGCACGCCAAGTCCAAGCAGTCTTCTGCTTTCCCCAAAGACTGGACTGTGCAAAATGGCCCTTGGGATGGCCTGCAATAAATGCCTCATACTCTGCCAGCGTCTTCTCGTTAATCAACTCATACATATTTTAGAAACTTCCCTTATTTCAAAATAATCATAGGCGTAAAAACCTAATATAATTTCTATATCATATCATGTTTTCCCCATTTGTGCAACGACTAACCGGAATTTCCCATCGGTTTGTTTGCAATTCCCAGAAATCTGGTGTATACTAAGGAAATGCCTATGGCAAATTCACATACCAAGGACTATCTATGACATTTGAATCGCTAAATTTACGGCCTGAGCTTCTTCGGGCTGTTCAACAGATGGGCTATACGTCCCCTACTCCCATTCAGGCCGCAGCCATTGGACCGGTCGCACAGGGTCGAGACCTCATCGGCTGTGCCCAGACCGGAACCGGAAAAACCGCCGCTTTTTCCATTCCTATTTTGCAGCGGATTTCCGGAGAAATTACAAAGAACCATCGGCCCATTCGGGCTTTGATTTTAACCCCCACCCGGGAACTGGCTCTGCAAATTCAGGAGAATTTTCAATCCTATGGAGCCTTTCTTCCCGTCAGAAGCACCGTTATCTTTGGCGGTGTGGGACAAGCTCCTCAGGTGCAGGCCCTTCAAAAGGGCCTAGATGTGTTGATTGCTACCCCGGGCCGACTCAATGACCTGTGCAATCAGGGCCACATTGATCTGAGCCATCTGGAAATCTTCGTTCTGGATGAGGCAGACCGGATATTGGATATGGGCTTTATTCACGATGTACGGAAGGTTCTTGCACGGCTTCCTCAGAAGCGGCAGACCCTCCTTTTTTCTGCCACCATGCCTCAGGAAATTGCCGCTCTGTCCAAAACCATTCTCCACGACCCCATTCGTGTGGAGGTCACCCCTCAGTCGTCTACCGTGGATGCCATTTCTCAACAGGTCTACAAAATTGACAAGGGAAACAAAAAACTGTTGCTCCATGACATTCTCATCAAAAACGACTATCCCAGTGTGTTGGTTTTCACCAATACCAAGCATGGAGCCAATCGAGTGGCGGAAACGCTTACCAAGTCCGGGATTCCCGCTATGGCTATTCATGGAAACAAAAGCCAGTCGGCACGGGTAACGGCTCTGGAACGGTTCAAATCCCGGGAAATCCGGGTGCTGGTGGCCACAGACATTGCCGCCCGTGGCATTGATGTGAACGAGTTGCCCTGTGTCATCAACTACGAGCTTCCCAATGTGCCGGAAACCTATGTCCATCGCATCGGCAGAACGGGCCGTGCCGGACATCGGGGCATTGCGATCAGCTTCTGCAATTTTGATGAGCTTGCCTATCTCAAAGACATTGAGAAATTGATTGGAAAGGCCATACCGGAGGTAAAGAAGCACCCCTGGCCCATGGAGATTTTGGAAGCGACCCCCAAGCTCCAGCGAAATCAACGGCACCAGCGGCAGCCCAAACCTGCCAAGCAGGAAACGGAAAAGCAAGTCCCCAAGCCCAGCAAAAAAGGTCCTTCCCAAGTTCAAAAACCAGTTTCTGCACCTCCTGCTTCCGCTCCCAGACGGCGAGCCTTGCGTTCTGACCCTTTGGTTCCCGGAAAAGTGGTAGCAGTTGCAGACGGACGGCGCAGGAAGAAGAAAAGCAAACCCTGATTTTGATTCCAGGAGGTAGAATCTATGGCTGATATTCGAGAAATTACCGATTTTTCTGCCCCGGAGCTGGACATCTATGCCCGGCGGTCTGAGGTACAGCTGCTAAACCGGCAAGACCCCGAACAGGGTATTTTTATTGCCGAAAGCCCTAAAGTGATTGAACGGGCTTTGGATGCAGGCTATGAGCCGATCTCTCTTCTGGCCGCATCCAACGATTTGGAAGGACAAGCCGCCGGGATTCTGGCCAGATGCGGCAGCGCCCCGGTTTACACAGCCCCTTTTGATGTTCTCACTCAGTTAACCGGCTTTCAGCTCACCAGAGGTGTTTTATGCGCCATGCGGCGAAAGCCCCTTCCTTCTTTGGAAACTGTCTGTGCTGGAGCTCGTCGGATAGCGGTACTGGAAAATGTAATGAATCCCACAAATGTGGGTGCAATCTTCCGTTCTGCCGCCGCCCTCAATATGGATGCCGTTCTGCTCACAGACTGTTGCAGCAATCCTCTTTACCGTCGGGCTATCCGGGTAAGTATGGGTACGGTATTTCAGGTTCCCTGGACCTATGTGGATGCCGACTGGTCCCAGAAGCTCCACAGTCTGGGCTTCAAAACCGCTGCAATGGCACTCAAGGAGGATTCCCTTTCGCTTCGAGACCCCCGGCTTACGCAAGAAGAGAAGCTGGCTATTGTTCTGGGCACAGAAGGAGACGGCTTGGCCTCCGAAACCATTGCACAATGTGATTACACCGTTATGATCCCCATGACCCATCATGTAGACTCGCTCAATGTAGCTGCCGCCAGTGCTGTAGCATTCTGGCAATTAGGGGCTTGTGAATAACCAATTGACCAGAAAGGCCGTCTCGCCAACCGGTGGGACGGCCCTTTTTTTCAATTTGTCAAAATTTTTGTGGATTTTTTCATAAAATAATGATTGATTTTTGCACCACTGGAATAGTATAATGCAGGTAACGAATTGGCCCTATTCTATTTTTGGAGGTTATTTCTATGTGTGGAATCGTTGGATATGTTGGCCAGCGACAAGCAGCGCCGATTTTGTTGGACGGTCTTTCCAAGCTGGAATACCGTGGTTATGACTCCGCTGGCATCTGTGTCCATGGCCCCATGGGGCTGGAAGCGATGAAAACCAAAGGTCGGCTTCAGGCTCTGCGGGATAAGACCGATAACGGAGAGAAGCTTCCCGGTGTTATTGGCATTGGTCATACCCGGTGGGCCACCCACGGCGCCCCCTCAGACCAGAATTCGCACCCCCATTTGTCCGATGATGGTGTAATTGCCGTAGTACACAATGGCATCATTGAAAACTACATGGAATTAAAGGAAATGCTGATTTCCAAGGGCTGTCATTTCCATTCCGACACAGATACCGAAGTCATCTCAAATCTCATTGCCATGTACTATCGGGACCACCATGATCTGTTGGAGGCAGTACGTCAGGCCATCCGACGGCTGGAAGGCAGCTATGCCTTAGGTATTTTGTGCAGAGAATTCCCTCGGCAGATGATTGCCGTCAAGAAAGATTCTCCCCTGATCTTCGGCTTTGGAGATAAAGAATACTTCATTGCTTCGGACGTACCTGCTATTTTGAAGCATACCCGGAAGGTCGCTTATCTGGAAGATGGAGACATGGCTGTTTTCACCGCCAATTCCGTTTCCTTCTACAATGCACTGGGGGAACCGGTCCGCAGAGTTCCGGAGACCATCACCTGGGAGCTGTCCGCCGCCGAACGTGGTGGTTTTCCCCACTTCATGCTGAAGGAAATTTATGACCAGCCTCACGTTCTGCGTGACACCATCCATCCCCGGCTTCAGAATAACCATGTGGCACTGGATGAAATCCAATTTTCTCCCAGCACCCTCAAAAAACTCCGTAGAATCTATATCATTGCCTGTGGCTCCTCCTATTATGTGGGTTGTCTGGCCAAATATATTCTGGAAAAGAACTGCCGAATCCCCACGGAGCCCATTGTGGCCTCTGAGTTCCGGTATGCCGATCCCGTCCTGGATGAAAACACCTTGTGCCTGTTTATCAGCCAGTCCGGTGAAACTGCCGATACACTGGCAGCCCTTCGGGAAGCCAAGGCTCAGGGTGCTAAGACACTGGCCATTGTCAACGTGGTAGGCAGCGCCATCGCCAAGGCCGCCGACCAGGTGCTGTATACTTGGGCCGGCCCGGAAATCGCTGTGGCTACCACCAAGGCTTATTCCACCCAGCTTGCTACCATCTATCTTGTGGTTCTGTATCTGGCAGAGGTGCTGGAAACCATGTCCCGTGAGGAGATTGAGGCGGCTTGCAAGTCCCTGTACACCCTGCCGGAGCAGGTGCAGGCCTGTCTCAGTGAGGAACGGATTGCACAGGTTCAGTACTATTCCTCCACCCTCTTTGATCACCGTGATGCCTTCTTCATTGGACGTAATCTGGACAGTGCAACCTGTCTGGAAGGCAGTCTCAAGTTAAAGGAGATTGCTTATATTCACTCGGAGTCCTATGCCGCAGGTGAGCTGAAGCACGGTCCTATTTCTTTGATTGAGCCTGGCACTTTAGTGGTTGCTGTTGCCACGGTGGAATCACTTTTCGAAAAAACCATGGCAAATATCAAGGAAGTCAAAGCCAGAGGTGCCCAGGTGCTGTGTCTCACCACAGAGGATTTGGAGCAGGAGGCCAAAAAGACTGCGGACTATGTGATTACGGTTCCTAAGACCCATCCTCTGTTGCAGCCGAGCCTCAATGTCATTCCACTGCAAACCTTCTCCTACTATACCGCCCTGGCACGGGGCTGTGATGTAGACAAACCCAGAAACTTAGCAAAATCTGTTACCGTCGAATAACAGGAATTTCTCAAGAAGCATCCCTTTTTGATAGAAATTTGAATAAAAAAGGGGCTGTACAAAAAGCCCATGCAGGAAGCCCGGCTGTACGCAAATGTAC